>JARLGR010000136.1 GCA_031292665.1 Mycobacterium sp. | reverse complement strand
TGCATACCTGTGCGCGTCGGGGATCACCATGGTCGTCGCCTTTGTCTGCAAAAGGTTCTGCCATCAACTCCCGCCGCGCCTGCTTATTCGCGCATCACTTGCTGTCCTGGTTGGTGCGCTGTGGCCACTGCTGATTCTCGGCATCGTCGCATTCGGCGGTGTTGTATTGCTTGCCAACGTGCAAAGGGCCACCAACCCCTACCTGTCGGGCGCGGCTCAGATGCAGGAGAACAAAGCCGGTCGCAATCAACCCGATGACGCCGACCGGCGACCCACCATTGCTGCGCCCCGTTAACCCCCACAGGGGTAAGTGTTGAGGTCGACGTATGCCCGATAGTGAGAAGACCCCGATGGCGTCACCGATCACCGCCGCCTGGTTCATCGACATTGCGGGGATGCTCGGTACGTCGGCCCCGACGGGCGTGACCAGGGCATCGACGTCGCCAAGATGATGGTCCAGCTCAACAGGATCATCGATGCAGTCAAATCGACTGTGCCGCAGGAAATGTGGGGCAAGATTCGCGAGAAGCTGCACCCGGGCGAACCCGCACCCAGGGTCGCTCCACGTCGAAACGGAAGCCCTCGACGAAGCTGATGACGCCTACACCCCATCGAGTTCGCTGAGGAGGAGGAGACGACTCTTGACCTCGCCCACAGCCTGGCAGCCACTGCATCGAGTGTCTACCGGGTACCAATGACGTCAAAGCGAGCCAAATTGGCCTCCGCCTGCGTTGCCCTCCACGCCTGGCGCGTGGTTGGTGGACCTCAGCCACTGCCAGCGATCTGGGGTAAGCACCCAGCAGCTTCCATCCCCGTCTTTGTCGACGATGAGTACACCGCTCGGATAGATCGTGTACTGAGCGACGTCACCGAAGTCATAGGTTTCCCACCTGGTGGATGGCTCCTGGCCGCCTTCTTCGACTGGGCCACGCGCGTAAATGGTAAATGTCATGGTTGGAGCCTGCCATGAAGGGCGGGGCCGAAGGCTGCGGTTGACGGAGCTTCGTTGCCGTTCCGGCCCGGTGCTGATCCGCGAATGGTCGCCCAACATGGACGGCATCGCGGCCCGCCATCTGGGCCCAAGTGCTCCAAGGTCTCGCTGTATGCGATGAGGCTCCGCCGCGCTCGTGCCACGGCAAAAGGATTGCTCCAGACGCTTGCTCGACCAGTTGGAGCACGATCCGCTCCCCGCTCGACCTTTGTGATAACGGCTGCCATGCCCATGCGGCGCGCCTCAACGATCGCGGTCGGGCGCAGCTGATGCGCGGATCTCCTCCATTGTCTTTCGCAAAGCGGCAACAGCACGCTCAGCAGCCGCCTTGGACTCGAATACTTGCCTAGAGAAGATGCGTTCGGGCGCAGGGCCGTTCACACGGAATCGGAACGTAACCCTCCGGCCCGGTCGTACCTCGTTTGAACCGGAGCGGATTTTAGTTGGATTAGGGTTTGATTAGGACGGCCACGGAGCCTGCCGGGTGCATGTGAGCGGATGGGGATAATCGATCGGACGAACTCAAGAAGCCTCGATAAGCGCCAATGAGGCGGGACTATCCCTTTTCCAGCGTGAACTGGCACAAATCGGTGTAGCCGTCGTGGAACAACTCGGCACAGCCGGTCAGGTACTTCATGTACCGGTCGTAGACCTCTTCCGACTGGATCGCGATCGCCTCGTCCTTATGAGCCTCTAGCGCCGCCGCCCACATGTCGAGCGTCCTCGCGTAGTGCGGTTGCAGCCGCTGGATCCGGCTCACCGTGAACCCGACCTTCGTGGCGTGCTCCTCGACCCGTGCCACCGTCGGCACCCGGCCGCCGGGGAAGATCTCGTCCAGGATGAATTTGAAGAAACGCACATGCCGCATCGTGATCGGCAGATTGCGCTCTTTGAGCTCCTGCCTGCTCAACAGCACGATCGTGTGCAGCAGCATCGTGCCATCGCCCGGCAACAGGTCATACGCCCTCTTGAAGAAAGCGGCGTAGCGGTCGAAGCCGAAATGCTCGAGTGGGCCGATCGCCACGATCCGGTCCACCGGCTCGTGAAACTGCTCCCAGCCCTCGAGCAGCACCCGCTTGGAACGCGGGCTATCCGATGCCGCGAGCAGCTGCTCGACGTAGGCAGCCTGGTTCTTGCTCAGCGTCAGACCGACGACGTTGACGTCGTACTTCTCCAATGCGCGTAGCATCGCCGCCCCCCAACCGCAGCCGACTTCGAGCAGCACCATGCCCGGCTGCAGGCCCAGTTTGCCCAGCGCGAGGTCGATCTTGGCGATCTGGGCCTCTTCCAGTGTCATGTCATCGCGCTCGAAGTAAGCGCAGGTGTACGTCCGCGTCGGGTCCAAGAACAACGCGAAGAAATCATCGGACAGGTCGTAGTGGGCCTGCACGTCCTCGAAGTGTGGCCGCAGGCTGGGCGTTTCTTCTGGCAATGTCGTCCTCGTGTAACGGCTCGGGCGGGGAGTCCTTGTCGGCGCCGATGCCCGCACGGACTCCCTCGCAAATAATCTGCACCACCCGGTAAGGGGAGGCTACACGCCTTGCCAGGCAGGTCCCCTGGATAGCTGACTGACCGTCAACCGAACCGCGTCTCGATAAAGAAGAGATACGACGCTGTCAAAACTCTGTGTCGGAATCACCGTGAACGCCGACGGCCCCCCGGAAGTGTCTAACCGCCTATCCTTAGAGCACCCTGCAAACGTTGGGGCCCGGGATCGGTGGAGGGTCGGGTGACGGCCATAGCAGCGTGCCGGACGTGCGGCACTGAGCCTCTGGAGCACGCCCGGTTTTGCCACGGTTGTGGCTCACCGGTCCAAGACGGCGATACCCGGGCTGAGTACAAGCAGGTCACGGTTCTCTTCGCCGACGTGGTGCATTCGATGGACATCGCCTCTGCCGTCGGGGCAGAGCGGCTGCGGGAGATCATGGCCGAGCTGGCCGACCGCTGCACGGCGGTTGTGCAGCGTTACGGCGGCACGGTGGACAAGTTCACCGGCGACGGGATCGTGGCGGTGTTCGGCGTGTCCAGCGGTGCCGCGCGTTTATGGGCGGCAGCGTTCATGGGTTGAGACTGGGCGCAGCTACGGCTTCAGCGTGCGCACGAGGAACTCGGTCTGATCGGCGACCGCTCGCTCCCAGTCCTCACCCACGTAAATGTCGAAGTGGCCGATCGGGTAGCGCTTGATCTCGTTTCGCGGCCCGCGCGCGGCCAGCTTGGCCGTGTGCTCCGCGGGGGCGAGCGAGTCCTGGTCGGTGATGCAGAACAGCGCCGGGCAGGGGAGCTTCGCTGCTTTTAGACCCGGGCGGTACATGGGGGCCCGAAGAAAGATCCGGGCGGCGACGCGGTTGTCCCAGTGCGGGTCGACCGACTGCTCGGCCATCGTGGTCATGCCGGACAGCGAGTCGTCGGTGGTCATCACGCCGAGGCTGCCGGGCGGTGCTGCGGCGGGGATGTAATACGGCGCGCCGCGACGCAGCGCGGTGACCTGATCGCGCAGCCCGGCGACAGTGGCCTGCATGATCGTCTTGAGCCCGAGCGCGGGGAGGGTCGCGAGGCCATCGGTGAACGGACACTGCGAGACGATCGCCGCGACCCGCCCGTCGGCGGCCCCGACGGCGAGGACGTGGCCGCCGGCGAACGAGCTGCCGAACAGGCCGACGCGGTCCGGGTCGACCCAGTCGAGGTCGCGCGCGTACGCCAGCGCGCGGCGGAAGTCAGCGTGCCGGCGCGAGATGTCGACCAGCTGGCGTGGCTCGCCGCCGCTGCCGCCGAAGTGGCGGTAATCGAACAGCAGCACCCCGATCCCGGCCGCGCAGAAGCGCTCGGCGTAGGCGGGGAGGCGCAGCTCCTTGGTCGCGCTGAAGCCGTGCGCCATCACCATCAGCGGCCGCGGTCCCTCGAAGCCCTCAGGCCGGTACAGCCAGCCGGCGCACCAGTCGTCGCCGGAGTGGAAGGTGATATCGGTGCGCATCGGGTTCTCCTCGGGGTTCCCCTTGCGGGCGCTCCTGTAGGCCGGCTGCTCGGGCCGCAGCCAAGCCGATCAGGAACGGTGAGCCCGGCTGCGCGCCCAGGCTTGGACTTCGCTCATGCTCGGATCCAGTTCGATCGGTCGGAGCCGTCGGGTCGGACCGATGCGGCGTGCTCGGTCGCCGGCCGCGCCGCGCTGGTGCTGGGCTGCAGGCTCGTCTGTTCGGTCTGTCGAAGCCGGAAGCGAGACATCACGGCTGGCCGCAGTGCGGTCGCGTGCCGTGTGCCGCCGCGCCAGCATGGCCGAGAGGAGTCGGTGCTGGCAGGTCAGCATGCCCCCGCGGCGGCTCCGGTCGAAGACGACCACGGCCACTGCGCTGCTCTACGGCAGAGTTTCGAAGTTTATCAATTTTGGATATGTTATGTTTCTGCGTCAGCGTCGTAGGGAGTGGGGGGGTTGGCGGTGTCGGTTCCGCTGTATCAGGCGAAGGCGGAGTTCTTCCGGATGCTGGGGCATCCGGCGCGGATCCGGGTGCTGGAGCTGCTGGCCGATGGGCCGCGATCGGTGCGGGACATGCTGGCCGTGATCGAGATTGAGCCGTCGAACCTGTCGCAGCAGTTGGGGGTGTTGCGCCGCTCGGGGATCGTGACCGCGACGCGCACGGGCAGCACGGTGATGTACGCGCTGGCCTGTGGGGACGCGGCGGAGTTGATGGGCGCGGCCCGGCGGATCTTGACTGAGCTGCTGGCCGGGCAGAATGAGCTGCTCGCCGAGTTGCGGACTGAGCAGCCCGACGTGAGCGGCGCTGGGGTCAGCCGTAGCGCGGCGGCGTCGTGATCGGGCTGTGGCGCAAGATCCGTGCTACGGGTCGAGTGGCCGAGCCGGCCCCGCCGCGGCCGGCAGGGACCGGCCCGGAGCGGGCGGGCGAGCTGAACGGGTCCCTGCAGCTGCGGCACGTGGACGCCGGCTCATGCAACGGCTGCGAGATCGAGATTGCGTCGGCGTTCGGGCCGGTCTATGACGCCGAACGCTACGGTGCCCGGTTGGTGGCCTCGCCACGGCATGCCGATGCGCTGCTGGTGACCGGGCCGGTGACCCGCAACATGGAGGTGGCGCTGCGCCGCACGCATGAGGCGGTGCCCGAGCCGCGGCTGGTGGTGGCCTGCGGGGACTGCGCACTCAACTGTGGAGTGTTCGCCGGCGGGTACGGGGTGGCCGGTGCGGTCTCCGACGTAGTGCCGGTGGACGTGCAGGTGCCGGGCTGCCCGCCACCGCCGGAGGCGATCGTCGCAGCGCTGCGAGGGCTGACCGGCCGATGAAGCGTTGCCCTGTTATGTCTCACGCTGCCGGGGGGCGTAGGCCGTGAGCGTTGCCGGGTCGGCGTTTGGCACGGCGCTGGGGTTGAGCGTGCTCGCGGTGGCCGCCGGGGTGGCGGCGCCGACTCGCCGCCGGGCGACGCTGGTGGGCATCGGGACTGCGGGCGCCGGGCTGGCTGCCGTGGTGGCCGGGGTGGCCGCGATGGGTGGGTCGTCGTTCAGCGCGTGGTTACCGGATCTGCTGCCGCTGGCCGGGGTGCGGTTGGCGTTGGATCCGCTCGGCGGGCTGTTCGTGGCGGTGACCGGCGCGGTAGCGGCGTGTGCGGCGGTGTACGGGGTCGGCTACGTGCGGCCGAGCGGGCACGGTGCGCACGGCGACGGGCGGGTGATGCAGGCGACGCTGCCGCTGTTCGTGGCCGCGATGCTGCTGGTGCCGGCGGCGGCGAGTGTGAGCACGTTGCTGGTGGCGTGGGAGCTGATGGCGCTGACCTCGCTGCTACTCGTGCTGGCTGAGCATCGGCGTCGAGCCGCGGTCGGCGAGGCTGGGCGCTGGTATGCGGTGATGACGCACCTGGGGCTACTGGCGATCCTGGCCGGGCTGGTGGGTTTCGCTGCGGCCGCGCACGGCGAGTCGTTCACGCAGTTGCGGGCCGCGGCAGGCGGGATGTCACCGGCCGTGAAGGGTGCGGTGTTCGCGGCGACGCTGCTCGGGTTCGCGTCCAAGGCCGGGGTGGTGCCGCTGCACGTGTGGCTGCCCCGGGCGCATCCGGAGGCGCCCAGTCATGTCTCGGCGTTGATGAGCGCGGCGATGGTGAACCTCGGGGTGTATGGAGTGTTGCGGGTGGGCCTGGATCTGCTGCGTGGCGGGTCGCGGTGGTGGTGGCTGGCGGTGCTGACCGCGGGTGCGGTCTCGGCGCTGTATGGGATCTTGCAGGCCGTGGTGGCTGTCGACCTCAAACGGCTGCTCGCGTACTCGACCACCGAGAACATGGGCCTGGTCTTGATCGGTGTCGGCGCGGGCGGATACTTCGCCGCGTCCGGAAGCCAGCTGCTGGCCGGGCTCGCGCTGACCACTGGACTGTTGCATCTGGTCAATCACGCGGCGTTCAAGACGGTGCTGTTCTGCTCGGCCGGGTCGGTGCTGCGCGCCACTGGCAGCCGCAACCTGGACGCACTCGGCGGGCTGCGGTCGCGGATGCCCGTGACCACGGCGCTGTTCGCGGTCGGCGCCCTGGGCGCGTCGGCACTGCCGCCGGGCAACGGCTTCGTCAGCGAGTGGCTGCTGCTGCAAAGCCTGATCCATGCGCTGCCGACGACCGCGACCGCGACCGCGGTGGCGATGCCGCTCGCGGTGGCGGTGGTGGCGTTGACCGCCGGGCTGGCGGTGGCGACGTTCGTGAAGGCGTTCGGGGTGGGGTTTCTGGCCCGCCCGCGCAGCACCGTCGCCGAACAGGCTGTGGAGAGTCCTTCGTCGATGCTGGCCGGGGCTGGCCTGGCCGCGGCCGGATGCGTCGTGCTGGCGATCGCGCCGGCGGCGGTGCTCCCGAGGCTGTCCCGGGCGGCGTCCACGGCGTTCGGGTCCAGCGCCGTGGACGCCGTGCACGGACCGGTGACGCTGCGGCTGACCGGTTATGCGGGCAGCATGTCGCCGCTGCTGATCACGGTCGCGCTGCTCGCCGCGGCCGTCGGTGCGCTGGCCGGTGTCCGGGTGCTCGCGGCGCGGCGGGCCCGGCGGGTGGCCAGGCTGTGGGACTGCGGCGCCGGCCCGATGTCGGCGCGGATGGAGTACACCGCCACGTCGTTCGCCGAACCGCTGCAGCGCGTCTTTGACAACGTGCTCGCGCCGGAGACCGACGTCGACGTCACCCCGACCACCGAGTCGGCATACCTGGTCGAGCGCGTCCAGTTCCAGACCAGGGTGCCGGACCGGATCGAACATCGCCTCTATGAGCCGGTGCTGTCCGCGTCCCACGCGGTCGGTGAGGCTGCCCGCGGCCTGGCCAACGGCAGCGTGCACCGCTACCTCGGCTACGGGTTCTTCGCGTTCACCGGGTTGCTGATCGTGCTCGCGGTGATCCGGTGACCGCGGCGGGTGCGCTCGGCGCGGCCGCGCAGGTTGCCCTCGTCGGCGGCGGGTCGCCGCTGCTGGTCGGGCTGATGCGTCAGGTGCGCGCCCGGTTGGAGGGACGCGCCGGAGCCGGCGTGGCGCAGCCCTGGCGCGACCTGCGCAAACTGCTGCGCAAGGAGCCGATCACCCCGGACGGCACCGGATGGGTCTTCCGCGCCGCGCCGCTGCTGCTGACCGCGACCGTTCTGGTCGTTGCCGCGGTCGTTCCATTCGCCACCACCTCCTCGCCACTGGACTCGGTCGCGGACCTGATCGCGGTGGCCGCGGTGCTGGCGCTGGGCACGGTGACGCTCGCGCTGGCCGGGCTGGACACCGGCACCGCGTTCGGTGGCATGGGCGCCAGCCGCGAGATGACCGTGATGTCGCTGGTGGAGCCGACGATCCTGCTGTCGGTGTTCGCGCTGTCGGTGCGGGTCGGCTCGACGAACCTCGCCGCCATCGTCGGCGCAACCGTGCACGACCCACGCGCGGTGATCTCCCCGGCGAGCCTGCTCGCCGCGGTCGCGCTGGCGGTCGTGACCATGGCCGAGGCCGGGCGGCTGCCGGTGGACAACCCGTCCACCCACCTCGAGCTGACGATGATCCACGAGGCGATGATTCTCGAGTACGCCGGCCCCGATCTCGCGTTGGTGGAGTGGGCCTCGGCGATGCGCCTGGGCGTGCTGCTCGGGTTGCTGGCCAGCCTGTTCGCGCCGTGGGGAATCGTGACCGGCGCCGGGCTCGCCGCGATCCCGTTGGCGCTGGTCGTGTTCGCGGCCAAGGTGGCCACGCTCGGCGTCGTCCTCGCCGCCGGTGAGGTGTTCCTGGCCAAGCTGCGGCTATTCCGGGTGCCGGAGCTGCTGGCCGGCTCGTTCCTACTCGCGCTGCTGGCTGTGGCCGCGTCCTTCTTCCTGGGCTGAGACGGATATGAGCGAGACGACCTACGTGCAACTGCTCGACCTGGCGTGCGGGGTGTTCCTGCTCGCCGCGGTGCTGATCCTGTGGCGCCGGCAGCTGTCCGCGATCGTGCGGCTGTTCACGATCCAGGCCACGGCGCTGGCCGGGCTGGTCGCGGTGCTCGCCGTGCACCAGCACGACACCGAGCTCGGAGCCGTCGCGGTCGGGATCCTCCTGCTGCGCGCGGTGCTGCTGCCCCTGCTCGTCCGACGCGCTCTGGAGGCCTCCGGGGAGGCGCGGGAGACCCAGCCGCTGGTCAACGTCACCGCATCGCTGCTCGCCGCCGCGGTGCTCGCGCTGCTCGCCTACGCCGTCACCCAGCCGGTGGTGCGGCTCTCGCCGTCACCGGCCACCCACGCGGTGCCGGTCGCGGTGACCGTGGTGCTGCTCGGGTTCTTCGTGCTGGTCACCCGCCGCCGCGCGCTCTCGCAGCTGGCCGGGTTCCTGCTGCTGGACAACGGCATCACCGCGGCCGCGTTCCTCACCACCGCCGGGGTTCCGGTGGTCGTCGAGCTCGGCGTCTCCTTCGACGTGTTGCTGGCCGTGCTCGTGCTGCAGGTGCTCACCAGCCGGATGCGCGCCGTGTTCGGCAGCACCGACCTGGACGAACTGCGGGAGCTGCACGACTGATGATCATCCTTGTTCTTGCACCGATCGTGCTGCCCGCGCTGGCCGGGCTGGCGTACGCGGCAGTCGGCTGGCAGCGGCGCACCGCGTGGCTCGGCGCGCTCGCCGCCGCGGGCGTGCTCG
>JARLGR010000135.1 GCA_031292665.1 Mycobacterium sp. | reverse complement strand
TCAGCGCGTCGGCGCAGGCCTCGGGGTCCGTGCCCGCCAGCGCGAGCGCACGCCCGTCCCAGCCCCGCGCCAACGTGTGCCAACCGAGCTGCCGCAGAAACGATCCCTGCGTGCTGTGGCCCAACGAGACCAGTCGCCCCGGACCGCTGCGGCGCAGCGCCGCGAGGTCTCGATAGGCGGCGCCGTAACGACCCTGGCCGCCGCACGCCACGGCCCGTAGCCACAGTTGGTCGGGCGTGCTCGCCGTCGGCAGCGGCCAGCTGCCGGGCCGGTCCCCGAAAGCGACGGCCGTCAGCAATCGGTCGATGCTCCCCGGGACCAACGAAGTGTGACGAGTATCAATCACAGTGACCAGTAAACACTTTGTGGTGTCTGTGTTACCAAACTGTTAATCGCCTCGGCGGCCATATTAATTGCCCCTCCCCCTTCCTTGTGTCCTGAGCTGCGCAATCTCGATTTGGACAAGTTGCCTGGTAGCACGCTTCGCGGTCGGCTATGCGTCGCAGATGAACGCGGCGTAAATTCTCCTCCAACGCTTATATATTTTGCCGGTCTAACTGGCTATTGACGGAAATTCGTCGACCCCCCTAAGTTCGAGATTGACGGGTAGTCATCGGTGACACCACCCGCGAATCAGTTACACAATCGCTTCGCGGACTTACCTCACTTGGGCGTGCCGTGCAGAGAGGGAATGACACCAATGCCACAGCCGGAGCAGCTACCTGGCCCGAACGCCGACATCTGGAACTGGCAACTGCAGGGCCTGTGCCGCGGCGTTGACTCATCGATGTTCTTCCACCCCGACGGGGAGCGTGGCCGTGCCCGCATGCAACGCGAGCAGCGTGCCAAGGAGATGTGCCGGCGCTGCCCGGTGATCCAGGAGTGCCGTTCGCATTCGCTCGAAGTCGGCGAACCCTACGGCGTGTGGGGCGGCCTGTCGGAATCCGAGCGCGACATGCTGCTGAAGGGCGACATCGGCCGCAGTCGCGGCATTCGCCGGTCGGCGTAACCCAGCTCTGACGGATCGACCCCCGCCGTGTCGGTGGTTACTGCTGCGGTTGGCGGGGCTGGGCCGGTGCGGGTAATCCTGGCAACACGGCAGTGTGGCCCTCCTGGAGTCCTCGTTTGATCTCTTGCGTCGGATCCGCGCTGCCGGCGGGAGCTTTCTCTTGGCAGCTGCAGTGCAGGCCGCCGTACGGATCCGGGTTGGCACTGGCCGGTGCTGCTCCCCCGACGCAGAAGCCGACAGCGATAGCGCCGCTGACAAGTATTTTCGGGATCAGTTGGTAGTGCCGAGTCATCATGTCATCGCTTCCTTGAGATGAGATGGTGGAGGGGGTTCGATACCTGGAACGACGCTCCGGCAGCCCGAATGGCTCCATTCCGGGCTGAGCGTCTCGGGGCCCTCGGTCGTCATCCCGCATGTTTACCGCTCGGTTTTAGCGGCAGGCTGGGCTTGTGTTATCGATTTGCTGTGCGGGCAACGGGCACCGACGCGACTCGATGAGAGAAAATGAACGACGTGGTCAAAAGCATTGGCACTGACGACAGCGGCTCGGACTCCACCGCCGCAGTCGCCAGCGCCGCGGTAGTTGCCTCCGTGGCGACCGTGGCCAGTTCCGCGGTAGTCGGTTCGGCAGCCACGGCGGCCAGCACCGCGGTCATCGGATCGGCGGCCACCGCGGCCAGTGCCGGCGTCGCCGGATCTATAGCCACGGCCGGCAGCGCCGCCGTCGCCGCAAGTGCCGTCACCGCAATGTCATTCGCGGTCGCCGGCAGCGTCGCATGCGTGGCGTGCGCAGTATGCAAGCGGTGTATCGCATGCCTGGGTTGCGCCGGCTGCACAAACTGCGTCGGGTGCGTGGGGTGCTACAACTGCTCAGGCCTGCGCTTCGCCGTCGGGCTTCGCGACGTGCACGCCTAAGCGAGCGGCCGGCGTCAGACGAGAACACTCCCGGCCGCTGTGGCCGGGAGCGTTTAGCTTGAGATTTCGTACATTAAACCCACAGTCGGGCATCGATCGCCTAGTGAGCATGACCGCGGTCCTCGGCTCCCTCGGCTCCCTCGGCGGGCTTGTCGACGACGGCCGTCTCGACACCTCTCACAGCCTGCGGACCTGATAGGTGCCGTGAGTGGTGGCGACCACGACGCCCGCGGTGTCCTTCAGTTCCGCATCAAGCACGAACTCGGCCTTACCGACGGTGTCGGCTTCCCGCTTAATGCGCGCGACCGTGCTCGCGTCCAATGACGCTTCGGCGCGAACATCGGTCATGGCTGGCCGGCGGTAGCGGATCTGCACGTCCTTCACCGTCGCGGTGAAACGGCTCAGGTCAAAATTGGCCGCGAACACGACGGCGCCCAGCGCCTCTCCCAGACCGAACAGGGTGCCCGCATACATCGAGCCCTGATGGTTGAGGTTGCCCTCCAGCGGTGCCGCCCCCGCGATGAATCCGTCCCGCACCTCCACGATTCGGATTCCTAGCCGATGTATTACTGGGATCCGGTCCTCGAACATAGCGTTGACCAGACTCGCTAAGCCTGCAGGATCGACGTCCCCGTCACCCGCGTTCCCGTTGTCGTTCGCCGGCACCGATGCCTCCTCGATTGAACGGACACGCGTCCTGGCACGTTACCGGCGGCCAGCGCGCGGCGATGGCAGAGATTCCTCTTGCTTGCCCCCAACGTCTAGATCTGGCAGGCGACCAGTGAAGCGAAGCACCCCCGGCCATTGGTGCCGGGGGTGCTTCGCTTTGTTGTGGCGCGTCTAGTGAGCGTGCCCGTGATGGTGGCCGTGGTCCTCTTGGTGGGCAGGCTTCTCGACAATCGCCGTCTCGGTGGTGAGCACCATCCGGGCCACCGACGCCGCGTTGAGCACCGCGGACCGGGTCACCTTGACCGGGTCGATGACCCCGTCGGCCACCAGGTCGCCGTAGGTGAGCTTCTCGGCGTTGAGCCCGTGCCCGGCGGGCAGCTCGCTGACCTTGTTCACCACGACCGCGCCGTCCAGCCCAGCGTTGGTGGCGATCCAGTACAGCGGTGCCGCGAGCGCCTCGGAGAACACGCCGACGCCGAGCGCTTCGTCGCCGGTCAGCGACCCGCGCAGGCCCTTGAGCGCCTTGCGGGCTCCGATGAGTGCGGATCCGCCGCCCGCGACGACGCCCTCCTCGACGGCGGCCTTGGCGGCCGCGACGGCATCCTCGACGCTTTCCTTGCGCTCCTTGAGCGCGGTCTCGGTGGCGGCGCCCACTTTGAGGACGGCGACCCCGCCGGCGAGCTTGGCCAGCCGCTCCTGCAGCTTCTCACGGTCCCAGTCCGAGTCGCTCGCCTCGATCTCGGCGCGCAACTGCTTGATGCGGTTGGCGACCGCCTCGGCCGAGCCACCGCCGTCGACGATGATCGTCTCGTCCTTGCTCACCACGGCGCGGCGAGCCGAGCCCAGCACCTCGAGGCCGACCTCCCGCAGCAGCAGGCCGGTGTCGGGGTTGACCACCTCGGCGCCCGTCACGATCGCCAGGTCCTGGAGGAACGCCTTGCGCCGGTCGCCGAAGAACGGTGCCTTGACGGCGACCGCCCGAAGCGTCTTGCGGATGGAGTTGACGACCAGGGTCGCCAGGGGCTCGCCCTCGACGTCTTCGGCGATGATCATCAGCGGCTTGCCCGCTTCGGCGACCTTCTCCAGCATCGGCAGCAGGTCGGGCAGCGAGCTGATCTTGTCCTGGTGCAACAGGATCAGCGGGTCGTCGAGCACCGCCTCCTGCGAGTCGAAGTCGGTGACGAAGTACGCCGACAGGAAGCCCTTGTCGAAGCCGACGCCCTCGGTGAACTCCAGCTCGGTGCTCAGGGTCGAGGACTCCTCGACGCTGACCACGCCGTCCGCGCCGACCTTGCTCATCGCCTCGCCGACGAGCTCACCCAGGTGGGCGTCCCGCGACGACACCGTCGCCACCTGGGCGATCGCGTCCTTGCCGGACACCGGGGTGGCCGACGCCAGCAGCGCCTCGGACACCGCGTCGGCGGCCTTGCTGATCCCTGAGCCCAGTTCGATCGGGTTGGCGCCGGCGGCGACCAAACGCAGGCCGCCCTTGATGAGCGCCTGCGCCAGTACGGTCGCCGTGGTGGTGCCGTCGCCCGCGACGTCGTTGGTCTTGGTGGCCACCGACTTCACCAGTTGGGCGCCCAGGTTCTCGAACGGGTCTTCCAGTTCGATCTCACGCGCGACGGTGACGCCGTCGTTGGTGACCGTGGGTCCGCCGAACGCCTTGGCCAGCATCACGTGCCGGCCGTGCGGCCCGAGCGTGACGCGCACCGCGTCGGCGAGCTTGTTCACGCCCGCCTCCATCGCGCGTCGCGCGACTTCGTCGTACTCAATGATCTTGCTCATCAGGCTCCTTAAAAATGCCCTTGCCAACGCATGCCGCCCCGGTTGATCCCCGTGCTTGAGACACGGGGATCGCCGGGGCGGAACACGGTACTTACTTGGATACGACGGCCAGCACGTCGCGTGCCGACAGGATCAGGTATTCCTCACCGTTGTACTTGATCTCGGTGCCGCCATACTTGCTGTAGATGACGGTGTCACCCTCGGACACGTCGAGCGGGATCCGCTTCTCGCCGTCCTCGTCCCACCGGCCGGGGCCGACTGCGACGACGGTGCCTTCCTGCGGCTTCTCCTTGGCGGTGTCAGGAATGACCAGACCGGACGCGGTCGTGGTCTCGGCCTCGTTGGCCTGCACGAGAATCTTGTCCTCGAGTGGCTTGATGTTCACCTTCGCCACGATTGGAGCCCTCCACTAGTTCGATCGGGTCCGGGTCTGTGGCCCGGACTGTGTTGTTGCAGGTCCGGGCATCGCCCGGACCGAGTGGGCGGCCGGTCCGGAGCTCGCCCCGAACCGCCCGTTCTTTAGGTGATCCGGCATTAGGCCGTGCCCTCGCGCCGTCGTCGCGGGTGCCGACGCAGGGGAGCGCCCGATTGCCACCTAGCACTCTATACACGAGAGTGCTAGCACTCAAGGGCCGCCTGCTGCTTCCCGCCGATAACCGGCGCGCGTATCCCGTCCAGTGCTAACAATGAGGTCATGTTCACCGGCATCCTCGACCGGACCCGCACCCCCGGCGTGCCCGCGCTGGTCGTTGCGGTCGCCGTCGCATTGGCGGAGGTCAGCACAGGGCTGGCCAGCGCCGATCCGAACGGCCAGATGTACGGCAACCCCGCGGCCGCCGCGCCCTACTGGCGCTACCAGCACCAGCAGGACTGCGGTTTGATGGCCGTCGCCGACGTGGTCGGCCAGCTCACCGGACGTGAGCCCACCCAACTCGGCATCGAGCTACGCGGCGTGTTCACCAAAAGCGAAGCCCACCGCGGCGGCATCTACCGCTTTGACGGCACCTCCCCCGAAGACCTGGTCGTGCTAATGGGCAAATACGGCATCCAATCCCAGCTCACGACCGGCAACACCATGCAGGGACTCGAGCAGGACCTGGCCGGCGGCCACAAGGTGATCGCCGCGGTCAATGCCGAAACGATCTGGAACTACCCGCCGGGCCAGGGGACGCGAACCGCCGCCGACCACGGCGTCGTCGTCACCGGAGTCGACACCCGCGACGACGTCGTGCACCTCAACGACAGCGGCACCCCCAACGGCCGCAACGAGCAGATCCCCATGGCCACGTTCACCACGGCCTGGGCGACCGGCGACAACCTGCTCGTCGTCACCCAGGAGACCGGCAACTAACCGATCAGGGCAACCGGCCTTTCACCACGGGCAGGCCGGGGTCGCTGGGCACGTCCAGCGGTGACGGGGGCGCGCCCGCCGCCACCAGGTGCGCGGCGAACGACGCGATCATCGCCCCGTTGTCGGTGCACAGCCGCGGCCTGGGGATCCGCAGCGTCAGTCCCGCCGCTACGCAGCGCTGCTCCGCCAGCTCGCGCAGCCGCGAATTGGCAGCCACCCCCCCGGCGATCAGCAGGGTCGAGACGCCGAGCCGGGTTGCCGCGCGCACCGCTTTCATGGTCAACACGTCGGCGACGGCCTCCTGAAACCCGGCGGCGATGTCGGCGGTCTGCGCATCGGGATGGCTCTCCACGTACCGCGCCACAGCGGTTTTGAGCCCGGAGAAGCTGAACGCGTACGGGTCGTCGGATGGGCCGGTCATGCCGCGCGGAAAGGCGATGATCTCCCGGGGCTCCCGGGCGCCGGCGCGGGCCAGGTCGTCGAGCACCTTGCCGCCCGGGTAGCCCAGCCCCAGCAGCCGTGCCACCTTGTCGTAGGCCTCGCCGGCGGCGTCGTCGACGGTGCTGCCCAACTCGGCGATCGGCTCGCCGAGCGAGCGCACATGCAGGAGGTGCGTATGGCCGCCGGACACCAGCAGGGCCACGCACTCGGGCAACGGCCCGTGTTCGTAGACGTCGGCGGCCAGGTGCCCGCCCAGGTGGTTGACCGCGTAGAACGGGACGCCCCAAGCGGCCGAATATGCCTTGGCCGCTGCGACTCCCACCAGCAGCGCGCCGGCCAGCCCGGGCCCGATGGTGGCCGCGACGATGTCAGGCTTTTCCAGGCCGGCGGCCGCCAGCGCGCGGCGCATGGTGGGGCCCAGCGCCTCCAGGTGCGCCCGGGAGGCGATCTCGGGGACCACGCCGCCGAAGCGGACATGTTCGTCGACGCTGGACGCGACCTCGTCGGCGAGCAACGTCACGCTCCCGCCCGGGTCGAGGCGCGCGATACCGACTCCCGTTTCGTCACAGGAGGTTTCGATGGCCAGGACGGTGCTCACCCGCGCGCCTCCCTGCGCATGGTGTACGCGTCGGCGCCGCTGACTCGGTAATACCGCCGGCGCAGGCCGACCTGCTCGAACCCCGCCATGCGGTACAGCGTGATGGCCGGCTCGTTGTCAGTGCGGACCTCCAGGTACACGACGCCGCCGTCGGCGAAATCGAGCAGCGCGTCGAGCAACCGGCGGCCGACGCCGTGTCCCTGGTATGCCGGGTCGACGCCGATGGTGTGAACCTCGTACTCGAACGGCGGCCTGCGGCCCAACCGGGAAATGCCGGCGTAGCCGACCAGGGTCCCGCCCGTCCGCGCGCCCACGTAGTGGTTGTGGGCGCTGGCCAGCTCCCGGTTGAACGCCGCCGCGGGCCACGGGTCGTCGCCGTCGAACAGCTGCGCCTCCAGCTGGGCGCACCGCTGCGCGTCGGCGGGGGTCAGCGCGTCGATGGTCACTGACTCGCGGAAGGCGGTCATCGTTGGGCCGCCAAGGGTTTGGCGTCGGGCCGGCGCAGGTACAGCGCGACCAGTGGTGCGGGCTTGTCCGACCAGTCGGCAACCGCGCGCACCAGGCCTGCGGGCGTCGGGTACGCCGGCTCGGAGCGCGGCAGGTCGAACAGCGCCGCGTGCTCGGGGGAGCCGGCGACCGCACGCGCGGTGCCGGGGTCGACGTCGGCCGGGGCGTTGACCGCCGGACCGGCGGTGCGGACGCCGTCGCGGTAGCGCGCCCAGTACACCTCCCGCCGGCGCGCGTCGGTGACCACCAGCGTGTCGCCGGAGGTGCGCACCCCGATGGCGTCCAGGCTGCAGACGCCGTGCACGGGGATGCCCAGCGCGTGCCCGTAGGCGGCGGCGGTGGCCATCCCGGCCCGCAGGCCGGTGAACGGGCCGGGACCACAGCCCACCACGACGGCGTCGAGGTCGGCCATGGTCAACGCGGCGTCGGCGAGGGCGGCCAGCACGTTGGGAGTGAGGCGTTCGGCGTGTGCCCGGGCG
>JARLGR010000023.1 GCA_031292665.1 Mycobacterium sp. | reverse complement strand
CTCCTGCCACTGCTTCCATCCGAGGAAGCCGGAAACCGCAAGTGAGGCAACAAGTAGCACGGGCAGCACGCCGCGACGCAGATATTGGCGCCACGGTCGTCTGCGCCGCCTGGTCTTGTCGCGCTTGTCTTTGAAGGGTTCATCGTCGTCCTCGTCGTCAGCCGTGGCGTCATCGGCCTCGGCGGCCTCGTCGTCGGCCGTAGCTTCGTCGGCCTCGGTGGCTTCGGCCTCGGATTTTTCCTTCTCGGATTTTTCCTTCTCGGCTGTTTCCGTGTCGGCGCCTTCCGTTGCGGCGTGCGGCTTTTCGCCCTCGGTGTCGGTGTCGAGGTTTCTGTCGGTCGTCGTGGCCATCATCATCTCCTTGGCTAGACGGGTGTCGGTCTTAGTGCGGCGGTTCTATCGGCAGAACGGGGCCGCCGTAGGGGGTGGGAACCGTGTAGCGGCCCTTCGGTGCTGGATCGGTTCTGCGGCCCAGGTCCGCCCCCGGTGGCGGGCCGGCGGTGTCGTCGCCGGCCGGGCGCGGCGCGTTCTTGGCCCCACGGATCCCAACCGCGGGATCGTCGTCGCGGCAGTAGGTGTACATGAAAGGCTCGGGATAGTCGGCGTTAGAGGGTGGAAATGACGGCGTGCCGTAGTCGCAAGCGTACCGGGGGTACCAGTCAGCCGTCGCCCAGATGCCGTGGTCGTGAATGGTGCCGGCCAAGGCGTCCAATAGCGACCCGCGATAATCGGGGAAAAGCGTGTTGAGTGCCGGCACCCGCAGATAGAGAAGCTGCGCGGCGCTGGCCGCGCTGCCCAGTAGTTGCACCATCGTGTCCGAGTTATCGGCGAACAAGCTGTCGACGGCCGAGAGGCTCTGCGGCGCCTGCTGAATCAGGCGGCGATAGCCGCCTTGCATTCTGGCCACGCCGGCCAGGGTTCGATTGAGGCCCGTGGTCGTTGCGGCCAGGCCGGCGTTCTTATCGGCTGCGAGGGTCAGCACCACGCGGCTGGTCTTGATGATGCTGGTGGTTTCGGGCAGCACAGAGTCGAGCGTCGAAAGCAGGAACGTGCCGCCGTCGACGATGGCGGCCAACTTCTGCGGGCCCTGTTTGGTCAGGCTCAGTTCCCTCTTCATCAGCTCCATCTTGTGGGGGTCGACCTGCGCCAGCATTCCGTCGGCGTCGGCGAGCAACTGTGCCATGCTGAGCGGAACGGTGGTCCGGTCCAGTCCGATGATGCTGCCGCCGTGCAGATACGGTCCGGCGTCGGATTCGGCTTCGAAGTTGAGGCATTGCTCGCCGCCTGCAGACAGCGCCGACACGTGTACGGCGGTGTTCGCCGGGATCCTCACCCTCGAGGTGATGGTCGCGACGGCATCTACCCCTCTGTCGGTGATCTGTAGTGACTGGACACGACCGATGCGCACACCGCGCAGGGCGACATCCTGATTGGGCAGCAGCCCGCCGGATTCGGGCAACTGCACGGTGACCTGGTACGACGACGTGAACGGCGCCACCCGCAACGCGCCGGCCAGTAGGTAGGCGGTCGCAACGACCAGCGTCAGCACCAGTCCGCCCACCGACAGCCACGCCTGCCGCCGGTGACCCGCCCGCACCAGGCGGACGATGGCGTCGGCGATCGCCCCGATCACCGCTGTGTTCCAGGCGGTTGCGGGCCGGGGGCCGGCGGCGCCGGGGGAGGGGCGACCTCGATTGCCCCCGGCAGGTTCGGATCCGGTATCACCGGCACCTGCGGCGAGTTCGGCCCCCGCCCCACCACTCGTTCTTGCAGACGCCACAACGTGTACTTCAACGAGCCGATAAATTGGTTCCAGTTGTACCGTTGTGGTCCGTGCAACCCGATGTCACCGGGGAACCCGATGTCGGGTATCGATCCCAATACCAGCCGGTCGACACCGCCGCGCCCGGCAACAGCAAAACCGGAAGTCGACTTGATCAGTGGAGGAAGCATCCGGTTCAAGGGCAGCCAGCTGGTATCTGGGCTTACCGCAACGTCGTTGGCCACTCCGGCGAGCGTGTTCAGGTCTCGGATGATGCTCCGGCCGCTGGTGTCGGTTCCCCCGATCGACGGGAATCTGGCCAGCAGCCGGGCGGTGTCACCGGCTTGTACGGCCAAGTCCGACATTTCGGTCGTGTTGGCGGCCAGGGCATCGGTGCTGGGCCCGGCGGCCGCCATCAGTTCGGTGATGGTGTGCTCTTTGGCGTCGAGTTCGTCGGCGAGCCGTGACATTTCGGTCATCGCGCTCGAGATCTGCCCCGAACGGGAGTCCAGCGTGCCGAGCAACTGGTTCGACTTGCGGATCAGATCTGCGAGCGCCTGGCCTCGGTCGCCCGTCGCCTTACCAACGCCGTTGATGATATTGGTGAAGTTGCGCACCGCCCCGCCGTTCACCACCACCGCCGCCGAGCTCAGCAGCGACTCGACCGTCGCGGACGCCGCCGTCGAACCCAAGCCTATGGTGTCGCCGTCGTGCAACATCGCCGCGTTCGGTTCGGGCGCCCGGGGTGGCTGTAACGCCACGAACACGTCACCCAGCGGTGTCGCGGTGCGCAACTCGGCCGTACTGCCTAATGGCAATCGGACACCCGCGTTGATACGCAGCGTGGTCACCGCGGTGTAGTTGCGGGCAACCATGGACACCAGCTGGCCTACGTCGGCGCCGGCGAGCTTCACCTTGGCATTCATTGGCAGGTTGAGGGCGTTGCTGAAGATCGCGGTCAGTCGATATCCCGCGGAACTCAACCCGGGAGCCGGAAGAGGAAGGCTGGCAAGCCCGTCCGTGCCGCATCCCGAGCTGACGACTGCCGTGGCCGCGATGGTCGCGACAATCGCAAGGGCGGACTTCCCGGGCGCGCTCCTCACTTCTGCCCCATCGCCGCCATGCCGTCCAGTACGTAGGTGAGCCCGAAATCAGGTCCGAAGTCCTGCAGGGTCCCGGTACTGCAGCCCAGTTGCCTAAGGCCCATCAAGTTGCAGATCTCTTTCGCGTACTGGGTATCGAGAGCTGCCCTGTCGGTGAGCAGGCGCCCGCGCACGGCACCGTTGGCGCGGTCAATGGTGTTGTAGACGTTGTCGGCCACCATCGGAGCCAAATCAAGCAATTCGGCGATCTCGCGTTGATTGTCCGTAGCCGTCTTCGCCAGGATGTTGCCGTTGAGAACGGCCTGCCTGATGGTGTCGCGGTGGGCATCGAGCAGATCGGTGGCCTGTTGGACCAGTTGGTCGAGCCTCTTGCCCGTATTGCCGGTGCCGATATCCTCGTCGGCCAGAATCTGGCTGGCCAGGTGAATGGTTGACGCGAATTCCCGCAGCTTCGCATCATTGGCGGCGGCAGCCTCCAACAGCGAGCTGACGTTCTTGACGATCGTGGTGATCTGCTCGCGGGTCTGCGCGCCGCCGTCGCTGCTCAGCCGCAGCGCCCTGGACAGTTCGTCGAGTGCTTGTTTCATCTTTCCGCCGTTGCCGTCGACGACGGCCGCACCGCTGTTGATCAGGTCGGCGATGGGGCCTCCGCCATGGCCGTCACCCTCGAGTGATTTGGTCACCCGGTCGAGAACGCTGAGCACGCGGCTGAATTCGACGGGCGTCTTGGTACGCGTCAAGCCGATGGTGTCGTGGTTTTCCAAGGTGGGGCCGCCACGGTAGGGCGGGGTGAGCTCGATCTGGCGGTCGGTGAGGATTGACGTCGACACCGTTACGGCTTGGGCGTCGGCGGGAACCTTGACGTTGCGGTCGACGGTGAACTCCACCTCGACGTAGCCACCCCGCGGGGTGATCTTGGTGATCTTGCCTACCGGCATGCCCAGTACCGCCACCACATTGCCTTCGTATAAGCCTGAGGCAGTGTCGAATTGGGCCGTTACGGTGATCGGGTCCTCCTTGGCGCCGAGGTACCACCACCCGACGCCGACCGCTGCGACCACCGACGCGACGGCGGCAGCGATGGCGACGATCCTGATCCTGGCTCTGGCCCTATGCCCGGTCACTTGCAGTCCTTGAAATACTGGATCATCCCGAACTGCTTGGCGCGGCCGCTGATGGCGCACATCCACGAATCGATGAGCGCGCCGGCGGGCGCATTGAACGCAACGGCGTTGCCGTCACCGGTCATGTTGGCCACCTCCCGCGACAACACGGGGCTGACTTGCAGCATGTTCCGCAGCAGGTCGTCGTGTCGCGCGATGATGTTGGTGAACTCTCGCGTGTCTTTGACCAGCGCATCGATTCCCGCCCGGTCGCTGACGACGATCTTGCTCAGGATGTCGACCAGATTCGTGAGGGACTGCATCATCGCGTGGAAAACGGCACGCCGCGCGACGAATTGGCCCATCAGGTCCTTCCCCTGGTTGACCAGGCTGCCCATGTTGGCCTGCTGGCGGCGCAACGTGTTGGTGACCGGCTCGGTGCTTTTGAGTAACTGGCCCAACTGGTCACGCCGCTGCGCGATGATCGACGACAGTGAGTCGATGTTCGCCATTGCCTGAGGTACCACCGCGGGCATCGTCTCGAGTTGCTTGCCGAGCAGGGTCAGCGATTGCGCGAACCTGTCGGAGTCCACCTGCTCGAAAGTGGTTGTGGCGTCCCTCAATGCGGCCTGCAGGTCGTAGGGAACTTCGGTGTGCGCCAAGTCGAAGGTGCCACTTGGAAGGGAGCCCGGGCCGTTCGGCTCTACCGCGAGGTAGCGCGAACCGAGAATGGTGGCGACCATGATCACTGCTTTGGAATCTTTGCCCAGCACGATGTCGTCGCGGATCTTCAACCCCGCCTCGACGTGGTCACCGGCGAGCTTCATGCTGGTGATCGTGCCGACCGGTATGCCCGCGAGGGTGATCGGGTTCCCGGCTCTCAGCGAGGCCGCCTGCAGCAACTCCGCCGTGTAGTGCCGGTACCCGGCGCCAAGCGTGTGGACGATCAGCATGGCTCCGATGACCACCGCGACCACCGCGACGGCGATGAACCCAAGCCACGTCTTGTTGTAACTCTCCAGCGCACGCTTGTGCTCACGCTTCAGTCGCCGCCGCACCCAGTGGTCAGCCATTAGCCGTGTTCCTGCACTTCGGGGTGTGCTGCGCTTTGTTTCCGGGCGTGGCGGCGTCGACGATGATCGGCACGACGTCATTGAGGCCGGGGAAGAATCCGAGGAAGTTCGCGTCGCACGCGTACCCGTTGCCGTAGGCGCCTTGGTTGGCCATCCGGGTGAGTCCCTTCAACGCCAGCGGAATGTTGTCGGCGAAGAACGCCACCTGTGGTTCGACGCTGAGTAGGTGTCGGACGAAACCTGGCTGCCGATCTATGAGTTCGGCGATCGATGGGTACAGGTCTGTGGCGGAAGCCGAGAGCCGGCCCATCACGCGCGCCAGCGAACCTGCCGCCGCCACCAGTTCCGGACGCCGCCCGTCGAGGGTGGAAACGGTGTCACGGGTCTGAGTGATGATGCCGTCGAGGTTCGCGTTCTGCTGAGCAAGACTGTGAACCACCTTGTTGAGGTTGGTGATCATATCGCCGAGGGCCTCGTCCCTTCCGGCGAATGTCTCTGTGAGCGTTGTTGTCTGGCTGGTCAGCGTGGCAAGAGATGCGGTATCGCCCTGCAGTGACTGGATGACAGCTTTGGTGAGGTTGTCGGCATCGTGTGGGTTCAACAGACTGAACAGCGGCTCGTAGCCGTTGAGAAGTGCAGTGACATCGAAGGACGGTTCCGTGCGTTCCAGCGGGACGACGCTTCCGGGCGGCAGCCGATCGCGACTCCCCTCGGTGCCCAACGAAAGCCCGAGGTAACGTTGTCCGACGATGTTCTGGTAGGTCACCGAGGCCACGGTGTTACCGAACAATGGCTGTTCGTCTTGTACGACGAACGAGACCTTGGCCAGTTTCCCGTCGAGGTCGATCTTCTCGACTCGGCCCACGCGGACCCCGGCCATCCGGACGTCGTCACCCTCACGCAGCCCGTACACATCGCTGAATACCGCCGAATACGACGCCGTGTTCCCGGCCACGTCCCGTCGCAGGCTCACGTACACCAGCCACGTGACCGTTAATGCGGCGACCATGAACAGCGACAGGCCGATGAGCGGCCCGCGAAACTTCATTTGTTACTCCCAACCGGAGCCGATTGGGTCAGCGACACGGTTGCTCCGCGGGCGATAGGGCCCAAGAGCAGTTCGGTGGCCGCAGTCGCGGGCCGGCCGGTGATCACGGTCAACATGTTCCGTTCGTACTGGCTGCCGACAGGCCCGACGTTGCCACCGAAAGACGACGGTGCAACCGATCCCGGCGCCGGCGGTGGAGGCGCGTCGTCGGGGTTCGCGGTTCCCGGTACCGGCGGCGAAGGGGTAACCCCTGCCGAAAGCGGCGGATTGGGGTCTTGCAGATTGGGATTCGGGTTGATCAGCGGCGGACCGACGGCGACGAGGTTGCCGTCCGGTCCGATGATAGTTCCCGGCGGCGGCGCGAGATCCTTGGGCGGCTGATAGTTCTGCGGCAGAAGCACTTCCGGTAGATTCGGACGGACCGGGACCAATGGCGCGGTGAAGCAGCTTGGCCCCTTGAGCTCGCCGTAACGCGGGCAGTCAGCGCGCGTGTAGGAGTAGGAGGGAGTGAACGACACGTTCACCCGTCCGTTGGCGAGTGAGATGTCTGGCATCCAGACTTCCTCCATGAACTTGGTGGCCAAGTTGTCCACCTTGACGGCGGCCGGAAGAAAAGCGTTCGACTTGAGCGCCAGCACCCCCACTACCGGCGTGAAATCCGTTGTGATGCGGACCAGCTGATCGATGTGATTGTTGAGCGATTGGTGCGTGGTGCCCAGCGTGTGATCGACGCCGGATAGCAGTGTTTCCATCTGTCCGCGCGTCTCGGCGAAGGTCTGCATCGGCTCGACGGCCTGGCGCAGCGTCTCGAAGAGATCCGGCGCGGTGGCCTCGAGGCCCTTGGTCGCATCGACGAGCGCAGATAAAGTCGACGGACCGGTGTCGGTGCTGACGATCGAATTGAGTTGATCGAGAAGGCGATCCAGCCTCTTCCCATCATCCACCAGTGCCACGCGGCGATGGTCGGTGGCGGCGGCAACCGCGGCCATGATTCCTATAGACTTGTCTTCTCGGCCGCGGCCAGTCGCGGCGAGCAGGTTTCGCAGCTTGCTGATGGTGGTTTGAAACAGCACGGTCGGCAGGCGGGTGTCTTCGGGGATATGGGCGCCAGGATGGATAATCGCTCCGGGCCCGTTACCTACCAGCTGAACCGACGACACGGCAAAGATGTTGCTGGGAACCACGCGAGCCGTCACCGCAGCCGGGATCGACTTGGCGTACTCGGGTTTGAGGTCGATCCGGACATAGTTCGGGTTTCCGTACGCCGCGGGGTCGACGCTGTTCACCGTGCCGACGAGCACGCCGTGATACTTGACGTCGGACTTTTCGGGCAGTCCGTCACCGACGTTGACCAGGTCGGCGACGACTTGTACGTAGTCGTTGAGCCGACCGGTCGACTTGTACAAGAGTGTCACGGTAATCAGGCTCGCCACAACGAGAACCGCCGCTCCGCAGCCCAGTAGCTGCCGGTCCGAGGGGCCGCGCCCGTCCAGCTCAAAGGAATTCGGCATCGGCCATCACCTACCCACCGAACCTTGCACCGGAGTCGACGCCATACAGCGCCATGGTCAGCAGCATGTTCGCCATGACGACGACGGTGATGCTGGCGCGCATGCCATGTCCGGCGGCCACCCCGACACCCGCGGGGCCCCCGCTCGCGTAAAACCCGTAGTAGCACTGGATCGTGGACGCGATCCACACGAAGATGACAGCCTTGAGCAACGAATAGGCGATGTCCTTACCGGCCAGCATCAACGAGAAGTAGTGCAGGTAGGAGCCAGTCGAGCCGCCGCCGCTGAGCCCGACCACCAGCTGCGTGCTCAGGTAGCTGATCGCGAGGCACGCGGCGTAGAGGGGGACTATCGCGACCACCGAGGCGATCAGCCGGGTGGTCACCAAGAACGGGATCGGGCGGATGGCAAGCGATTCCATGGCGTCGATCTCTTCGGCGATGCGCATGGATCCCAGCTGGGCCGTGAACCGGCAGCCACCCTGAATCGCGAACGCCATCGAGGCCATCAGCGGGGCCAGCTCGCGGGTATTGACCAATGAGGAGACGAAGCCGGTCGCCGGGCCGAGGCCGAGCAGATCGAGGAAGTTGTAGCCCTCGATGCCGACGAGCGCACCGACGGTGACCCCGAGGACAACCGCAACGCCGGCGGTACCGCCACCCACCACCAGCGAGCCGTTGCCCCACGTGATGTTCGACAGCAATCGCAGGAATTCGGCGCGGTAGTGGCGCATGGCTATCGGCGCGGCGACCAGCGCCCGAACGAAGAAGACAAGCAAGTGGCCGAGCCGAACGATCGGTCTGGTGGCCCGGTGATAGAGCCGAACCGCCCGCCCCGTGATGGGCGCCAATGGTACGTAGGCGGAGGTCGTCACGTCACAGTCCCGTCCTGGGCGAGAGCATGACGTAGAGCTGGCTGATGGCCACGTTGACGATCATCAGGATCAGGATCGCTTCGACCACCGCGGCGTTCACCGAGTTCGCGACTCCCGTCGGGCCGCCTTTCGTGGACAGGCCCTTCTGGCTGGACACGACGGCGACGATGGCGCCGAAGATGATGGCCTTCAGCAGGGCCAGAATCATGTCGGCGGGTTCCGCGAACGACGCGAACGTCGCGACGAAGCTGCCCGGCGCGCCGTTCTGGAAGTACACGTTGAACATGTAGCTCGCGAAGAAACCGACGAAGCAGACGACTCCGGTCAGCGCGAAACTGATCATGATCGCAGCGGCGAAGCGTGGTACGACGAGACGACGGATGACCGATACGCCCATCACCTCCATGGCGTCGGTCTCTTCCCGCATGGTCCGCGAACCCAGGTCGGCGGTGATGGCCGACCCGACCGCCGACGCCATGAGGATCGCGGCGACGAGCGATGCGCCCTGACGAACGACCGCAAGACCGCTTGCCGCCCCCGCAAGTGAGGTCGCGCCGACTTGGCCGGCCAGCAAAGCGAACTGGACCGACAATGTCACGCTGATCGGCAATGCCACGAGAATCGTCGGCAGCACCGCCGTACCGGCCATGAAGGCGCCCTGTCGGACGAACTCTTGCCATTGGAAGCGGCCGGTGAAGAGATCGAAGAAAAAGTACTGGATAGTGCGCACGCCAAGGACGAACTGTTCACCGACGGTCGTAAGTGAGGCGAGCGGGTGACGTTTGACGTACCCGATCGTCCAATCCTCGATGGCGTCGATCCCGTCGCTGCCGCGATCGACGACTAATGCGGGCTCTTCTCGGCTGGTCATCGCAGCGCGACCGGCACTGCCTTGAGCAAACTTATTCGAACGGTCATCCAGTACCATCAATAGTTTCCATCGGCGCCCTCCCGCCGCTAGTTTTCTTGATTCGCCGAGCAGAGATACCGGGTGCCGTGGAGCGAACCTTGTCTAGAGGTGCTGCCCATCAGGTTCCGCGATTCCGCAGCTCAATCGGCTTGGCGGTAACACGCTAACCTAGCTGACAAGCACTTTCAATAGCGCGGACGCACCTCCTACAATCATCACCTTGAAGGCGCAATTGCGTTGGAGTGGCGGATTGCGTGCCAAGGATGAAGCCGTCGAACCAGCAAACATCCGTTGGCGGGCGTCGACGGGCAGTGAGGTTAGCTTACAAAACTAGCAGGGAGCACGACGGGGTTTTCGCCGAACGTTGTCGCTGCCGCGACGATAGGGCCCGGGGCAGGAATGGGCGTCGTGTGACCGATCCGCCGCATAAGATTCTTTGTCGTGGCCGCGCGCTTGCCTCCAGCGTGGCCGTGGCCGTCGGAGCTGGCCATGGAAGAGCCGCGTGAGGGAAATACGCATGCCCCGGGCACGACCTGCTCGAGCGACGAGAGAGCGCCGTAACCTGAACGGCGATGTACAGGCCCCGCTGCTTCTGGGTTAAGCTGGCGATCCGCGCTGCTGTCAGCACAATACTGCGCTCGTTGTCGGCAATTTTTCTGGTTTGAAGGGCTTTCGCGGCCACATGAGTGCCGGCGCTGTACCGCAAACGGGTTGACTGACTGACAAATTCAAATGCGCGGTCCCTTAGCGATTCAGATCATCGGATAAGTTTCTCCCCGCTTTCGCTATTCTTCATTTTTGTGCCGTTTTGGTCCTGCACACTTGCGGCACCGTCAATGCCAAGAAGAAAGGAAGCGCATTGATGCCCTCGCCTCCCTGGCTGGCCAGACTGACCATCCCCATTCTGGCTGGCGCTGCCCTGGTCACCAGCGCTCCGATTGCGACCGCCGATCCCACCAACGACGCGTACCTCGCCCAACTGCGCACCATGGGCTTCACTTGGCCGCCGGACCACGACGAGGCCCTCGTCGGAATGGCGCACCTCGTCTGCGACGATCTCTATTGGGGTTGGACGCAAAACCAGATTGCCCAGCAAACCCACTCCATCTTGGACCCGAGAGGCGTCACGATCGGACAAGTCACATCCATGGTGGACCTCGCGTCAACGACCTATTGCCCGGAGCTGAAGCCGCACACCTGAGCGTCTCACTGCTGAGCGGTCCGGGGAGTGAACCGGCCGATGTTTGCTGACACGTTGACGACACGGGGGATCGCGAGATATCGGGAGGTCAGAGGGGCTACCTCTGACCTGTGGGGTGAGTGACGGGACTCGAACCCGCGACATCCAGGATCACAACCTGGTGCTCTACCAACTGAACTACACTCACCATGGCCGCGAGCCGGCCCCCGAACGGGGCCAACGAGCGGCGACGTCGATACTAGCCGGTTGGTGGCTCGGCGGCCGAATCGATTGGACCCGATGGGTCGTCTCCGGCTTCGAGGTTCGCGACCACCGCCTCGATTTCGCTGGTTGACGGCCCTGGTAGCGGGACGAACGCCGTACGCCGGTAGAATTTCAGTTCGCGGATGGACTCGTTGATGTCCGCCAAGGCCCGGTGCGAGAGACCCTTGACCGGCTGACCGAAGTAGATCCGCGGGTACCAGCGCCGGCAGAGTTCCTTGATGGAGCTGACGTCGATCATGCGGTAGTGGAGAAACGCGTCGAGAGCGGGCATGTCGCGGGCGATGAATGAACGATCGGTGGCGATCGAATTGCCCGCCAGCGGAGCCGTCTTGGGTTGCTTGACGTGCTTGTTGATGTAGTCCATCACCATGGCCTCGGCGGTCGCCAGGTCAACTGTCGACGCTTTCACCTCTTCGATCAGCCCCGAGCGCGCGTGCATTTCGGTGACCACATCGACCATCGACGACAGCACAGCATCATCGGCGTGGATCACCACGTCGACCCCGTCGCCCAGGATGTTCAACTCGGCATCGGTGACCAGTGCGGCGATCTCGATCAGCTTGTCCGAACTAAGGTCCAGTCCGGTCATCTCGCAGTCGATCCACACCAGTTGGTCCCGCACAGCGCTCAGACTAGGCCCCCATGTAAGCCCTGCCTTGGCTCGCCCTGGCAAGTAGTGTGAGCGGTGCCGAACCGCGCGGGGAACCGACCCGGGAAGAGGAGCGCATCACGATGAGCACCGAATCAGCGGCCAGTGGGCTTGACGGGGCCGCACAGCGGATCGCGAGTGGCTACGCCGTTGACGGCCAAGCCCTCGAGCTGGGCACGGTCGTCGTCGACGGCGTCGCCGATCCGACCGCACAGGTGCGCATCCCGCTGGCCACCATCAACAGGCACGGCCTGGTGGCGGGAGCGACCGGAACCGGCAAGACGAAGACATTGCAACTGATCGCCGAGCAGCTCAGCGCGGCGGGCGTGGCGGTGCTGATGGCCGATATGAAGGGTGACCTGTCGGGTCTGGCACGGGCGGGGGAGGGCAACGACAAGACCGCCGCCCGTGCGAAGGAGACGGGCGACAACTGGGCGCCGACGCCCTTCCCGGTGGAGTTCTTGTCCCTGGGCACCGGCGGACTCGGCGTGCCGGTGCGGGCGACCGTTGAAAGCTTCGGCCCGGTTCTGTTATCGAAAGTCCTGGGGCTCAACGCCACACAAGAGTCCACCCTTGGTCTGATCTTCCACTGGGCCAGGGAGAATGACCGTCCCCTGGTCACCCTGAACAATCTGCGCGGGGTCATCAGCTACCTGACCAGCGACCAGGGCAAGGCCGACCTGAAAGACCTGGGCGGGGTGTCGTCGACGACAGCGGGTGTCATCCTGCGGGCGCTGGTGAACCTTGCCGGCGAGGGCGGCGACACGTTCTTCGGTGAGCCGAAACTCGACCCGAACGATCTGCTGCGCGTCGACGATCAGGGTGAGGGCATCATCTCGCTGCTCGAGTTCAGCGGCCAGTCCTTGCGTCCGGTCATCTTCTCGACCTTCCTGATGTGGGTGCTGGCCGACCTTTTCAAGGTTCTGCCCGAGGTCGGTGACGTGGACAAGCCGAAGCTGGTGTTCTTCTTCGACGAAGCGCACCTGCTGTTCGCGGACGCCTCCAAGGCCTTCCTTGAGCAGGTCGAACAGACCGTCAAGCTGATTCGCTCCAAGGGCGTGGGGGTGTTCTTCTGCACCCAGTTGCCCACCGACGTGCCCAACGACGTGCTGTCCCAGCTGGGCGCCCGAGTCCAACACGCGCTGCGGGCCTTCACCCCCGACGACCAGCAGGCGCTGAGCAAGACGGTCCGCACCTATCCGAAAACCGATGTCTACGACCTCGAGTCGGCGCTGACCTCGCTGGGCATCGGTGAAGCCGTCGTCACCGTGCTGTCCGAGAAGGGTGCCCCGACTCCGGTCGCGTGGACCCGGATGCGGGTGCCCCGGTCGCTGATGGCCTCAATCGGTGCGGATGCGATCGCCGCCGCAGTCAAGGACAGTCCTCTGCAGGACAAGTATGGCAAGACGATCGAACAGGAGACACAAGACTTTTCCCCGCCGCCGGGAGAACTCGACGCACCGCCCTTGCCGGAAACCGTTGACATACCGCCGATGCCCGCGCCCGCCGAGCCGAAGGGCCCGTCCATGTGGGAGGAAGTGCTGAAGAACCCGACGGTGAAAAGCGGCATTAACACGGCGATACGCGAAGCGGTGAAAGGCATCTTTGGTACCGGCCGCCGCCGGAAGTAGCGCCTACCCGCCGCCGAGCTTCTTGTAGAAGCTTCCCACAATGGGCGCGACGATGGCGCGTGGCGCGTACCCGCTCGCCACCGACATGGCCTTTGACGTCAAGCCCGGTACGACGCGCATCTTGTTGCGCTCCAACGCATCCAGCGAAATTTTAGCGGTGTGTTCGGTGGAGATCCACAGGAAGTCCGGCACCAGTCTTTCGACCAGCGAGGCTTCGGACTCATCGGGGAGATCGGTGCGAACCGGGCCCGGCGCCAACAGCGTGACGTGCACACCGGAGGCACGCACCTCGCCGCGCAGCGATTCACTGAAGGTGTTCACGAACGCCTTGCTGGCCGCGTAGGTGGCGTTGAAGGGGATCGGTGAATTGCCGGCCGCCGAACCGGAAATCAAAATGCCTCCGGCCTGGCGCTCGATCATGCCGGGCAGCACCGCCAGCGTAAGGTCATGCACCCCAAAGACATTCAACTGTACCTGAGCCTTTTCGTCCGCCGGATCGAGACCCGCAACCGGGCCGAAGGTCGCGGTGCCCGCATTGGCGCACAGGATGGAGATGGGGCGCGCGGCCAGCTCGTCGCACAGTTTCGCCCGCTCGCCCGGGTCGGCCAGATCAGCGGGTCGCACGTCGACGGCGACGCGATACTTGTCGGACAGACGGGCGGCCAGGTCGTTGAGCAGGTCTTCGCGCCGCGCCGTGACGATCAGGCTGTGCCCGCGGGCGGCGAGTTCGGTTGCCAGCGCTTCGCCGATGTTTTGCGAAGCTCCGGTGACCACGGCACGCGCGTCGTGGCTGGGAGCTGGTACCGGCATGAGCCCAATCGTAGACACCGCAGCGATCGCAAGCGCGGCGCAGCCGGGCGCGGCGGGTCGCTGCGAATCCGTCACGCAGCGATCGCAAGGGCGGCGCAGCCGGGCGCGGCGGGTCGCTGCGAATCCGTCACGCAGCGATCGCAAGGGCGGCGCAGCCGGGCGCGGCGGGTCGCGCGCCAATTAAATAAAGTGCGGGGCATGGATCAGCCCGGGTCGCGTTCGGTCACACCTGCGCTATCTCGGGTCATGGCGTGGGCGCTGTGGGACAGCGGTGCGATCGGTATGAACGCGATCGTGGGAACCTTCGTGTTCTCCGTCTACCTGACCAACAGCGTGGGGGCGGGCATGTCGGGTGGCACGACTCCGGCCAGTTGGCTGGGTCGCGCCGGGGCCATGGCCGGATTGACCGTCGCGCTGCTGGCGCCGCTCGTGGGTGTCTGGGTGCAGTCCCCCCACCACAGGCGGGTGGCACTGAGCGTGCTGACCGGCCTTGGGGTAACGCTGACGTGCGCCATGTTCTTCATCCGTGACCGCCCGGCCTACCTCGCGGCCGGGCTGGTGCTGCTCGCGGCGACCGCCGCATCCGGTGACCTGGCGAGCGTCCCGTACAACGCGATGCTGCGCCAGCTCTCGACGCCGCAAACGGCGGGCCGGATTTCCGGACTGGGCTCGGGCGCGGGTTACCTGGGCAGCGTTGTGCTGTTGCTGCTGATCTACGCGGGATTCATTTCCGGTAGCGGCCCAGCGCGCGGGTTGCTGCGGGTGCCCGTTGACGACGGGCTCTACGTCCGGGAATCGATGCTGCTGGCGGCAGCGTGGTTCGCGGTGTTGGGTCTGCCGTTGCTGTTCGTGGCGCACCGGCTCCCGGCGTCCGACGAGGTGCACCAGCCGACGAGCATGTTCGGCGGTTACCGCAAGCTGTGGTCTGAGGTGTCCGCCGAATGGCACCGCGACCGTAATCTGGTCTACTTCCTGCTGGCCAGCGCACTCTTCCGGGACGGGGTGGCGGCGATCCTCGGCTTCGGCGCCGTATTGGGTGTCAACGTGTATGGCATCTCGCAGGCCGACGTGCTGATATTCGGCGTGGCCGCCAGCGTGGTGGCCGCGGTGGGTGCGGTGTTGGGCGGATTCGTCGACCACCGGATCGGATCGAAACCGGTGATCATCGGGTCGCTGGTCGCGATCGTCATCGCGGCGCTCACCCTGCTGGCGCTCTCCGGGTCGCTGGCCTTCTGGGTATGTGGTCTGACGCTCGCCCTGTTCATCGGGCCGTCGCAGGCGTCGTCGCGCGCCCTGCTGTTGCAGATGGCAAAGCACGGCAGGGAAGGGGTTGCGTTCGGCCTGTACACGATGACCGGGCGGGCCGTCTCGTTCGTCGCACCGTGGCTGTTCTCCGTGTTTGTCGACGCCTTCGGTGCCGTGCGCGCCGGCCTCGGCGGGATCTCGCTGGTGCTGATCGCCGGGCTGCTGGGGATGTCGGCGGTCCGAGTTCCGGCGCGCGTTGTCGCCGCGGCGGAACGCTCGTAGGGGCCTACCCTCGTGCGTCGCAGATCGTCAGACCGACCCCGACCCGCTGGCTTACCTGAACCCCGGCCACGGTGACCGAGCAGGTCACGTTGTAGCCGAAGTTCACGATCGTGACGGCTGCCGGATGGACTGCCGACTTCGCCAGGCTGACCTCTTTGTTCCACGGCAACGCGACATTGAACTCGGTCTGGACGACATCACCGGTGGCGATGTACATGATGCTGAGCGCGCGGCCCTCCCCGGTAACGGAGTAGACGACGTCTTGCATCGCGGCCGGGGCGGTGGTTTCGGTGGGTGTCTGCGATCCGCTCGGCGGCGGCACCGGCACGTGGGTGCGCGACGGCGGCGATGTCCGCGTCGACGGGGGCGGCGTCGGAAATTCCGAACTGGTCTCGGGCATGGGGGCCAAGGGCGGAACGGCGGTCTGTTTCTTGATCGCGTCGTTCGCCAGGGCCAGCGCTATCACCAGGGCGACGACCAGGAACACCGCCGCGCCGGCGGCGAGCCACAACCAGCGCGGCGACTTCGGGCCTCCGGGCGGCGCCGGAGCCGGTCCTTGGGAGGGCGGTTCGCCGGGGGGCGGCATGCCCTGCTGCCAGTACGCCGGCAACTGCTGAGTGTCGTTGAGGCTGGGCGCCCATTGCGGCATATGCCCGCGGTACGTCGGTGCGTACGGAGCTTGGTCGGCGTACGCCGGGTCGGCCGGTGGCTGGTACCAAGATCCCTGCGGGCCGGTCGGCTCTGACCCCGGGAGGATGGGACTGAACCGCTCGGGTCGACGCGGATCGTTCATGTCCACCTCATGGGTTGCAAGGGTACCTAAGCCGTGCGCCTCGGCGGTGGCTGTTGCGGCGACCCGCTACTCAGGGGCACCGATTCCCGGCGGCGAGCGCGGCGACGGTCATTGCCCGCATGACGGCCCGTGACCGCACGCCCCGGGCGGCCCTGCCGCGGGAGGTGTCCGGGACCTTCATGCTGTGCGGCGTCGAATTCAGCAGCCCGAACACCGCGTGCGCGGTGAGCCGGGCATCGGCTTCGGCCAGCTCGGGATTGAGCGCACGCAGCACGCCCACCCAGATCTCGACATATTGGCGCTGCGCTTTGCGTACTTGCTTCTCGGCCGCCTCGGGCAGGTGTGCAAGGTCGCGGTCCTGGATGCGGATGAGGTCGGGTTCGCCGAGCGCGAAGTCGAGGTGGAAGTCGATGAGGCCGTCCAGCGCCGCGGCGGCGTCAGAGCCGTGGTCGCGCACCTTGCGGGCTCCGTCGAGCAGTCGCGTGCTGATGCCGACCAGCAACTCGACCAGCAGCGACTCCTTGTTGGGGAAGTGCCGGTAGATCGCCGGTCCGCTGACGCCGGCTGCGGCGCCGATGTCCTCGAGCCGCACGGCGAGGAATCCGCGCTCGGCGAACAACCGCTCGGCGGCGGACAGCAGTTGCAGGCGCCGGTCGGATTTCAGCTGACTGCGGCGGTTCGGGCCGTCAGGATGGCCGCGCTGGCCGTTCGGGGCGGACGTCGTCATGACGGCCTCCTTGGAGAACGCGGACAACTCGTCCCCGGACACTTCGGTTAATCCCCGCTAACATAACACGAGTTAGTCGACATTAACTCAATTTTTGGTGCGTGTTGCGCAGATACAGTTCGCGACCAGGGCTCAGCGCATTGGAGCAGAGCCTCGACATTGCCCGGAGCGAGCACGAGTCGTGACGCGCGAGGAGGTTCTCGGGTGCCGCGTGGCCCTATAGTTGCAGCGACAAGCGGGAGGTTGTGGTGGCATTGATGGCATTGACGATCCGTCAGGCGAGCGCAGCCGATTCGTTGGAGTCTGGACGCATCTGCTACGACGCGTTCGCCGATATCGCCGCGCGCCATGGCTTTCCGTCGGATTTCGCGTCGGTCGATGGCGCGACTGCGTTGCTGTCCGGGCTGATCGAACATCCTGGCTTCTTCTCCCTGGTCGCTGAGGTCGACGGGCGGATCGTGGGGAGCAGCTTTCTTGACGAGCGCGCGTCGATGATCACCGGGTTGGGCCATGTCACGGTGGATCCCGACGTGCAAGACCGTCGGATCGGCCGGGCGCTGATGGAGGCGATGTTGCAGCGGTGCGCGCAGCGGGGGGTACCCGGCGTCCGACTGTTGCAGGCTGCCTATCACTACCGCTCGATGAGTCTGTACGCCAAGCTCGGCTTCGACCTGCGCGAGCCGTTCGCCGCGATGCAAGGCGACCCGCCGGCCCTGCGCATTCCGGGATACGGTGTGCGAGCCGCCACCGCCGCTGATCTGGCCGCGTGCGACGCGCTGTGTGTACGTGTGCACGGCCACGACCGCGGCGGCGGGCTGCGCGACGCGCTCGCCCAGGGGATGGCCCGGGTGGTCGAGCGTGGTGGGCGGATCACCGGGTACACGAGCGGGATTGGGTTTTACGGGCACGCGGTGGCTGAGACCAATGACGATCTGCAGGCCCTGATCGGGGCTGCTGAGAGATTCCCGGGTCCCGGGTTTCTCGTCCCGATGCGCAACACCGAGTTGGTGCGCTGGTGTCTGGCCCACGGGCTGCGTGTGTTCGTGGTGTTGAATCTCATGACGATCGGGCTGTATTCGGAACCGCGCGGCGCGTTTCTTGCGTCGGTGTGGTACTGACGACCCGCACCGCGCGGCTTGGTGCCATGCCGCTGATCACTTGTTGAGGTGTGCGGCTGGGGAATGGTGGGCGAAGGCGAAGCCGGTGATCGCCCCCGCGCGAAAGACCCGGCAGTGGGTCGAGCCGCCGAACTGGAAGTAACCAAGTTCCTCGCCCTACGGTCCCAGCCGCGCTGATCGGGGGTCCAATGTCGCCCTTGCGGAGGGCGAATGGCCCTATTTCGAGCACGATTGGTGTCCTTACGTTGGCACCGAAGCGAGAAGACGACGTTGGGACGACATTATGGGTGTGCTCACGAGCGTCGCGGTGGTTGGAGCCAGCGGCTATGCGGGTGGGGAGATTCTGCGGCTGCTGCTGGGCCATCCCGCTTACACCGAAGGGCGACTGACCATCGGCGCGCTCACGGCGGCCGCCAGCGCGGGCAACACGCTCGGCGAGCACCACCCGCATCTGCTGCCGCTCGGGGAGCGGGTGTTGCAGGCCACCGACGCAAGCGCGCTAGCCGGTCACGACGTCGTGTTCTCAGCGTTGCCGCCCGGCCATTCCGGGCCGCTGGCCGAACAACTCGATCCCGCCACAGTGATCATCGACTGCGGCGGCGACTTTCGGCTGCGCGATGCCGCAGTCTGGGAGCGGTTCTACGGCTCGCCGCACGCGGGCACCTGGCCCTACGGGCTGCCCGAGCTGCCCGGTGCCCGCGGTCGCCTGCGCGGCGCCACCCGGATCGCGGTCCCGGGGTGTTACCCCACCGCGGCGCTGCTGGCGCTGCTGCCCGCCATAGCCGAAGGCCTCGCCGAACCGTCGGTGACCGTCGTCGCCGTCAGCGGCACCTCAGGCGCCGGACGCGAGGCCAAGACCGAGTTGCTCGGATCGGAGATCATCGGCTCGGCGCGTGCCTACAACATCGCCGGTGTGCACCGCCACACCCCCGAGATCGCGCAGGGACTGCAGGCGGTTACCGAACGCGATGTGTCGGTGTCGTTCACCCCGGTGCTCATCCCGATGACCCGCGGCATCCTGGCCACCTGCACCGCTGCATGCACAGCATCGGTGGCTCAGGTGCGGGCGGCTTACGAAAAGCACTACAGCGGTGAGCCGTTCGTACATTTACTGGCGGAGGGAAGGCTGCCTCGCACCGGGGCGGTGATCGGCAGCAACGTCGCGCAGATGGCGGTCGCCGTCGACAGGGACGCCGCGAAGCTGGTGGCCGTCTGCGCGATCGACAACCTGGTCAAGGGCACCGCGGGAGCGGCCGTGCAGTCAATGAACCTGGCGCTGGGCTGGCCGGAGACCGACGGTCTGTCGGTGGTCGGGATTGCGCCGTGACCGTCGTCGGCGCCACCGCCATCACCCGGGATGTCAAGGCCACCGTGTTTGCCGAGGCGTTGCCGTGGCTCAAGCACCTGCACCACAAGATCGTTGTGGTGAAGTACGGCGGCCATGCGATGCTCGACGAAACGCTGCGGCGCACGTTCGCCGCCGACATGGTGTTCCTGCGCAACTGTGGAATCTACCCCGTCGTCGTACACGGCGGGGGCCCACAAGTCAGCGCGATGCTCAAACGGCTCGGTATCCCCAGTGAGTTCAAGGGCGGCTTCCGGGTGGTCACCCCTGAGGTGCTCGATGTCGCGCGGATGGTGCTGTTCGGCCACGTCGGTAGGGAATTGGTGAATCTGATCAACGCGCACGGCCCGTACGCGGTCGGCCTCACCGGTGAGGACGCGCAACTGTTCACCGCGGTGCGCCGCACCGTCATGATCGACGGGGTGCCCACCGACATCGGCCTGGTCGGCAATATCCAGAGCGTCAACACCGCGGCCGTACGGGATCTCATCGCCCAGCGCATTCCGGTGGTCTCGTCCATCGGCCCGGACACTGACGGTGTGGTCTATGACATCAACGCCGACACCGCCGCGGCCGCGCTGGCGCAGGCGCTGGGGGCCGAAAAGCTGCTCATGCTGACCGACGTGGAGGGGCTCTACACCAACTGGCCAGACGCGGATTCACTGGTCAGTGAGATCGACACCCTGAAGCTGGCTGGACTTCTGCCGTCGCTGCAGTCTGGGATGGTGCCCAAGACCGAGGCCTGCCTGCGCGCGGTCGAGGGCGGGGTGCCCAGTGCTCACATCATCGACGGCCGGGTCGAGCACTGTGTGCTGGTCGAGTTGCTCACCAACGACGGAGCCGGAACCACTGTGGTGCGCGCGTGACCCACACCGAGGAGCTGCTGAAGCGGTGGGACGCGGTGATGATGTCGAACTACGGCACCCCGCCGCTGGCACTGGCCTCCGGGCAGGGCGCGGTGCTCACCGACGTGGAGGGCAAGACCTACCTCGACCTGCTGGCCGGGATCGCGGTGAACGTATTGGGGCACTGTCATCCCACGGTGATCGAGGCGGTCACCCGGCAGCTGACCACGCTGGGCCACACCTCCAACTTCTATGCCCACGAACCGGGCATCGCACTGGCCGAAGCGCTTGTCGCCCAGTGGGGCGTCGAGGGCGCGCGGGTGTTCTTCTGCAACTCCGGCACCGAGGCCAACGAACTGGCGTTCAAGCTGTCCCGGCTCACCGGCCGTTCGAAACTCGTTGCCACTCAGCGGGCATTTCACGGCCGCACGATGGGGTCGTTGGCGCTGACCGGCCAACCCGACAAGCAGGCGCCGTTCGCTCCGCTGCCGGGCGAGGTCACCCATGTGCCCTACGGGGAAGTCGACGCGTTAGCGGCCGCCGTGACCGCCGACACCGCGGCTGTGTTCCTCGAGCCGATCATGGGCGAGGCCGGCGTGATCCCGCCACCGGCGGGCTATCTCGTGGCAGCCAGGGAGATCACCACCCGGCACGGTGCGCTGTTGGTCATCGATGAGGTGCAGACCGGGATGGGCCGCACCGGAATGTTTTTCGCCCATCAGCACGACGCGATCACGCCCGATGTGGTGACGATGGCCAAGGGGCTGGGCGGCGGGCTGCCGATCGGGGCGTGCCTGGCGGTCGAGCCTGTCGCGGCGCTGCTGACGCCCGGCTTGCACGGCAGCACCTTTGGCGGTAACCCGGTCTGCGCGGCCGCTGCCCTGGCGGTTCTGCGCACGCTGAACGACGACGGATTGATCAAACGCGCCGAAGTGCTCGGAACGTCGCTGTGTCGTGGCATCGAGTCGCTGAATCACCGCTTGGTGGACCATGTGCGGGGTCGCGGTCTGCTGCGCGGCGTGGTGCTGACCGCGCCGGTCGCCAAGGCGGTCGAGGCGGCCGCGCGCGAGGCGGGCTTCCTCGTCAATGCGGCAGCCCGCGACGTAATCCGGCTGGCACCGCCGCTGGTGATCACTGACGCTCAGGTCGACCAGTTCCTGGCGTGCCTCCCGGATGTGCTGGACCAAGCCGCGGGATGACGCTGCGGCCCCGGGCGTGCGGACATGGCTCAGGCACTCACCGACAAACCCTCGGCGCTTTCCACCAAGACACCGTTCTGAATGAGCTTTTCCAAGTCAATTCCGTAGTTCGTCACCTCGTCGCGCGGGGTGGTAGTGCCGAGCCACTGATTCGCGAGAACGTGTGAGATTGCCTCCCTTTCCGCCACGGAAAGCGAGCGCGCCACCTCGGCGAGCGTATGCAACAGATTGAGTGCGCGCGTCAGACCGGTGGCGGTATTGCGGGTGAGAAAGCTGACGGCGGTAGCGGCGGCATTCTCGGCAAGATGCCATTCTGAGCGGCGTAACGTCAAATGAACGCGGTACGTGGTCACGTGTGCGTCAGCCGCGGCGTCGGTCGTGTCGTCAATCTCCAGTCCACCTTCTTCGAAGCAGACGACGAGATCACCAACCGCCTGTTCCAGCCGGTCAAGCCCGGTCAAGGGCACGTCTTCGATGGAGAGCTCCACCGGCTGCGGGTTGACACGAGAAGCAAGTCCATGCGTCAGCGCGCCCAGCGAAGACTTTCGATCGTCTTGCTGGCCGACCCATTCGGCGGTCTCCCACTCATCTTCGACGATCACCACACGGCCCTCATATCCGCTCGCGTCATATCCGTTCGCGCGAGTTGTCATCGAGAACTGCCCCACGACCTGGCAGCCACCTTCGGGGTCGCCCGATCGGCGAACCCCGCGCCTTGGAACGGTAGCAAGCCACGGCACAGTTCGTGCGCTGATTCGGGTGCGCGAAGTTCAGGAGTGCCCGTCGACGGTGCCGCCGGCAGGAAGCGTCGGCGGGAAGCGTTGGGAGGTTCGGTGGCCGCCATGGTGCTTATCCTCCCTGGACGCACCGCATCGAGGGTGGTATTCTCACGTCAGTTAATGGACATTAACTGAAATCATCTTCTGCTGTCTGCGGACATGTCCGAGGAGGCTGCTGCGGCGATGGACAAGGTCGTGGCGACGGCCGCCGAGGCGGTCGCCGACATCACCGACGGGTCCTCCCTGGCGGTCGGCGGGTTCGGCTTCTGCGGCATCCCCGAGGCGCTGGTCGACACCGGGGTCCGCGACCTGGAAACGGTGTCGAACAACTGCGGTGGCGACGGTGTCGGATTGTTCGCGTTATTGCAGCGCAAGCGAATTCGCCGGGCCATCGCTTCCTATGTGGGCGACAACAAGGAATTCGCCCGCCAGTTCCTCGCCGGCGAACTCGAGGTGGAGCTCAACCCGCAAGGCACCCTGGCGGAGCGGCTGCGCGCGGGCGGGATGGGGATCCCGGCCTTCTTCACGGCGGCAGGGGTGGGCACCGCGGTCGCCGACGGCGGCCTGCCGTGGCGCTACGACGCGTCGGGCGCGGTGGCGGTGGTGTCGCCCCCGAAGGAGACGTGCGACTTCGACGGTGTCACTTATGTTCTCGAGCGGGCGATCCGCACCGATTTCGCGCTGGTGCATGCCTTCGAGGGTGACCGGCATGGCAACCTCGTCTACCGTGAGGCCGCCGCCAACTTCAACCCGGACTGCGCCAGGGCCGGCAGGATCACGATCGCCGAGGTCGAACACCTACTCGAGCCGGGGGACATCGACCCCGCCGCGGTGCACACCCCGGGCATCTTCGTTCAGCGCGTCGTGCATGTGCCGAATCCCGCCAAGCCGATCGAGAAGGTGACGGTGCGTTCGTGAGCTGGAGCAAGGAGGGATTGGCCGCGCGTGTGGGCGCGGAGTTCGAGGACGGTCAATACGTCAATCTCGGCATCGGGATGCCCACCCTGATCCCCAACCACATTCCCGACGGAGTCTCCGTCGTTGTGCATTCGGAGAACGGGATCCTCGGCGTGGGGCCGTATCCCCGCCGCGAGGACGTCGACGCCGACCTGATCAACGCGGGCAAGGAGACGGTCACCACGATGCCGGGCGCCGCGTTCTTCGGGTCTTCGGACTCGTTCGGAATGATTCGCGGCGGGCACGTCGACGTCGCGGTGCTCGGTGCCATGCAGGTCTCGGCCACCGGCGACCTTGCCAACTGGATGATCCCCGGAATGATGGTCAAGGGGATGGGCGGCGCGATGGACCTGGTGCACGGCGCCCACAGGGTGATCGTGATGATGGAACACACCGCCAGGGACGGGAGCCCGAAAGTCGTCGAGCGGTGCACGCTGCCGCTGACCGGCGTGGCCTGCGTACACCGCATCATCACCGACCTCGCCGTCATCGACGTGTGCGACGACGGCTTGCACTTGGCCGAGACCGCCCCGGGTGTCGGTGTTGACGAGGTGCTCGCGAAAACCGAAGCGCCCCTTGTGCTGGCGACAACCGGGAGAATGACGTGAGCTCGACATTCGCCGACGAGCACCGTCGGCTGGTTGATGAACTGGACGCCAAGCTGGCGGCCGCGGCGCTCGGCGGCAATGAACGCGCGCGGGAACGCCACGTCAGCCGCGGCAAGCTGCTGCCCCGCGAACGGGTGGATCGCCTGCTCGATCCGGGCAGCCCGTTCTTGGAGCTGTCGGCGCTGGCGGCCGCCGGTATGTACGACGACGAGTCACCGGGGGCCGGGATCATCACCGGGATCGGCCGGGTCTCGGAGCGAGAGTGTGTGATCGTCGCCAACGACGCCACGGTCAAGGGCGGCACCTACTACCCGATGACGGTCAAGAAGCACCTGCGCGCGCAGGAGATCGCGTTGCAGAACCGACTGCCGTGCATCTACCTCGTCGACTCCGGCGGCGCTTTCCTGCCGCGGCAGGACGAGGTGTTTCCCGACCGCGAGCACTTCGGGAGGATTTTCTACAACCAGGCGACCATGAGCGCCAAGGGGATTCCGCAAGTGGCGGCGGTCCTGGGATCGTGCACGGCCGGCGGCGCCTACGTGCCGGCCATGAGCGACGAGGCCGTCATCGTCCGCGAGCAGGGCACGATATTCCTCGGCGGTCCGCCCCTGGTGAAGGCCGCCACGGGGGAGGTCGTCTCGGCCGAAGAGCTCGGCGGGGGCGACCTGCACTCGCGGGTGTCCGGTGTCACCGACCATCTAGCCGACGACGACGAACACGCGCTGCGGATCGTCCGCTCGATTGCCGCGACGTTCGCCCCGCGTGAGCCCAGCCAATGGGAGGTGCGAGCGCCCGTCGAGCCGAAGCACGCACAGACCGAGCTCTACGACGTCGTGCCTCCCGATCCCCGGGCGCCCTACGACGTCCACGAGGTCATCGTGCGCCTGGTCGACGGCGGCGAGTTCAGCGAGTTCAAAGCCAACTACGGCAAGACGCTGGTGACCGCTTTCGCGCACATCCACGGCCATCCCGTGGGGATCGTCGCCAACAACGGTGTGCTGTTCAGCGAATCCGCTCTAAAAGGGGCGCACTTCATCGAGCTGTGCGACAAGCGCAAGCTCCCGCTGTTGTTCCTGCAGAACATCGCCGGCTTCATGGTCGGCCGCGACTACGAGGCCGGCGGTATCGCCAAGCATGGCGCCAAAATGGTGACCGCCGTCGCCTGTGCCCGGGTGCCGAAGCTGACCGTCGTGATCGGTGGATCCTATGGCGCGGGCAACTATTCGATGTGCGGACGCGCATATTCGCCGCGCTTCCTGTGGATGTGGCCCAACGCGCGGATCTCGGTGATGGGTGGGGAGCAGGCGGCTTCTGTGCTGGCCACCGTGCGCGGAGAGCAGCTCACCGCGTCAGGCAAACCGTGGTCGGCCGACGAGGAAGAGGCGTTCAAGGCGCCCATCCGCGCGCAGTACGAGGACCAGGGCAACCCGTACTATTCGACGGCCCGGCTATGGGACGACGGCATTATCGATCCGGCTGACACCAGAATTGCTGTCGGTCTTGCTCTTTCGGTGTGCGCGCATGCTCCACTGGAACCGGTTTCCTACGGCGTTTTCCGGATGTGAGGCTATGTTCGACACCGTATTAGTGGCCAACCGCGGCGAGATCGCGGTGCGGGTCATCCGGACCCTACGCCGGCTGGGCATCCGGGCGGTCGCGGTCTACAGCGATCCCGACGCCGCCGCCCGGCACGTGCTCGAAGCTGACGAAGCGGTGCGGTTGGGGCCCGCCGCGGCGCGGGAAAGCTACCTCGACATCGCCACGGTGCTCGACGCGGCGGCGCGCACCGGGGCTCAGGCTATCCATCCGGGGTATGGATTCCTCTCGGAGAACGCCGATTTCGCCGCGGCGTGTGAACGCGCTGAGGTGGTGTTCCTGGGTCCCCCCGCACGCGCGATTCAGGTCATGGGCGACAAGATCACCGCCAAGAACGCCGTCGCCGCTTTCGATGTGCCGGTGGTACCCGGTGTGGCGAAACCGGGACTGACCGACGACGAGCTGGTCGCGGCGGCCGACGAGCTCGGCTATCCGGTGTTGATCAAGCCGTCGGCGGGCGGGGGCGGCAAGGGCATGCGACTGGTGGAAGACCCGGCGCGGCTGCCCGAAGCATTGGTGAGCGCCAGGCGGGAGGCCGCCTCCGCCTTCGGCAACGACACGCTGTTCCTGGAGCGGTTCGTGTTGCGGCCCAGGCACATCGAGGTCCAGGTGCTCGCCGACACGCACGGGAACGTGGTGCACCTCGGCGAACGCGAGTGCAGCCTGCAGCGACGCCACCAGAAGGTCATCGAGGAGGCGCCCTCCCCGCTGCTCGGGGCGCAGACACGCGCGCGGATCGGGGCCGCGGCCTGCAATACCGCCCGCAGCGTCGATTACGTCGGCGCCGGCACGGTGGAGTTCATCGTCTCCGCCGACCGTCCCGACGAGTTCTTCTTCATGGAGATGAACACGCGGCTGCAGGTGGAACATCCGGTCACCGAAGCCGTTACCGGACTCGACCTGGTGGAGTGGCAGCTACGGGTGGCCGCCGGCGAGAAGCTGGCCTTCGCCCAGGACGAGATCGAACTGCGCGGGCACGCAATCGAGGCCCGGGTGTACGCCGAGGATCCGGCCCGAGGCTTCCTGCCCACCGGGGGTCCGGTGCTGCAGGTGGTCGAGCCATCGGGTGCCGGCGTTCGGGTCGACTCGTCGCTGCTGCCGGGCACGGTCGTCGGCAGCGACTACGACCCGATGCTCAGCAAGGTGATCGCGTGCGGGAGCGACCGCGACGAGGCGCTCGCCAGACTCGATGGGGCGCTGGCGCACACCGCGGTCCTGGGCGTGCAGACGAACGTCGAATTCCTCCGGTTTCTGCTGGCCGACGAGCGGGTGCGCGCCGGCGATCTGGACACCGCGCTGCTGGACGAGCGGCTGGCGGACTTCGCGCCCCTGGCGGCGCCCGACGACGTGCTCGCGGCCGCCGGCCTGTACCGCCAGTGGGCACTGTCCCTCAGGGCCCTTCGGGCCTCGGGCAACCCCTGGGCGGCGCCGACCGGATGGCGGATTGGCGGCGGCGCGGCGCCCGTCCGCACCGCGCTGCACACCCCTGTGCGCAGCGAGACCGTGGCGGTGTGGGGGCCGCCAGAAGCCGCCAGAGTGCAGGTAAGTGACGGCGAGATCTATTCCGCGAGTGCGCGAGTCGACGGCGATCGCATGTGTGTGACGCTTCAGGGGCTGCGCCGCGAATACCGGTGGGCCGAGGCCGACCGGCACCTGTGGATCGCCGACGAGCGCGGAACCTGGCACCTGCGGGAAGCCGAGGAACACAAGATTCACCGCGCGGCCGGCGAGCGGCGGGCCGAGATCCTCAGCCCCATGCCCGGCAGCGTGATCGCCGTTCAGGTAGCCTCCGGCCACGAAGTCTCCGAGGGCGACGTCGTGGTGGTCGTCGAGGCCATGAAGATGGAACACTCCCTCGTCGCCCCGCTTTCGGGTCGAGCTGAGGTGCTGGTGTCCGTCGGCGATCAGGTGAAGGTCGATCAGGTTCTGGCCCGGCTGATTCCGGACCCCGAAGATGCCACGGAAAGTAAGGACGAGACATGACGACAGCCATTACGGCAGGGACGCTGCCCAAGGAATACGAGGATCTGCGGGACACGGTGGCCGAGTTCGCGCGCACCGTCGTTGCGCCCGTGTCCGCCAAACACGATGAGGAGCACAGCTTCCCGTACGAGGTCGTCGCCAAGATGGGCGAGATGGGACTGTTCGGCCTGCCGTTCCCGGAGGAGTACGGCGGCATGGGCGGTGACTACTTCGCGCTGTCGCTGGCGCTCGAGGAACTCGGCAAGGTCGACCAGTCGGTGGCGATCACCCTGGAGGCCGGCGCCAGCCTCGGCGCGATGCCCATCTACCGGTTCGGTACCGAAGAGCAGAAGCAGACGTGGCTGCCGGACCTGACGGCCGGGCGGGCGCTCGCCGGATTCGGGCTCACCGAGCCCGGGGCCGGCTCGGACGCCGGAAGCACCCGCACCACCGCCCGGCTCGACGACGGCGAGTGGGTGATCAACGGCAGCAAGCAATTCATCACCAACTCGGGCACCGACATCACCTCGCTCGTCACGGTCGCCGCGGTCACCGGGACCGCCGCGAATGGCAGGAAAGAGATCTCGTCGATTATCGTTCCCAGCGGCACGCCGGGCTTCACGGTCGAGCCGGTCTACAACAAGGTGGGCTGGAACGCGTCGGACACCCATCCCCTGAGCTTCGACGACGCCCGCGTTCCGGAGGAGAACCTGCTGGGTCCGCGGGGGACCGGGTACGCGAGCTTTTTGTCCATTCTTGACGAGGGCCGCATCGCGATCGCCGCGCTGGCGACCGGGGCCGCGCAGGGCTGCGTCGACGAGAGCGTCAAGTACGCCAAGGAGCGCCAGTCGTTCGGCCAGCCGATTGGCTCCTATCAGGCGATCAGCTTCAAGATCGCGCGGATGGAAGCGCGCGCCCACGTGGCCCGCACCGCCTACTATGATGCCGCTGCAAAGATGTTGGCGGAGAAGCCCTTCAAGAAGGAGGCGGCGATCGCAAAGATGATCGCGTCGGAGGCGGCGATGGACAACGCCCGCGACGCCACCCAAATCCACGGCGGGTACGGCTTCATGAACGAGTACCCGGTGGCGCGTCATTATCGCGACAGCAAGATCCTTGAGATCGGGGAGGGCACTACCGAGGTCCAACTGATGCTCATCGCGCGATCGCTGGGGCTGCGATGACTACCGACAAGTCGATTGTCCAGCGGGGCTTGTGGTTTGAAGAGTTCGAGATCGGAACCAAGTATCTGCACCGGCCGGGCCGCACGGTCACCGAGGCCGACAACGTGTTGTTCACCACGCTGACGATGAACACCCAATCGCTGCACCTGGACGCGGCGTGGGCCGCCGAGCAGCCGGGATTTCGCGGCGAGCGATTGGTGAACTCGATGTTCACCCTCTCGACGCTGGTCGGGCTGTCGGTGTCGCAGCTGACGCTCGGCACCATCGTCGCCAACCTCGGTTTTTCCGAGGTGTCGTTCCCCAAGCCGGTATTTCACGGCGACACGCTGTACGCGGAAACGGTGTGCACCGCCAAGCGCGAGTCGAAGAGCCGGCCCGGTGAAGGAATCGTCACCCTCGAGCACATCGGGCGCAACCAGCACGGGGATGTCGTCGCGCGCGCCGTGCGTACCACCCTGGTGCAGAAGCGGCCCGCCACTCAAACAGACCCCGCCACTCAAACAGACACAGTGGAGAACTGATGAACTTGCGCGAAGCCGGCCCGGGATGGTTGTTCTGCCCCGCCGACCGCCCCGAGCGCTTCGCCAAGGCCGCGGCCGCCGCCGATGTGGTGATCCTCGACCTGGAAGATGGCGTGGCGCAAGCGGATAAGGCCGCCGCCCGCAAGGCCCTGCGGGAGACGCCGCTGGACCCCGAACGCACCGTCGTGCGGGTCAATGCGGCGGAAACTGGCGAGCTAGTGCGCGATCTGGTCGCCTTGGCTGATACCGCGTACACGACTGTGATGCTGTCCAAGACCGAATCGGCCGAGCAGGTGAGAGCACTCGCGCCGCGCGACGTCGTCGCACTGATCGAAACACCGCGCGGTGCGGTGTTCGCCACCGAAATCGCCGCCGCCGAGGGCACGGTCGCGATGATGTGGGGTGCGGAGGATCTCGTGGCCACGCTCGGCGGGAGCTCCAGCCGGCTTGCCGACGGCACCTACCGGGATGTCGCCCGCCATGTACGGTCGACGGCCCTGCTCGCCGCATCCGCGTTCGGCCGGATCGCTTTGGACGCCGTCCATCTGGACATCCGCGACATCGAGGGCCTGCGCGCGGAGGCCGACGACGCGGTCGCGGTCGGTTTCGACGCGACGGTCTGCATCCACCCGAGCCAGATTCCCGTGGTGCGCGAGGCTTACCGCCCCAGCGAGGAGAAGCTGGACTGGGCGCGAAGGGTATTGGCGGCGGCGAAGACCGAGCGGGGAGTCTTCGCCTTCGAAGGGCAGATGGTCGACTCGCCGGTGCTCAAGCACGCGGAGATGCTGCTGCGGCGGGGGGAAGCCGCCTCGAGGTGACTTACCAATCGTCGTCGTCCGCGTTGTTGCGAAGGAGTCTTTCGGGGAAGTGGAAGGTGTTGGTGCGGGGTTGGCGGCGTTGTAGTTGTGGGGGTGGGATCCATTCGGTGGCGCCGTTGTCGTTTTTGCGGGTGGTCCAGCTGCCGGGTTGGAGGATGTGGTGGTGGGTGCCGCAGGTGAAGGTGAGGTTGTTGACGTCGGTGCAGCGGCAGGTGGCGTAGCCGGTGACGTGGTGGACTTCGCTGTAGTAGCCGGGCACGGTGCAGCCGGGGGCTGAACAGCCGCGGTCCTTGGCGTACAACACGATTCGTTGGCCGGTGAGGCCAGGCGTTTGGTGTGATAGAGCGCCAGGGCTTTGCCGTTGTCGAAGATGGCCTGGGGGTACCTCCCGCTTGCGGGGGAGTAGTGGTGGGCGTGG
>JARLGR010000134.1 GCA_031292665.1 Mycobacterium sp. | reverse complement strand
GGCGATGCTCGGCCACGCCGGAGACATGTCGGGCTATGCCGGCACGCTGCAGGGACTGGGCGCCGACATCGCGAGCGAGCAGGCCGCGCTGTCGAACGCATGGCAGGGCGATACCGGCATGACATACCAGGTGTGGCAGGCCCAGTGGAACCAGGCGATGCAGGATCTGGTGCGGGCCTACCAGTCGATGGCCAGCACCCACGAGGCCAACACCATGGCCATGCTCGCCCGCGACCAGGCCGAAGCCGCCAAATGGGGCGGCTAGTGGCTCAATCCCGCAGCAATATCGGGCCAAGCCACACCCGTTGGGCCGAAACGCATTACGTCCCTGTCTCTTCCGCGTGCGGATACCACGGCCGTTTGAACCGTTCGTCGACCACTTGACCGCTCGGCTGAGCGATTACCCGCACCAACCAAAACGCGGCCTTCATCAGGGAGATCGGCGGCGACGCCAGCCGCAGGCTCCGGTGCGGGTGCCCGTGCGCTGACATACTGAGACGGTGACGACGCTGAGGTTCGCGCGCAGGCTGCACGTCGGTTCGATGGAAGTCCTGGTGGGCATTCTGCTGGCCGGCGCCTTCTCGGCGACGATGCTGCGGAATGCGGTCCTCAACAGTACGGCGTTGTCGACGGCGGGCACCGTGTTCTGTGGGGTCTTTGTGCAGGCGGTCCCGTTCCTCGCCCTCGGCGTGGTGGTCAGCGGGTTGATTGCCACATTCGTGTCGCCGGAGCGGTTAGCGCGCTGGGTGCCGCGTCGTCCCGCGGTGGCTGTGTTGGCCGCCGGCGTCGGTGGGGCGGTGTTGCCCGGCTGCGAGTGTGGGTCAGTTCCTGTGGCGCGGCGATTGTTTGGCGAAGGAGGGGCGACGGGGGCCGCGGCTTTGACCTTCATGCTGGCCGCGCCGGCGATCAACCCGGTAGTACTGGTGGCCACCGCGGTGGCCTTTCCCGGTGCACCCATGATGGTTGTTGCCCGGATGGGGGCGTCGTTGCTGACTGCGGTGATTATGGGTTGGGTGTGGTCGCGTTGGGGCCGTGCGGAGTGGATCACTCGGCGGCTACCCACTGCGGGCGCTGCGACCCAGTCACGATGGGTGGTGTTCGCCGAGGCGGCCCGGCACGACTTCCTTCAAGCTGCGTCTTATTTGGTGGTGGGCGCCGCCGCGGCGGCGATGCTTCACGTGGTGGTGCCGCCGTGGGTGTTCGCGCATCTGGCGGGGGACCTCATCCTCGGTGTGGCGGTGATGGCCGTGCTGGCGGTGGTGCTGGCGTTGTGTTCGGAGGCCGACGCGTTCGTGGCCGCCAGCATGACGATGGTGCCGCTGCTGCCCAGGCTTGTGTTTCTGGTGGTGGGCCCGGCCGTCGACGTGAAACTGTTCGCGATGCAGGCGGGTATGTTCGGCCGCGCTTTCGCGGCGCGTTTCGCTCCCGGCACGTTGGTGGTCGCAACGGCGAGCGCGTGCGTCGTCGGGCTGTTCGTTCTCGGTGGCAGGTAGATGAGCCGCGAGACCGAGAACACCGTTCTGCTGTTGGTGGGCATCGGTATCGTCCTGATCACAGCGTCGGGCGCGTTCACCCGTTATGTCAAGCCCGGACTGCTGCCGTGGCTGGTCGCGTCGGCCGTGCTGCTTATCGCCTTAGCGCTATGGGCGATTATCGGCGATATCAGGCGCGGCGGCTCGCGCCCCAGTGATCACAGCGATCACGGCGAGACGCACTCCCACAGGGCCGGCATAGTGTGGCTGCTCGTCATCCCGATCCTGCTCCTGTGTTTCGTGACTCCACCGGCCCTGCGGCCCTCAGCTGCCGCTCCGTCTGTGACGTCGGTCTCCAATGATGTTCTGAATCGGGCATTTCCGCCGCTGTCGCCGGGCGCCGCACCTGAAGTGTCGCTGCCCGAGGTGTTGATGCGAGAGGCTCAGGACACCACCGGGTCATTGAACAATCGGTCGATCACCGTGACCGGGTTTGTCCTCAACGAACCACAGGGCGTGGACCTTGGCCGCATCGTTATCATCTGTTGTGCCGCTGATGCCCAGCTGGCCCGCATCCACCTGCGTGGCCCGGCGGCCGCCCGCGCCGCCGGGCTACCGGACAACACCTGGATTCGGGTCGAGGGCCAAGTGATACCCGTTCCCAGGCAACATAATTCAGCCATGATTCCGACACTGCAGGCGACCACGGTCACTCGCATCGATGCCCCGGCCAACCCCTACGCCTACCCCCATTGATGAACCCCGTTCAGAGCTCGTCATATTAATTGCTTTGACCCCCGCCCATATCGTCGAGGCCCTCGACGGCGCGCTGCTCACCGACGACGAGCTTCGCTTCCCGCGGGCGTGGATCCACTACGACGATCCATTCGGCGACTGGCATGAAGACCCTTGTGAAGCCCTGGCAGAAGCCGCTGAGAACACACCTGCCCACTACACCCAGGACGGAGACCGTTGATGAAACCCGGCATCCATCCCGATTACCACCCGGTCGTCTTCCAGGATGCGGCTACCGGCGCCATGTTCCTGACCCGATCGACCATACGCAGTTCGCGCACCATTGAGTGGCAGACGCCGCACGGCGTGCGCACCTATCCACTTGTCGTCGTCGACGTCACCTCGGATTCGCACGCATTCTGGACCGGCGGCCGCCGTATCGTCGACAGCGCCGGACAAGTGGAGAAATTCCACCGCCGCTACGGCGGCCGGCAACCATCCACACTCGAACGCGACGCCGACGGCCCGCGATGAGCACCGGATTGCCCGCAGATAGCAGTCAATGACCGCGACGTGTGGGCAAACCCAACACTTCGTTCCAGTGCGCTACCGCCTCGCCGCCGGCGGTGGTCGTGCAAGAGGCGGTCTATCAGAAGTCACAGCGCCTCCGGGGCGCTTCGGCATCGCGGACAGACGCCGTAAAGATCGACGTAGTGAGTGACGTCGGTGTATTGGTGTTGGCGGCTCAGGTGGCGGGTGCGTTCTTCGATGTCGACGGGAGTAAATCCCACGGCGCTGCCGCACCGCCGGCAACCCAGATAGTGACGATGACCTGCCCCGGTAAACAGGCGGTAGAGGATCTCGCCGTCCTCGGCGCGTTGGGTCTCGGCGATCCGGTCGGCGGCCAGCGTGCGCAGGATGCGGTAGACGCTGGTCAGACCGATCCGCAGCTGTCGGTGTCGGCGAATGTCCAGATAAAGCTGCTGGGCGCTGCGGAAGTTCTCCTGCTCCCGCAGGACCTCCAAGACGGCCCGTTGCTTGGCCGTGGAACGTCGCCGCTGGGGTTCAGGCTGCGAAGACACCAGGAACACTCCGTTCGGCGCGTGGGATAGTCGTCAAGTCCCCGGGGCGGCAGAGGCGGGCCTCGTTGACGTAGTGGGTGAAGCATCGGTCGACTTTTCCGATGGTTGGGCGGCAGTTCTCCGGCGGCGGTTGATAACCCAGACGGCCGACCAGATGGCGCAGGCGATGGTGACGATGGGGAAGCTCGGCGGCAGGTTGAACATGGCTGATGCGCCCAGTCCAAGCCACACCGCGCTCAAGCTGATCGCCGTCGAGGTGACCATGGCCATGACCGGGCGGGGGGTCAGCATGATCGCGGTTGCGGCAGGAGTGACGACCAGAGCGAACAGCAGGAGCGTGCCGACTGCCTGTACGGCCATCGTTACGGTGAGCCCGAGCAGAGCCATGAACATCATGGATAAGACACGCACGGGCACGCCTTTGGCCTCCGCGACTTGAGCGTTGACCGAGCTGAACAGCAGGGGCCGGTAGATGATGCCGACGCTGAGCCCCAGCACCACCAGCAGGATCGCGAAGCTGACCAGTTGATTGTGGGAGATGGCCAGCAGGTTGCCGAACAACACGTTGGTTACCGTGCTAGAGCTCTTGGTGGCCATCGAGTTGAAGAACAACCCGAGACCGCTCGCCAGGGCCAGCACCGTCCCGGTGACCACCTCGCGTTCGGCGGCGCGCTTGCCCAACACGCCAATCACCAGTGCCCCGCCGACACAGAACACCCCCAGCCCGGCGGCTACGGGCATGCCCAGCAGGACCGCGCCGGTCGCGCCGGGAAATCCGATGTGGGCCAAGGCATGTGCGGCGAAGGCGGTTTGTCGCACCACGACGAAGTAGCCGATCAACCCCGCGGCCAGAGCGACGATGGTGCCGCCGATCAGGGCGTTGCCCATGAACGCCGATGTCAGAATCGGCCACCAATTGGGTTGATAGGCCAGGGCTTCCAGGTGGGCGGTCACAGCGTGCTCTGCATATAGAGCTCCCCGTGCGGGGTGTGCGCGACTTGGATTGGAGTGCCGTACAGGTGGGTCAGCAGCTCTTCGTCCACGACATCGTGGATCGGTGCGTAGTGCGGATGCCCGTCCAGCAGGTAGATCGCGCTGTCGAGGATGGGCAGCAATGGGTTGAGGTCGTGGGCGACCACCAGGATGGTCACGGCCAGCTCTGCGTGCAGTCGGGCCAGCAGTGCGACGATGTCGCGCTGGCTATGAAGATCCAGTGATGCCAGCGGTTCGTCGAGGATCAGCAACTTCGGTTGTGCCACTAGGGCCTCGGCAAGCGCGATGCGTTGGCGTTGCCCGCCAGAAAGCGTCGACAGCCGCCGCCCGGCGATCTCGCTGGCCTCGACAGCGGCCAATGCCTGGGCGACTTGCCTCCGTTGGGCCGCCGTGCTGCGCCCGAAGGCCCACCGGCGCCCGGTGAGTCCGAGCAGCACCACATCGGCGGCGCGGATGGCTTCCCCCGAGCTCTCGGCATAGTGTTGCGGCACGTAGCCGATGCTGTCGTTGGCCTGGCCAGGTGGGCGGCCGAACACTTCGAGGTGGCCACTCGCAGCGGGGACCAGGCCAAGGACCATGTGTAAGAGCGTGGTTTTGCCGGACCCGTTTGGTCCGATGACCGCGACGATGCCGCCGGCGGGCACGGTGAAATTGGCCTGCGACCAGATGAGCCGGCCGCCGCGGACCGCGCGGACGTCGGTGAACGCCAGCGCGGCGGGAGCGGCGGAAACGTCAGACAGCGACACCGAGCGCCTTGGCTAACGCGGTCAGCTGGGCGTCTTGCCAGCCCTCGAATGAGTTCTGCCCGGGCGGCACGGTCTCGGTCACGTCGACGACGGGGATCCCGGCCTGTTCGGCAGTCGAACGGATCTGCTGGGGGACCGAACCCTGGGTCTGGGTGTTGTAGATCAAGACGTCGGCCTGCCGGCCGTCCAGCACCCTGCGGAACGCATCGATGTCGCCCGGCGACGGGTCTGATTCGTTGGCCGACGCCCGCCGATAGCCCTCCGGAGTCTTGTTGACCAGACCCAGTGCCTGCGCCTGGTAGTCGAAGATGCTTTCGGTGGCTGCATAGGACTTGGCTGACGCCCCGGCCTTGATCTTGGCGATCAGGCTAGTGTAGGGCGCCATCGCGGTGGTGAACTGCGATCGGCGCTGGCTGAAGTAGTCGCCGGCCTGCGGATCGAGCTTGCTGAACTCGGCGGTTACCGCGTCGGCGACTGCGGTCACAGCCGATGGCATATACCACAGGTGTGGGTTCGCACCATCTGGTGTCTTGGTGACTTCGGCGGCGCTCACCACGGGGGCGCCGGCGGCGGAGCTGCCGGCCAGCTTGGACGCCCACGCGTCATACCCGGCGCCGTTGACCACGACAAGTTTGGCGCCCTTGAACCAGGCCGCGTCGGCCGGTGACGGCTCGTAGTCGTGCGGGTCCACCGACGAGCTGGCCAGTACAGTTTTGACGTTCGCGCAAGCACCGCCAAGTTCGGAAACGATATCGCCCCACTGATCGACGCTGACCACCACAGCCACCGGGGCGGTCGGGCAGGCGGTTGCGGCGGTGGAACCCGTGGCTGCCGGCAAGGTGGTAGCGCCAGAAGGCGTAGAGGTCTTGGTCTGGCTCGTCGAGCAGCCCGGCACAGCGAGGGTCAGCGCGAGGGCGGCGGAGACGTAGGCGTGGTGGAAGCGGGAGTGCAAGACACTCACGGGAGAACGATAACCGTTTTCATCACGACTGCGCGAGGGGTCAGCCGCACGGTTCTGGACCTGTGATGCTGGCCCGGCTGGTCCGCCGAGCCATCCGGAGTGCCGGGCCAACCGTTGGGATAGGAAACACAGCCCGTCGGGGTAGGGTCGGTTGAGTGCGTAGTGAAGGCGATACCTGGGACATCACAACGAGTGTCGGTTCGACGGCGCTGTTCGTGGCGACCGCGCGGGCGCTGGAGGCACAGAAGCCCGACCCGCTGGCCCTCGACCCCTCTGCGGAGCTGTTCTGCCGCGCCGTGGGCGGACCGGCCGCCGACGTCCTGGACGGCAAGGTCCCCGATCACGCACTGAAGACGCCCGAGTGGGGCGAGCACTTCGTCAACTTCCAAGGCGCCCGCACCAAATACTTCGACGAGTACTTCCGCCGGGCCGCCGAGGCGGGCGTGCGCCAGGTCGTCATCCTGGCGGCCGGACTGGACTCGCGGGCCTACCGGCTGGACTGGCCGGCCGGGACGACGATCTTCGAACTGGACCAGCCCCAGGTCCTCGACTTCAAGCGCGGCGTGCTCACCGCCCACGGCGCCCAACCGCGCGCCGAGCGCCGTGAGGTCGCGATCGACCTGCGCGAGGACTGGCCCCAGGCATTGCGGAACAGCGGCTTTGACCCGGCCAAGCCGTCGGCGTGGATTGCCGAGGGTCTGTTGATCTACCTGCCGGCCGCCGCGCAGGAGCAGCTGTTCACCGGCATCGACGGCCTGGCCGCCCCGGGTAGCCACGTCGCCGTCGAGGATGGCGCCCCGATGGATCAGGACGCGTTTGAGGCGAAGCGGGAAGAGGAACGCGCCGCGATGGCCGAGGGCGCCGAGGAGCGCACGTTCTTCCAGCTGGTCTACAACGAGCGGTGTGCCCCGGCCACCGACTGGTTCGGCAGGCGGGGCTGGACCGCGGTCGGCACCCCGCTGGCCGATTATCTCCTCGACAACGGCCGGCCGGTGCCCGGACCCGACACCGAAGCCGGGCCGATGATCTCCAGCAACACGCTGGTCAGCGCCGTCAAGGCCTGAGCGCGCGATACCCCGGTTCGGCGAAGCGGCGCACGGCTTCCCGCATCTCATCGGTGATCGGGCGACGCTGCGCGGCATCGCCGGCGAAAACCCCGCCGGTCGGATCCTTTGAGTAGAGCCGGGATTCGTCGAGCATGCGTTCGATCGCCGCCGGATCGGTCTCGAGGCCGAAATGCGGGGCCACGCGCTGCCAGACCGCATCGGGGAGGTCGGCGTGGTCGACGCAGAGGCGCCGAGCCGGATCGGTCGCGGCCGCCTCGAGCATCGCGCCGAGCGCGCGGGCCGCGAATTCGGCGCGCGTCATGGCCGGGATCGCCGCCGGATCGAGGCCGAAACGCCGGGCGGCGGCGCGGGGCTCGGCCTGCGGGCCGAGCCAGCCCGGCGGGTTGGCGAGCAGCGAAGCCAAAACGCGCACGGGGTCGCGCTGGACCCAAACCCACGGCGTGTCGGGAAAGGCAGCGGCGAGGACCGCACGGCGGCGGATATTCCAGCTCGTGCACTTGAGCACCAGCCGCCGCTCGTCGCCGTGCCGGCGTCGGCCGAGGGCCCGCACCAGCAGCCGCACGAGCTTGACCAGGGTGGCGTCGTCGACCCGATCGAGCCCCAGGAGTGAGTTCAGCGGGGCCGGTTCGGCGAGGACGACGACGCCGGGAAGGGTGCCCAGCAGCCGGGACGTGAGCGTCGACCCGCAGCGCGAGAGGTGGAAGATGATGCCCGCCGGTTCTAGCGACGGCTCGCCGTCCAGGGCGACCAACGCCTCGAGCCCGGTCCTGACCAGCGGTCGGGCGGTCGGGCCCGACGCCCAGCGGGTGACGGTCTGGTCGAAGAACGGTTCGACGAAGCGCTCCGCCGACAGATCGGCCCAGTAGACTGCCGGGGCGGGCCCGGAGAAGTCGAGCCGCACCGGGGTCCAGCGGGCCAAATCGGCGACATTCATCGGCTTCGCCGAATCAGTTGTCCGGCAACCGGACAAGGAACCCGCTCACCAGCAGTGACCGGGCCAGCTGGATCTGCTGCTCCGCACCCAGCCCGGGCAGGTCCCGAACCCGGAACGGCTCGGCACTTTTCGAGAGGAACCGCATCGCGGCCTCGTGGTCGGGACCGGCGGTTATCGACACACCGGCGAATTGCAGCACCACGCCGTCGGCCACGGTGTTCACCCACGAATACAGCGGCTGGTATTTCTTCACCCGTGTTTGTCCATCGACCCCGGTCGGCTCGGAGATCGGTCCGACCGGTGGACACGGGCCGCGGCGCACCAGGACGTCCGCCAGTGTGTCGAGGCCTCCGGCGACGGCGCCCGGGTCCTCGATGGCGTTGACGGCGTCGCGAAGCAGGGCGCTCAGGGAGGCTCGCACGTCCGGGTCGTCGAGATGCCGTGGCGGCAGCTGGGCGTTCAGGCGGTCGTCGCGAAAACTCAGTGAGTGCAGCGCCCCGATGGCAAGCGCGATCGCGGTGGGTGTGTGAACGCCGACCGTCAAGTGGACGGATGGCTGCGCCCCGGTGTCGGCAGCGTGCACGAGGCCCCGTGGCAGGTACAGCACATCGCCGACCTCCAGCCGTAAATCGATTGGCGGCGGTAGGCCGTCGGGAGGAACCGCCTTGTCACGCCGCTGCATCTCGTGCGGCGGGATGTGGACGCCTTCGTACAAATGCCAGATCTTTGATCCGTCGATCTGCAGGATCAGCACGTCGTGGTCGTCGTAGTGGGGAACCAGCCCGCGTGATCCGGGCGGCGTGATGTAGGCGTTGACCTGTACCGGGAAGTTGAGCTCGGCCTCGATGGACTGGGTCAGGGAAGCGATCGCGCGCACGTAGCGCTCGACGCCGTCGACGACGATCGTGAAGCCGTCGGCGAAGTCGCTTCGGATGCCGACGAGGTCGAGGCTCCCGTCAGCAAGCCGGTAGCTCTCGGACCCGCTCTTCTTGTCTTTCCCCCTCATCAGGCGCACCGCCGTCGGCTCGTTGCGAAACAGCCGCAGAAGCTCGTCAACCGCCGACGGCCCGCGCAGCAGGCTGTCGAAGTAGTCGGCAGCGTGCCGCTTGACGTGGTAGTGCGTCGCTGTCCAGATCTTCTCGAGAAAGGTCTGCACCTCGAGGGGTGTAAGCAGCCACGCGAGCGACGGTTCGATGGTTGACCTCCCAGGCGTCTTGCGCAGCGTGGTGGTGGCGAGGTTAGCAAGGATGGCTCAGCGCCTGGGTCGCATCGTCGCGGAACTCTGAACCCTTTCCATCCGACCAACATGCGACTCGACGAAAGAGGAACGCGCCAGTGACCTTTCAGGTGTTGCCGCCGGAGATCAACTCGTTGCTGATGTTCTCGGGTGCGGGCTCGACCCCGATGTTGGCGGCGGCGGCGGCCTGGGACGGGCTGGCCGCCGAGTTGGGTTCGGCGGCCTCGGCGTTCGGGTCGGTGACGTCGGGCTTGGCCGGTCAGTCGTGGCAGGGCCCGGCGTCGACGGCGATGCTGGCCGCGGCGTCCCCGTACGCGGGGTGGCTGAGTGCCGCGGCGGCACAGGCCCAGGGGGCGGCCACCCAGGCGAAGGCCGTCGTCAGTGCGTTCGAGTCTGCTCTGGCGGCGACTGTGCACCCGGTGGCGGTGGCGGCCAATCGCAATCAGTTCGTCCAACTGGTGCAGTCGAACTTTCTCGGGCTGAACGCGCCGGCGATTGCGGCCGCCGAGGCTCAGTACGAACAGATGTGGGCGGCCGACGTGGCCGCGATGGTGGGTTACCACGGTGGGGCCTCGGCGGCGGCCGCGCAGTTGTCGTCCTGGCAGGGCGCGGTGTCCCTCAACACCGGCTTGGGCAACATCGGCAGCTGGAACCTGGGCAGCGGCAACACCGGCAACACCAACCTGGGCAGCGGGAACGTCGGTGACACCAACCTGGGCGGCGGGAACCTCGGCAACGCCAACCTGGGCAGCGGCAACGTTGGCAACACGAATCTGGGCAGCGGGAATGTCGGCAACACCAACTTGGCCCTGGGGAACATCGGCAATCTCAACCTCGGCAGCGGAAATCAGGGCAGCAACAACGTCGGCGGCGGGAACATCGGCTCGGGCAACTTCGGGAGTGGAAACACCGGCAACGCCAACGTCGGTTTCGGGAACCTCGGCAGCAACAACTACGGCTTCGGCAACGCCGGCAGCGGGGATTTCGGCATCGGGCTCACCGGCAACAATCAAGTCGGCATCAACTTCGCCGGCTTGCTGAACTCAGGCACGGGAAACATCGGCTTCGGAAACGCGGGCAGCAATAACATCGGCTTCTTCAACTCCGGCAGCGGAAACTTCGGCATCTTCGACTCCGGCAATGGCAACTTCGGCTTCGCGAACTCGGGCAACACCAACACCGGCTTCTGGAACGGCGGCAACTTCAACTCCGGCTTCGGCAACGCGGCCGACCTCAACTTCGGCTTTGCGAACGCGGGTCCGGGGAACATGGGTTTCGGCAACGCGGGCAGCGGCAACGTCGGCTTCGGGAACGCGGGCCTCTTCAACGACGGCAATTTCAACTCCGGCGGCGGCACCTTCGACTATTCGGGCGGTGTGCCGGTGCCGCCGGGCGTGGGCACCAACACGGGGAGCTTCAATTCGGGCAATGTGAACACGGGCTGGTTCAACTCGGGCGACAGCAACACGGGCCTGCTGAACTCGGGCACGCTGGACACGGGCGTGGGCGGTTCGGCCGACCTGACCGGGTTGGTCACTAGCTCCGGCTACGGCAACTCCGGGACCGCATCCTCCGGCTTTTTGAATTCGGGCGGCTCGTCCTCAGGCTTGCTGAACAACGGATCGCAAAGCGCGGGCGTGTTCAACACGGGCGACGTCCAGACGGGCTTGTTCAACACAGGCGGTTCCAACACGGGCTTCTTCAACCGGGACTATGACAACGTCGGCTTCGCGAGCACCGGCTCGGACAACTCCGGCATTGGACTCTCCGGCAGCGACAACAGCGGCCTCGCAAGCTCGGGCACCTTCGATGCGGGCGCGCTCAACCAGGGCGACTACCAGGCCGGCATTCTCGGCCCCGGCCCCATCGCCACCCTGACGGGCAGCTACTGAGCGGGTTGATCGGCGACCGGACGTTGAAGGATCTGCACTGGGTTGGGCGCTTAGGGGAACTTCTCCGGGTCGGACACCGACTAATCACTGCACGCACGCATCGCCGCCTGACGGCCGGGCGGTCGTTGATTCATCCCTGCAAGGAGCCGCTGCTATGGCGCCACGGGTTGCCGCCCGAGGATTTGTCTGGTCGGCGTCGTATTCGGTTGCAGACGGCTTGAGATGACCGCGCCGATCTGGATGGCTTCGCCGCCGGAGGTCCATTCCGCGTTGCTGAGCGGTGGTCCCGGGCCGGGCAACTTGCTGGCCGCCGCCGGGTCGTGGAGTTCGTTGAGTGCGACCTATACGTCGGTCGCAGAAGAGCTTCGCGCGATCTTGGCGGCGGTTCAGGCCGGGGCGTGGGAAGGGCCCACCGCCGAAAAGTACGTGGCCGCGCATGTGCCCTACTTGATGTGGCTGATGCAGGCGAGCGCCGACAGCGCGGCCGCGGCTGCCCAGCACGAGACCGCGGCCGCCGCCTACACCGCCGCGCTGGCCGCGATGCCGACCCTGGTGGAACTGGCCGCCAATCACGCGATCCACGCGGTGTTGGCAGCAACCAACTTCTTCGGGATCAATACCATTCCCATCGCGGTCAACGAGGCCGAATATGTCGGGATGTGGATCCAGGCGGCCGCCACGATGGCCCAGTACGAGTTGACCTCCTTCTCGGCGGTGACCTCTGCACCGCAAACCACGGCACCGCCACAAATCGTCAAGCCCATCCAGAGCAGCGACAACAGTGACACCGGCGGCAGTACGAACAACATCGTCGACAACGATTCGGGCAACCCGTACCAATCGAGTTGGTGGACAAATCGAATCCTCGAAGTCACCCAAACCCTGCAGCGCGACGTCGCGGAGTTTCCGCAAAACCCGTCTGGCGCCTTATCGCAGCTGCAGTCCGACATCCCGGGATTGGTGGCCGACGAAGTGGGCCACGCGGCGGAGGCCTACGAGGCGTTCTTCCCGGAGGTCAATGCGCTTGCGGCTGTTCTGACGGCCGCCAACCCCGGGTTCTTGGGCGGTTTGGGGGGACTCGGCGCGCTCGGTGACGTTCCGCCCGAGGCGGTCGTCGCGGCGGCCGTCCCCGCGGCCGAGGCGCCGGGTGTTGCGGTGACCGGCAGCTCTCCCGTTCTGAGCGCCGCGTCGGCCGCAGCTCCGGCGCCCACCTCCGCCCCGGCCCCGTCTGACGCTCCACCGCCCGCCTCGCCCGAGACCACCCCGCCT
>JARLGR010000133.1 GCA_031292665.1 Mycobacterium sp. | reverse complement strand
GGGCTGGTCGGCGGCCCGGGCAGCGGCACAACGGTGGGCGCCGGCGGGTTCTGGTGGTTTTCTATGCCCGACAGCGTGTAGGCCACACCGCCGAGCGACATCATGGCGACCACGGCGCACATCCCGACGATGAACTGCGACAACCGAACGCGACGCCACGATCCTGCTTTGGGCGGCTCACCCAGGTTCAGCCGCATCGACCAGCCGGACGGGCCGTCTTCGTGGAAGATCTCGGGGCTGTAGCGCACCCGCACGGCGCCGCCGTCTTCCGTTTGCGACCAAGCCAATTCGCGATCCGTCAAAGCCTCGTCGTCGATCACCAGCACGTCGCCGGCGCCGAGGTCGACGACGTCGCCGGCGACGGCGGCAGTCGAGAGCAACCCGATGGAGCTGCGCGTCCGGAGATCGAGCTCTTCACCACGGGAGGCCAATAGCAATGCGCCGTTGGCGGCGGCCAACGCGGGCTGCGACGGTGACACGACCGGCCTGCGCCCGTGCACCGAAAGGCGTTCGGTGATAAACGGGATGCTGGCTCCGCCGCCGACGGTGACCACCGCCGACAGGTCCGTCCAACTCTTGCGGTGGCGGGCCAGCATCTCGTCGAACGCGTAGATGAAGCCGGTCAGCCGGTCCTGTATCAGGTCTCCCAGCTCGTCTCGGGTCAGCCGCAGGGTGCAACTGCGCCCGCCGAGCTCCGCGGCCAATTCGACTACCGTATCGGTGGATAACCGCTCCTTGGCCACACGACACTGCTCCCTGAGGTGGCCGAGTTGGCCCACCGCGGCGGTGCTGGCCGGGTCGATCCCGCTACCGGGCCCCAGCTCCTCGAACACCCTGAGCAACAACGCCTGGTCTATCTCGTCGCCGGAGAAGGCGGCGTAACGCATTGTGGGGGTGACGAGCTCGAAGTCGCCGGCGAGGCTGACCAAAGTGGCCGACGTGCCGGTGCCACCGAAGTCGAGCAGCCCCACCACTCCGGTTGCGGCGAGGCACAAGTCCGCGTTGGCCCCGGTCAGCGCGGCGATCGCATCAGACACCAGGCTGGGCGCCATGCCGCTGCGGACGAAGCCCAGGTGCGTCCGTAATGCGTTGCGCAGCGCCTGCACCGTGCGGGGTTTCCAGTATGCGGGAACGGCGATCGCGATTTCCGCCGCTGCCGCGTCCGCGCCGGCGGCCAGCACCATCGCGTCCAGGGCCTCCACCGTCAGCAGGTCCGGGTCGTGGGCGGACCCGCCGGTCGACACCAGGGCCACCGCATCACCGATGCGCTCGACGAAACCCCCGATCAGCATGCCGGGCTCGCTAAACGGCGGATCAGCATCGTGCACACCGACTTTCGGCGCGCACTGCGGATAGAGGGTCAGCACTGAGCGGCGAGTAACCGGTGTAATTCCGTTACGCGCAGCGACCAGGTTCGTGGTCCCGATCGACAACCCCAGTGGGTCGTACATAGAGCGAAAGCCTTCGTCTATAGGGGTCGGTGGCCAGCGTTAACCATATCCGCGGACACGCCGAAAGCCGATGGCTTGCAATCCCATTGGTATACGGTCGATGCGGTTGTGTCACCGAAGCGGTACCGGAGACCCCTTGACAAATCCCCTTTGAAGGGCCCCGGTTCAGACCACGGAAAGCGGCAGCGAACGCCTCGGCTGGAATTCGAACGACGATCCTCCGCTGACCTTGGTCACCGATACCTCTGGCAGTTCGACCGATGGGGTTTCGGTTTCCACGAATTCGGCGGCCCAATCGGCACTCGTTCCGCTAACCCGGACCTCGATGTGGGGATCGACCGCGGTGGCGATCGCCTGCAGCGGTGGCACGGATTCGGGCGAGCACAGCGCTATCCAGGCGCCGTCGTCGTGGGCCGGCGACCGGTGCACGACGAGCCGGTCCAGGGCCGTGTCCGCGGCAACGTAGCCCGCGGGGTTGAGCAGCGGATGCAACTCGAGGACCTGCAGGATGCCTTCCGCCCCGCCGGGCAACTTCAGCGCGCGGTGGATGCGCTCGGCGGCCACCCCGGCTATGCCGATCAGCCCGCGGGTGCACACCTCGACCGCCTGTGCCTCGTCGGTCGCACGCTCTCGCACCGCGATCGCAAACGACAGGTACAGCAGGTGCATCTGCAGGCAGACCTCATCGGTGATCCGCACCAGCGCCGAGTGCGAGAAGGCGCCGAAGTCGAGGTCGGACAGCACCGGGCCCGTATAGTCCGCCAGCCCTTCGTCGGAACGGTCGATGGGGTCGAGTTCCCATGTCGCAGCGCATTTTTGGCGAACGATGTCCAGCGCCGGGATGCTTTGCGCCTCGGGATGGGACTCGTCGATGACCACGGTCCACGCGCAGTGCGGATGCCGGTCCGCCGGCCGCCGGGGCGGGCGGTGGACGGGGCGGACCTGCGCCCGCGGGTTGGTCGCCACCGCGGTGGCATCGAAGGTCGGGTCCTCGATGGTATGGCACATCCCGAAGACGTACTGCTCACCCATCGGCTCGACGTCGAGCAGCGCGCCGCAGTGGTCGAGGTGGAATTCGCCGTGCCATCGGTCGTGGATGGTGTACCGGAAATCCATGAATTGCGGCGGGGCGCCGATGTCGAGCTGCAGACCCTTGAAGATGGTGGGCACGTCGTTGCCCTCGTAGTTGAGCGCCCGCTGCATGCGCCTGGTGTAGAGGGGGCTCGCGCCCGCCCACTCCTCGATCGCGATCTGCACCATCTCGTCGCGGCCGAACGCGTTGATGCACCAGGCCATGCCGGAACGGTCGATCAGCTGACCGATCAGCAACAGTTCGGGGACCAGGACGGCGAGCTGGTCACGGGACAGTCGCGCGTATCGGGATGGGCTCACGGGCCAAAAATAGTCACGACTATGTTATAAAGTCAACAATGTCGATTGCCGCAGGCCAGGGTCCCGTGCGCTCGGTGAGCCCCACGCGCCGGACCAGCGCGCCGCGCAAGCGCGGCGACGACACCCGGGCGAAGATCATCGGCGAGACGGTCCGCTGCATCGTGGACGAGGGATTCGCCGCCGCGACCGCCAAGCACGTGGCCGAACGCGCCGGCGTGACGTGGGGCGTCATCCAGTACCACTTCGGCGATCGCAACGGCCTGTTGATGGCGGTCGTCGACGAGGGAGTGGCCGGCCTGGTCGCCAGCCTGTCGTCGGCGGACGTGGGCGGCCTCCCGTTGCGCGAGCGCATCGGGGTCGTCGTCGACACCGCGTGGGCCTGCTACAGCAGCCCGACCTCGATGGCGGCCTTCGAAATCCTGCGGGCCACCCGCGGCGGCCCCGGGGAGGCCTCGCGGCGCCACCTGCTCGAGATGAACTCCGCGATCGCGGGGCTCGGCCGGCTGATCACCGAGGATCCGGCGAATGACGGCGTGGCCGAGGTGATCTGGGCCGCGTTGCGGGGCGTGGTGCTGGCTCAGATGATCATCGGCACCCCGATCGACTGGCGGTCCGAACGGCGGGCGCTGATCGACATGGTCACCCGGTACCTGCAACGCCCGGGCGGTCCGGGCGCCCGATGTGCTCCAATGACGGGATGAGCCGCCAAGTTCCCCCCTCCGAGATGGCCGACATCGAGGCGATCAAGCAAGTCAAGTACCGGTATCTGCGAGCGCTGGACACCAAGCGCTGGGACGATTTCGCCGACACGCTGACCGACGACGTGGTCGGCGACTACGGGTCGTCGGTCGGCGAGGAGCATCATTTCACCAACCGCGTCGACCTGGTGAACTACATGCGCAAATCGCTTGGCCCGGCCGTCATCACCGAACACCGCGTGACCCACCCGGAGATCACCGTGACCGGCGATGAGGCGTCGGGCACGTGGTACCTGCAGGACCGGGTCATCGTCGCCGACTTCAACTTCATGCTGATCGGCGCGGCCTTCTACGGCGACTCCTACCGGCGCACCGACGATGGCTGGAAGATCAGCGCCACCGGCTACGAGAGAACCTACGAGGCGACAATGTCGTTGGCGGGCTTGGACTTGAAGGTCAAGCCGGGTCAGGCTTTAGCCTGATTGAACGCCTGCCGCACCTTACTTGGTGATCGCTATCACCGCACCCGGCTGGAGCCACTTCGTGATGGACACCAGCTGGGCATCGTCGACGGCCACGCAGCCCTCGGTGGGTTGACCGTCGGTGGTGTGGAAGAAGAACGCCGAGCCGCCGCCCGGAGTCTTGTTCTTGTTGACGCCCATCACGACCGCGTGCTTGTACTGCGGGATGTTCAGGTTCTCGCTCGCGGCGGTGTTGAACGGGCACTGGGCCTTCTGACACACCTGCATGCTGTTGAACGTGGGGCTGTGGTCGTCGCCGCTCCACCAGTAGTTGGCCCCGGCGACCTGGGTATAAGGCAGTCCCCCACCGGGATTCGGCGCGGTACCGAACGCCGAGTCGAGGGTGTAGACGCCCATCGGGGTGGCCGGCACCCCGCTCTTGGCCTGTGGCGCCAGGCCCGCCGAACCCACGTGGGTGGGGACGCCAGTCCGCAGCGCCTGCCAGCCGGTGGCGGTGCGCTGGTAGATGTCGATCGTCGCGTTCGACCCGCCGGTGCTGACCACCGAGACCACCTGCGTGGCATTGCCGACCGCGTTCGCGAACCAGGGGGCGCCGGCGGCGCCGGCGACCGGTGCGAGCCCGGGCGACGCGCTACTCAGGCACGCAGCAATCGCCAACGGAGCGAGTAATCGGCGCATGGCACCAATGGTCGGGGGAGCAGAGCTAAGGGTCAAGTAAAGCTTTAGACCCAGTTGGGTCACCGCGTCGTGACCAACGGTCGCCGGGGGGCCGAAACACCCACATACACAACAGGAAATACAGGTATCCGAGCGACCAGCCGGCCAGCACGTCGGAGGGATAGTGCACGTTCAACGCCACCCTGCCAATCCCGACCGCCAGCACGCAGACCGCGACCAACGCAATCGCAACCCCGCCCATCGCCCGGCTCAGCATCGGCCGCACGAAGGCCAGCATCGCCAACAGGGCGGCCATCGCCTCGAGCGCGTGTCCGGACGGAAACGACGTGGAGGTCGCGGCCACCAGCATCGTCGGCGGTCGCGGCCGGTTCACCAGGCTTTTGGCCGCCAACGTCACGAACCCGTTCAGCGGCGCACAGGCCAACAGCACCAACGCCGCGCGCACATCGCGCCGCACCAGCGCGGCGACCGTCGCGACCATCCCCAGCAGCCGCAGCGGGGCCGGGCCCAGCGCGAACGACAGCCCGTCCCAGAATCGCACCCACAGCGGGTGCTTCACCGCGATGTCGTGGGCGCAGTTCAGCAACGACCAATCGACGCGATGCAGCCAGCCCCACTGCTGGCGGTAGCCCGCCCACATGAGCGCGTACACCGCGACCGCGGCCACGGCGAGGGGGATGGCCAGGGCGCTCCGCGGGCGGGTCATGCTAAACGGATACCAGGATCACAGCGGCGCCCACGCCCAAGGCGGTCATACTGGCGGTATGGCGGTCTTTGTCCGCAGGTTGTTCGGTATCGGCAAGCTACCCCCCGATCTGCACGCCGAGGTGGAGGCCGAGGGCCTGATCTACCTCGCCGACTACGTCGCCGTGACCCGGCGATTCGGGGGCGTCATCCCGGGCGTCCGGCTGCCCCACAGCGTGGCCAGCTACTCGGGTTCGCTGGTCTTCACGTCGGAGCGGGTGCTGGCGACGCTGTCCATGCTGCCCAAACTGGCCGGCCCGACGGTCAACGTGCGCTGGGACGCGCCGCAGACGGGCGCGGCCGAGGCCGAGATCTCCGGGACCGGCCTCCGGGTCGACGTCGATGTCGCCCGCGTCGACGAGAAGTACGCGAATTTCCGTGGCGAACTGTCGCTGCACTACAAGGTCGCCATCCCGGCCGATGTGCTCGGCGACCTGCCGCGCCGGTCGCTGACCTTCGACATGCCGCCGGAATACGTCTTCCGAGCGGTCGGCGTCACGTATAGCCCGTGACCGCCGGGGCGATATTGCCGCGCCGTGATTCCTACGATGGTGGTGTGACCGGTCAGGCGTTCAGCCCTCAAGAGCGGCGGGCCGTCTACCGGGCGATCTCCGAGCGTCGCGACATGCGCCGGTTCGCACCCGACGGTGAGGTGGGTGAGGAGGTGCTGGCGCGCCTACTGTGGGCCGCGCATTCGGCGCCCAGCGTCGGCCTGATGCAGCCGTGGCGCTTCATCCGGATCACCGATGACTCGCTGCGGCGACGCATTCATGCGCTGGTCGACGAGGAGCGTCCGCTGACCGCCGCCGCCCTGGGTGAGCGGGGCGAGGACTTCCTGGCGCTGAAGGTCGAGGGCATCCTCGAGTGCGCCGAGCTGTTGGTGGTGGCGCTGCGCGACGACCGCGAGCGGCACGTGTTCGGCCGGCGGACGCTCCCGCAGATGGACCTGGCGTCGGTGTCCTGCGCGATTCAGAACCTGTGGCTGGCGGCCCGGTCGGAAGGCCTGGGCATGGGGTGGGTCTCCCTGTTCGATCCGCACCGGTTGGCGGCCTTGCTGGACATGCCCGCCGGCGCCGAACCGGTGGCCATCCTCTGCCTCGGACCGGTGCCGGACTTTCCGGACCGGCCGGCGCTGGAACTCGACGGCTGGGCCGTTGCGCGGCCGCTGTCGGAGTTCGTCTGCGAGAACCGCTGGAGTGAGCTGCCGCCGGTCCGCACTTCCCCGCGTAGCCGGGAAGGTCGCGAGTAGCTGCGGTATCGTCGCCGGTCGGTAAGGCAAGGTGGAAGGTGGCGGCACAGTGACGGCAGAGGCGGCGGGCAGAGAAAGCGCCACAGAGGACGCCAAAGGGGACGCCACAAAGGACAACGTGCTGGTCGTGCACTGGCACGACCTCGGCCGATACCTCGGCGCCTACGGCCATCCGGACGTTTCCAGCCCGCGGCTGGACCGTCTCGCTTCCGAGGGCATCCTGTTCACCCGGGCCCATGCCACGGCGCCGCTGTGCTCGCCGTCCCGGGGATCGCTGTTCACCGGCCGCTACCCGCAATCCAACGGGCTCGTCGGGCTGGCCCACCACGGTTGGGAATACCGCAGCGGCGTACGCACCCTCCCTCAAATCCTGTCCGAATCCGGCTGGTATTCGGCGCTGTTCGGCATGCAACACGAGACGTCCCATCCGAAGCGGTTGGGGTTCGACGAGTTCGACGTGTCGAACTCATACTGCGACTACGTGGTGGACAAGGCGCGGGAGTGGCTGCAAGAAAGCACCGAAGACCTTGCGGGACAACCGTTCCTGCTGACCGCGGGCTTCTTCGAAACCCACCGGCCCTACCCGCATGACCGCTACGAGCCGGCCGACAGCGCGGCCGTCGACCTTCCCGACTACCTGCCCGACACTCCCGAGGTGCGCGGCGACGTCGCCGACTTCTACGGGGCGATCGCCACGGCCGACGCCGCGACCGGCCGACTGCTGGACGCGCTGGCCGAAACCGGCCTGGACGAGAGCACGTGGGTGGTGTTCTTCACCGATCACGGCCCCGCCTTCCCCCGCGCGAAATCCACGCTGTACGACGCCGGAACCGGCATCGGGATGATCATCCGGCCCCCCACTAGCCTCGGCTTGCCGCCCCGCGTCTACGACGAACTGTTCAGCGGCGTCGACCTGCTGCCGACGCTGCTCGAGTTGTTGGGCTGCAGCGTGCCGGCCGACGTCGACGGGGTGTCACACGCCGCGGCCCTGCTGGAGACCGAAGCCGAACCGGACACCGGAGCCGGCGCAGGGCCAGTCAGGGATCACATATACGCCGCGAAGACCTTTCACGACTCGTTCGACCCCATTCGCGCCATCCGCACCAAGGATTACAGCTATATCGAGAATTACGCCCGCAGATCGCTGCTCGAGCTCCCGTTGGACATCGAGGAGAGCCCCTCGGGTGTGGCGGTGGCGCCGTTCGTCACGGATCCCCGTCCGGACCGCGAACTCTACGATCTGCGCGCCGACCCCACCGAAACCAACAACCTGCTCGCGGACGGCGACGCGGACGCGGATGCTATCGCCACGGATCTGGCTGTGCGCCTGCATGATTGGCGGCAGCGCACGGGCGACGTTATCCCGTCGGAGTTCGCGGGTACCCGCATCGCGGTGCGTTACACCGAGACGTACCTGCGGATTCAGCAGGTGGCGCCGAGCGCCCGGTCGGCGATGGCCGCGGACCGCGGCGTCGAGGAGTAACTCGCGACGACCGGCTAGGGGGCCCGGCGGCGTCCCTCACCGACCACGGCGACGATGAATACCCGCCGGAACGGGAAGATCGTCGTGCCGTCGGCGCGGGCGGGGTAGGCGTCGTCCAGCAGCGGGATCAGCTCTTGGCGGAACTGTTCAAAGGCCTCGTCAGTGAGCCGCTCGCGCACCGGAACCAGCCCCGTCCCCATGATCCAGCCCAGCACCGGGTGCTCACCGCTGAGCTGGTGCAGATAGGTCGTCTCCCACACGTCGACCTTGCAGCCGGCGTCCATCAGCAGGTTCGCGTAGTGCGTCGGCGGCTGAACCACCGCCCCGACGCGAAAAGGCACGTCCTTCAAATCTGTTGCGTACGGTTCCCTTCGGGCCAGGGCCCGCACCGCGGCGTAGGAGGGCGACTCGAAATTGCCCGGCATCTGCACGCCGATCCAGGATCCGGGCGCCAGTTCGCCGGCCCACCGCACCAGCAGGTCGGCGTGCTCGGGCACCCAGTGCAGGGCCGCGTTGCTCACCACCACGTCGGTGTCGGGCTTGGGCTTCCAGTCCCGCAAGTCTCCGTTGACGGCGTCGATCCCGCGTTCCTTCGCGGCCGCCACCATCTCGGGCGAGCTGTCCACCGCCTCGATCGCCGCTTCCGGCCAGCGCCGGGCCAGGTACTTCGTCAGGTGGCCGGGCCCGCATCCGAGGTCGACGACGCGGCGCGCCCGCTCGGCACCCACGCGCGACAGCAGGTCGTAGAACGGGCGGCCGCGATGGTCGGCAAAGGCCAGGTAGACGTCGGGATCCCACATGTCGGTCCTCCTGATCGAGCCGTCGCTCGTCGGCTCGTAGACAAACCGTATTACCGCGCCCGATGTCCATCGCGGCCCGGGGCGCACCCGCTACCATCGGCGTTCGTGGCCGACCCCATAGATCCGCTCCTGGGAGTTCCCGACGTTCCCGGTGGTGACGTGCCGGCCGGTGCCCACGGGTTGCCCGCGCGCTCGGCGCTGTCGCCCCGCCAACGCGCCGTCGTCGCGGCTTCGGCGGTCGGCGATCTGGCGCTGCGCACGTCGGTGGCCTCGCTGATCGCCGCCGCGGTGACGCCCGTGGTCCTCGCCACCAACCTGCGCCGCACCACCGGCAGCGAGCGCGACGACCTCAAGTTCTATGCAGAGCTGGCGGCGGAACACGACCCCGTCAAGTCGTTTCCGGCGCCCACCGAGCTGCCCCGGGTCTCCTCCCGCCCGGCCGGCCGGCGGGCCGAGGAGCTCGCGCAAGGCACCGTCGACAACATCTCCTTCCGCAGCAGCTTCACGGCCGTCAACCCCGGGATGCGCAGCCGATGGGCCGCTTTGAGCTCCAACAACATCGTGCGCGCGCAGCACTGGCGCCACGGCGACGGCCCGCGGCCCACCCTGTGCGTCATCCATGGCTTCATGGGTTCGTCGTATCTGGCCAACGGACGGTTCTTCTCGCTGCCCTGGTATTACCGCTCCGGCTACGACGTGCTGTTGTACACGCTGCCGTTTCACGGCAAGCGGGCCGAAAAGTTTTCGCCATTCCCCGGTTTCGGCTATTTCGCCGGCGGGCTCGGCGGTTTCGCCGAGGCGATGGCCCAGGCCGTGCACGACTTCCGTTCCATCGTCGACCACCTGCGCCACAGCGGCGTCGACCGCGTCGCACTCACCGGCATATCGCTGGGCGGTTACACCGCGGCACTGGTGGCTTCGGTCGACGACCGGCTCGAGGCCGTCATCCCCAATTGTCCCGTCGTCACGCCGATCACGATGTTCGACGAATGGTTCCCCGCCAACCGGTTGATCCGCCTGGGGCTGCGCCTGTCGAGCATCAGCCGCGACGAATTAGCGGCCGGGTTGGCCTACCACTGCCCGTTGAACTACCCCCCGCTGGTGGGAAAGGACCGCCGGATGATCATCACCGGGCTCGGCGATCGGATGGCGCCGCCAAACCAGGCCGTGATGCTGTGGGAGCATTGGAATCACTGTGCGCTGCACTGGTTTCCGGGCAGCCACGTCCTGCACGTGAGTCAGCTGGACTACCTGCGCCGGATGACGTCGTTCCTGCAGGCGGTCATGTTCTGACCGGCGCCCGATGATCGAGGGTGGGCCAGCGCAGCCGGGTCAGCACGTCGGCGGCCGCGTCGGTGTGCCCGTCGAGTCGTTGGGTGGACAGCAGGTTCAACGCCGTCAGCGCCGGGCCGTGGTTGCCGCGCTGCGGCGTCAGCCCGGCCAGCGGCGCGCCGGCCGCCGGGGGCGTTTCGGTGACGAACGCGCAGGCGGCCGCGATCGTGGGCCGGGCCGGGTCGCCGGCGATCTCCAGCGCCGTGCAGGTCTCGCGGGCCGGGTGGTTCCGGATGGCATCCAGCGTTTCCGGCAACGTGTCGTCGACGCGGACCTGATAGGCCGCAATGTAATCCGAGGCGCTGCGCTGCACCCCGCGCCACGTCTCACGGGCGTTGGCCGAGAGCAGTCGCGGGACGTCGTCGGGCCCGACCGTCCCGGCTTCCCATCCGATCTCCCGAAGGTGGTCGGCCAGCCGGCGCGCCGCGACTTCGGCGGTCTCGTGCAACGGGATGTGAGGCGAGCGCGCCCGCAGCGCCGACAGGTTGTCGACGGCCGACATGGTCAGTGCGATCCACGCCTCCCCCCGTGACGGGTCGGATGGGTTGTCGTGACAGGTGATTCGGATCTTGTCGGCGCGGATGCCGTAGCGGTCCAGGTAGCCGGCGATCAGCGGCAACGGCAGGACGTCCGAGTCGCCGCTCGGCGCACTGACGCGCAGCAGCGCGGTTTCCTTTGCGGGAGAGCCTGATTCGCCATCGAACCGGCTGCCCCGGCCGATGATGGCCGCGCGGCGGCGCAGGATCGTGGTGAAATGCAGACCGCGCCACCAACCGAAAAGGACGATCAGGACGGCGGCGGCGATGAACGGCAACCAGTAGTCGCGGGGCGACCGCCAGGGGTAGGCCATCACCGCGGGCACCACGGCCAGCAGCGCCAGCGTGATCCGGCCGCTCCCGGGGGACGGGATCGAGCGAAGTACGTTCACGGGCTGGTTTCCTTCCTACGGGCGACCGCGGCGACGGCGCCGACGACCAGCGCCAGGGCCGCGGTTCCGGCGAACGCGACGGTCCGCGGCGTGGTGCTTCTGGGTGCCGGGCCGTGGGGAACGGCGACCGGCTTCGCCGGCGACGCGTCGGGCTGGTTGCCCGCGGGCAGTTGCCAGGTCAGGGCCGCCACCGGGTCGACGCCGCCGGCGCCGACGACGTTGGAGGGCGCCCGGGCGCCGCCACGGGCGGTCGCGGTGATGCGGCGCACCACCTGCACGGCGGTCAGGTCGGGATACTTGCTGCGCACCAGCGCGGCGACGCCCGACACGTAGCCGGCCGCGTAGCTGGTGCCGTTCAGCGCCATCATCTGCTGGTGGTCGTCGGGTAGGGCGTTGGCGAGGCCGCCGCCGTCGCGGTTGCTGATCGACACGATGTTCTCGCCGGGCGCCGCGATGCCCACCCACGGTCCGGCCATGGTGAATTTGGATGGCTGCCCGTCCGGTGTCAGGGAGGCCGCCGACAGCACGTACGGCTGCCACCACGACGGGATGGAGACCGATGTGACTCCGGCCCAGTTCCGCGGGTCGTCGGGGTGGCCGAGGTCGGTCAACGGGTTGGAGTCACACGAAGTTCCTGAAGTTCCGCCTGCGGCCGTTCCGGTCGGGCCGCCGTTGCCCGCCGCGGCCACGATCACCGCGTCCTTGTCCACCGCGGCATACCGGATGGCCGCTCCCAGCCCGGCCTGGTCGACGGTGCGGTCGGCGGGCAGGCAGGTGATCGCCGAGATGTTGATCACCCGGGCGCCGAGGTCGGCGGCGTGGACGATCGCCCGGGCCAGCGTCGCGACGTCGGAAGCCGCCCTTTCCACCTGAGGGTCGCCGCCGGGTGTGCGCGGCGAGAACTTGGCGGACGTCGTCCTGATCGACAGCAGCCGGGCCGCGGGTGCCACACCGGAGAAGCCATCGTCACCGGGCTGGCCGGCGATGATCCCGGCGACCAGGGTGCCGTGCCCGTCGCAGTCGGTCAGGCCGTCGGTCGTCTCTACGAAGTCGCCGCCGGGATCGACGTTGGGCAGTCTCGGTCCGGGGCGTACCCCGGTGTCGATGACCGCGACCAGCTGGCCTTCGCCGCGCGAGAATTGCCATGCCGCGGAAAGATTCAGCGCGGCCTGACTGGGACCAACCGCACCGGGATCGCTGCCGGGGATCGCCCCGGAGGTGGTGCACGGGCCGCGCTGCTCCATCGGCTGCCCGGGTCCCGGGCTTCCGCTGGGCGGCGGCGCGCCGGGATCGACCGTAGGCGGGCTGATCGCAAACGCCTGCGGGCAGGTCCACATCACGGCAACCAAAGTCGCCGTGAGGCAGGTCAATCCGGCACGGATCATCGATTGAGTACCCAGGCGAACAGGCCGACCAGATACGCCATCACGGGGATCAGCGACGCATCGAGACCGGCCGCGAGGAAGCCGAGCAGCCGGCGCGCCGGCAGCGAATAACTCTCCGGCGCACCAATACCCGGGTTGAGCGCAACCACGAGCCACACCACTGCCAGCGCCGCGAGCACCAGCGCCGCGCCGAAGGCGGCGGCGTAACGCCCGGTCGCGGTGTAAATCACCAGGAGCGCACCGGCTACCAGGTACGGCTGAGCGAGCAGCCAAGCCTTGCACGCGGCCGAATCCCACACGCGGGCGCGCAGGACCGAGGCGGCCGCGGTCGCGGCGACCACGTACCAGCCCACGCCGCTCACCGCCTCGGGACGCAGCGCGATCGCGACCGATCCCAGGGCGCTCAGCAGCACTGCCGCGGCGACGAACCCGCTCTGATGGGCGTCGCTGATGCGCACCCGCCGGGGCAAGTCCTCCAGCACCCGCAACGACGGCGCCGACGGCGTGGGATCGCCGGGCGCCGGGATGACCGGCAGCGGGAAGCGCGCCGCCAGCGCGGACAGCGGGGCCGCCTCGACGGTGACCAGCAACGCCGCAACGATCAGCGCGGCGCCAATGGTGGAAATCGGGAACTGCCAGAGCGATTCGGCCGCGGCGGCCAGCAATACCCCGGCACCCACCACAGCGGTCGTGGTGAAGACCCCGACGACTCGCTCGCGCTCCGGGCCGGGCAGCAACAGCACGATCAACGACCACGCGGTGACGCCGGCCGCGGCCAGCATCACTTGCGCGGGACCGAACCGCCCGGGGACCACCAACGCCAGCGCCGCGCCGACGGGAGCCAGGGCCGCGATGGACAGCGGGATTGCGGTGCGTGGCGAACGGCCGGTGGTCAGCACCGCGGCCACCGCGGTGAACACCGCGATCGCGCCGACCGCGACCAGCCCGGACAGCGCTCCGGTGGCGGCCCGGTAGCTGACCCCCAGGCCGGTCGCCACCAGGGCCACGGCGATCGTCGCGGCCAGGGCCCCGCGCTGGACATGGGCTGTGCCCCAGGGCTTCAGCCGCGAGGCCGAGAAGATCATCGCGGCATCGGCGATGTCCTCGACGATCCCGGGCGCGGCCGGGCCGACGGGCACCGGTTGCAGCGCAAGCAGATCACCGTCCACGACACCGACGGTGTCCAGGCTGGCGTCGAGGCTGAACGGCGCCCCGCCGATCGGGGCCAGACTCAGCGGCGCCCCGATCGGCCGGGTGCCGTCGTCGGTGGCGCCGTGCGAGTCGCCGTTGGAAGCCCCGTCAAACGAAGGGGCAACCACCAAACGCTGCACGGCGGGCAGGATTTCGCGCAGCGGCAGTTCTACGGGCAGCGCCACCTCCGTGAGCCGGCTCTCCGCGAGGATGGCCACGCGGACGATCGGCATCACGGTGCCGGACGTCACCGGACCCTCCAAACACGCTGGGACCGTAGCTGAGACATCGTGCTCTCTTTCTTCTGGTTTCGTCATGCCCGCTGAGCGGACAAATCTCGCGCGGAGAAATCTCGGGACAGCCGCTGGCCGGGGAACCAGTGGCCGTCGGGTAGCAAGCCGGTCAGCCGTTCGATCGCGACGGCGATGGCAAAGGGCGTGCCCGGGCTGAACGTCGACACCCATTCCCCGTCGAACGCACGAGACGGGCTGATCAGGACTCGTCCCGCGCCTGCGTCGACGATGCTCATCCCGACCTCGCTGGTGGCGTGCCGGCCGTCGCGGCGCCGGCCGGCCACTACCTCCACGTAGCTGCGCGGACCGTCGAACACCGCCTCCACCACCGGTCGCGCGGATTCGGGGAGTCCCAGGTAGTCAAGGACTTCGGCGAGCGGCGCGCCGGACCGCAACCGCTCGTCGGCCCGGGCCCCCACGCGCATCGGCAGGCTGAACTCGTCGAACCGCGCCGGGGTCCGCTGCGCCAGGCCGGCGCCGAGGATGGGCACCATCGCCCGCGGGTCGTCGATTTCCATGGCGGTGAACGTCACCAGCTGCGCACTGCGCAACGCGACCACGGTCTTCGGGGGCCTACCGGTGGCGGCGGTGGCATCCGAACGCTGCGCCACGACGCCGCGCAGCATCTCGCCGGTGCTGCCGGCCCCGGCGTGCCCGACGTAGCGCAGGTCGAGCCAACGGTCCGGAAAGCACACCGCTTTGATCCAGTCGGCGACGGCCGAGTTGACGAAACCGCCGTGCGAGATCAAGCCCAGCTGGGTCAGCTCGGCCCGCTGACGCTCCAGGAACGCGTTGCGCTGCGCTGCATCGCGATACGGCGTGGTGATCGCCAGCACCCACGGGAAGCTGCCCGCCCCAATGGTTTCGGCGATGAACCACGCGTGATCGACCGTCAGCTCGACGGCGTTCGGTTCGGAGCTCATAGGAGGCTCATGTGGGCGGTGCTAGCCGCCCCACTTGGCGGCTTCGGCCTGGTCGCGGGCGAGCATGGCCATGGTGTTGGCCTCGTGGGTGCTGGCCATCGACTGGTAGGCCCGCACCAGGTCCTGCATCGCCTGGTTCCACTGAGCCTGCCACACCTGGTATGTCATGCCGGTATCGCCCTGCCATGCGTTCGACAGCGCGGCCTGCTCGCTCGCGATGTCGGCGCCCAGTCCCTGCAGCGTGCCGGCATAGCCCGACATGTCTCCGGCGTGGCCGAGCATCGCC
>JARLGR010000132.1 GCA_031292665.1 Mycobacterium sp. | reverse complement strand
GTCGGGCTGACAGGATTTGAACCTGCGACCACTTGACCCCCAGTCAAGTGCGCTACCAAACTGCGCCACAGCCCGGTCGCCGGCGAGTGCACCGGCAGCAGGTCGAAAGCCTACCGCAGATGGGGCTACGCTCCGCGACCTGTCCCGCGGAGGTCCAAATCGACGGAGGACATATCTTCCTGCCAGCGGGCAGTGCCAGCGCAGACGATACGACCAAGCGATTGGCCGGCCCCTTGACTGGTTCTGCGCCGACATCTGACCTTCCGTCGGGGTTGTCCCACTCGACCTGGGCCTTTCGCGCAACGCCTTTGTCATTGGTCGTCCGCCTTCTCGAACCAGGCATTTACCTTTGCGACCCAGTCCAGCAGGGCCTGAGCAAGTTCGGATTCGCGGTGATAGAACCGCTGCGCCGGAACCGGGACGCTGACTGCCACTCTGTGGTCGGTCACGCCGCTCAGCACCACACCGACAGCACAGATGCCTTCGCTCTGCTCCTCGCGGTCGTAAGCGACGCCGTCGGCTCGGATGCGCTCGAGCTCCTTGCGTAGCGCCGCCGGCGTCGTGATGGTGTTCGCGGTGAGTCGAACGAGTCGACTGGGCACCGCTTGCGCCTGCTGCACGGGCGGAAGGCTGGCCAGCAGCGCCTTACCGTTGGCGCAGCAGTGCAGCGGAAATGACTCTCCCACCGTGCTGATCGCCCGTAGGCGGTGCGGTGAGACAACCTGGTCGACGAAGGTCGCGCGGTCCCCGTCCAGAATCGACAGGTCGACCGTCTCCCCCAGCTCCCGAGACAGTTCCTCCATGAACGGGTGCACGTCCATCATCACGCCGATCCGCACGGTGTCGGCCATCCGCGCGATCTCGGGGCCCAGCCGGTACGGACCCCGCGCCCCGCGTGAGGCCACCAATCCCTCGTCTTCCAGCGCATTGAGGATCCGGCTCACCGTGGAGCGCGCCATGCCCAGTCGCTCGCCGATCTCGGCTTGGCTGAGCCCACCGGGGTGGGCCTGCAGCAGCCGCAGGATCTCGGCCGCGCGTGCGATGACCTGGATGCCGCCGCCACGGACGTCGCTGTCTTCAGGGCTAACGCTCACTGGCGAACTCCCAGCAGGCGACGACGACGCTCACGACACCTCATCCTTGCGGGTGGGCGACGGCCACCAACAGCAGCGCCTCGCGGTCTGAGAGGTTGCGGATCGACCGCACCTCGCCCCCGGCGAAGTGCACACTGTCCAGCCTGTTCAACACCGTTTCGGTCCCGTCGGCATCGATGACCAGTTCACCGTCGAGCACGACGTAGATGGTTTCCTCGCGGACTGGGGCCTTCTCGGCCTTCCCGCCCGGTCGGTAGAGGGACACCCCCACCCAGAACCGCTCGGTGCGGCCGGCTTCGTGGCCCTGCAGCCGCATCGTGCACACGCCGTGATGCAGGGGCGCGGTGTAGGGAGCCGCTTCGAGCGCGCGGGTCAGGTTCATCGTCACGCCGCCCGCCCGGTCTCGATGCGGTAGCTACCAGTGGGATCGACGATGGCGACCAGTCGCACGATGCAGCCGTCACCGCCGACCCAGCGCCACGGGAACGCGGCGAAAGTCACGCGCCTGCCGGTGACCTTGTCGAGGTCGCCGCCGACGTTCTCGAACCCGTAGATGCCCTTCGACAGAATCGCCCGGTGGCAGGGCTCCCATTCCGGGAAGTCGTCGATCACCTTGCGACCCGTCGCCTCCTCGTATTCCTTTACCGCCCATGGCAAGAGGCCGCCTAGGTGCTCGGCCGGGCCATGCGGGCCGATCGAGGTGGCGAGCGGGTGGTCCAGCGCCTGGGTGTCGGTGCCGACGGCTTTGACGCCCTTGGCCGCGAACCACTCACCGGCTTCCTTGTAGAAACCGGGCGAATAGGCGTAGTACTCGGCGCTGTCCGCGTAGGTGTGGTGCCAGCCCGTATTGACGACGACGATGTCGCCGGGCCGGATCTGCGGCGTGGTGTTCTCCAGATCCTCGGCGGTGACGACCTCCCACTTCTTCTTGGGGATCGACACGACGACACCGGTGCCAAAGAATGCGCTCAGCGGGATCTCGTGCAGGAATGGCGTGCCCTCGACCACATGAGCGGGCGCGTCGATATGCGTGCCGGAATGCATGACGGTGGTGATCTTTTGGGTCAGCACCCGGCTTCGTGCCATGTTGTGCAGGCGTTCGACCTTGACGTCCTCGAAATAAGGCCAGGCTGGCAAGCCGTGCCCCCATGGGTGCGACAGATCATAGAATTCCAGTTTCGATTCGGCTTCGCCGAGCGGCCAGCTGATACTCATGTCTTATGTCCCTTCGTTAAGGTGGTCAACACGCCGTGTAGCCCCCGTCCAGATACATCACCTGGCCGGTGTAAAAGCTCGACGCGTCGCTGAGCAGATAGATCAGGGCGCCGACGAAGTCGTCCGGTTCGGCGAAGCGGCGCAATGGGATTCGAGCGAGCATCGCCTCTCGGGTGGCGCGTGCCTTCTCGTCGTCGGAATACATCCATTCGGTGAGCTCGGATCGGAAGACCGTTGGGGCGAGGGCATTAACGCGAATCCCGTCGGTACCCCATTCGGCGGCCAGGGATTTGGCCAACAGGTCGGTGGCCGCCTTGGACGGACAATAGGCGCTGTATCCGGCGGGATGACCGAGTGACCCGCGTACCGACGAGACGAGCACGACACTGCCGCCGGCACCCTGCTCGAGCATGACCCGTCCGGCCGCCTGGCACACCAGCCAGGCGCCCCGCGCATTCGCGGCCATGACGTTGTCGAAGTCCTCGACATCCATCTCGCTGATGGGCGCGACGTGGTTCATGCCGGAAGCCACCAGCACCCCGTCGAGCCGACCATGACGATTGACGGCCGCCTCGACCATCGCCCGGGCGGCGGCGGGAGTGTCGGGCCGGCGAACGACCACTGCGGCATCCTCGATGCCCGCCTCGCCAACGAGCTGGGCCAGGCCTGCCGCGTTGCCGCCGCCCAGCGTCAGCCGGGCCCCGGCCTCGGCCAGCGCGCGGGCCGCGACACGGCCCAGCGAGCCGGTCGCGCCGGTGATCAGGATGGACTTGCCCTGGACGCTGAACCGCGCCGGACCTGGGCTGGGTGCCTGCTGCCCCACCGTCACGATATCTCCGTTGATCCCGCTATACGGGTATAACAACCCGCTACATGAGAAATATATGCACACAGAGGGGCTCGAAGCAAGAATATTTCCTGTGATGTAGGCATCAGTTCCCACATCATGGGAGCAGGGGTCAGGGCCGAATCACGCCACGCCCCTTAGCGCCGCTTGGCTACCCGCTTCTCGCGCACGCGAACGTTGATCCGGATCGGGCTGCCCTCGAACCCGAAGGTCTCGCGCAGGCGCCGTTCCAGGAAACGTCGGTAGCCGGCCTCCAGAAAACCCGTCGTGAAGAACACAAACGTCGGCGGCCGAGCGGTGGCCTGGGTGGCGAACAGGATGCGCGGCTGCTTGCCGCCGCGCACCGGGGGCGGCGTGGCCGCCACCACCTCCTTGACCCAGGCATTCAGCGGGCCGGTCGCTATCCGCGCGTCCCAGGACGCCAGCGCCGTCTCCATCGCGGGCACCAGCTTTTGCACCGCCCGGCCGGTCTTGGCCGAAATGTTCACCCGCTGCGCCCATCGCAGCTGCAGCAGCTCGCGGTCGATCTCGCGCTCCAGCAGCTCGCGGCGATCCTCGTCGACCAGATCCCACTTGTTGAAGGCCAGGACCAGCGCCCGCCCGGACTCGATGACCATGGACAGCACGCGCTGGTCCTGCTCTGTCAGCGGCTGCGAGGCGTCGATCAGCACGATCACCACCTCGGCCGAGTCGATGGCCGAGTGGGTGCGCACCGAGGCGTAGAACTCGTGCCCGCTGGCCTGGCCGACCTTGCGCCGCAGGCCCGCGGTGTCGACGAACCGCCACACCGTGCCGCCCAATTCGATCAGCGAGTCCACCGGATCCACCGTCGTGCCGGCGACCTCGTGCACGACCGAACGCATATCCCCCGCCAGCTTGTTGAGTAGCGAACTCTTGCCCACATTTGGCTTGCCGACGAGCGCCACCCGCCGGGGACCGCCTTCCGCCGGCGCGGCCTCGGACACTTCGGGCACCGCCGCCAGCACCTCGTCGAGCAGATCGGCCACCCCGCGACCGTGCATCGCGCTGATCGCGTGCGGCTCACCGAGTCCCAGCGACCACAACGCCGCCGCGTCCGCCTCGGCCCTCTCGCTGTCGACCTTGTTGGCGGCCAGGAAAACCGGTTTTCCGGATCGGAGCAGGATCCGGGCGGCGGCCTCGTCGGCCGCGGTGGCGCCGACGGTCGAGTCGACCACCAGGATCACCGCGTCGGCGGTACGCATGGCCACCGATGCCTGTTCGGCGACCAACTGCTGCAGGCCCTTGGCGTCGGGCTCCCATCCCCCGGTGTCCTGCACGACGAACCGGCGCCCCGCCCATAGCGCGTCGTAGGACACCCGGTCCCGCGTGACGCCGGGGACGTCCTGAACAACCGCCTCGCGGCGGCCCAGGATCCGGTTGACCAGCGTCGACTTGCCGACATTCGGCCGGCCCACCACCGCGATCACCGGTGCGGGGCCAGCCTCTTCGCCCTCCGAATCAATTGATCCCCAGTCGCTTTCGTCGGACCAGGTGCCATCCTGCGTCACCGCACCGCCCCGCTTCGCTGCTCGACCAAATCCAGCACGCGGGCGATCACCTGCTCCTCGGACATGTCGCCGGTGTCGACGACCACCGCGTCCGACGCCGCGCGCAGCGGCGACACCGGCCGGGTGGAGTCCAGGTGGTCGCGGCGGCGGACGTCGGCGAGCACGGCGTCGTAGTCATCGGTCAGCCCCGCCGCGACGTTCTGGTCGTTGCGTCGCCGTGCGCGGGCTTCGGCCGACGCGGTCAGGAAGATCTTCGCCGGCGCGTCCGGCAGCACCACCGTTCCGATGTCCCGACCCTCGACGACGACGCTGCCCGGGCCCGCGGACATGGCCCGCTGCAGTTCGACCAGTCGGGCGCGGACGGCCGGAACCGACGACACCGCCGAAACCGCCCGGGTCACCTCGTCACCCCGGATTTCCGCCGAAACATCCTCTCCGGCAAGGTAATAACGGTCACCGGCGGGATCGTAGTCCACCGACATCTGCACCGTCGAAGCGACCGATTCGACCGCGGCGGCATCGGTGGGGTCGACTTCCGCGCGCAGCACCGCCAGCGTCACCATCCGGTACATGGCCCCGGTGTCCAGGTAGCGGGCCCCCAGTGCACGCGCCACTCTCCTTGATACCGAGGATTTTCCGGTGCCGGCCGGCCCGTCGATGGCGACAGTGACGTGGTTCAGGGCCTGATGGTTCGCTTCACTCCCGTCACTCACTGCGTTCGTTCCGCTTGTTCCGCTCACAAGCCCACCGCTTTGTACAGCTGCCCCACCTCGTCGTGGCGCAACGCGCGGATGCTTCCCGGCCGCTGCTCACCGAGCGACACCGCGCCGATGTCGGTGCGTACCAGCGCCTCCACCGGGAATCCCGCGGCCGCCAGCAGCCGGCGGACGATGCGGTTGCGTCCCTCGTGCAGCGTCACCCGCACCAACGTCTTGCCCGGAATCGCATCCACCACCGCGAAATCATCGACCCTCGCCGGGCCATCCTCCAACTCGATCCCCCCGCGCAGCTTCTTGCCCAGGCCGCGCGGCACCGAACCGGTCACCGTCGCCAGGTACGTCTTGGGCACCTCGTGGGAGGGATGCATCAACCGGTGCGCCAGCTCGCCGTCGTTGGTCAGCAGGATCAAGCCCTCGGTGTCGGCGTCCAACCGCCCGACGTGAAACAACTTCTTGTTGCCGCGGACCTTTCGTTCGATCAGGTCGCCGATGCACGGCCGGCCACGGTCGTCCGACATGGTCGAGTGCACGCCGCGCGGCTTGTTGAGCGCCAGGTAAACCAGGGACTCGTCGAGGACCACGCGGGCCCCGTCGACGCGGATCACTGAGGTGTGCGGGTCGACCCGGGTGCCCAACTCGGTCACCACCTGTCCGTCCACTTCCACGCGGCCGTCAATGATCAGCTTCTCGGCGGTCCGTCGCGACGCAATTCCGGCCTGGGACAGCACTTTTTGCAGACGGATCCCCTGGGTTTCGACCATCAATCCCGGTCCACGTCGAATGACAGCGCCTGCTCGGGCTCGGGTCTGCCCCTGAGTTTGATGAAACGTGGCTCGCTGTCCAAAGATTCGCTGAGGTCCTCGATCGCGTCTACGTCGGGTAGCAACGGTGCGATGTCGGGAAGGTCGGCCAGCGAGGTCAATCCGAGGCGTTCCAGGAACAGCTCGGTGGTGGCGAACGTCACCGCGCCGGTGTCGTCGTCGACGCCGGCCTCGGTGATCAGACCGCGCGCCAGCAAGGTGCGCATCACGGCGTCCACGTTCACGCCGCGCACGGCGCTCACCCGCGCGCGCGTCACGGGCTGGCGGTAGGCCACCACGGCCAGGGTCTCGAGTGCGGCGCGGGTGAGTTTGGATCGCGCACCGTCCAGCAGCAGCTTCTCGACGTACGGCGCGAATCGCGCGCGGGTGTACATCCGCCAGCCCTCGCTGTTCTGCCGTAGGTCGATGCCGCTGTCGCGGTCGGCCAGTTCGTCGGCCATCTGCTGCAGCTTTGCCGCGACGCGGTAGACGGGTTGCTGCGTGGCCGCGGCCAGTGCCTCGGCGGTGACCGGGGTGTCCACCACCAGCAGCAGCGCCTCGAGCACGGACTGGAGTTCGTCGGCATCCATGGGCGCCGCCTCGGCGATGTCCGGGATGCCCGCGATGTCTGAGTCAAGGTCGATGTCGAGATCGACGTCCGGCAAGTCTTCAGTCATCTATTCGTCCCGCACTTCCACCAAGGCGTCGTTGGTCGGACGTTCCCCGGTCCACGAAATCTGAAGCACGCCAAGCGCCTCTGACTGGTCGAATGCTACCGTCCGGGTCCGATAGAGTTCGAGCAGCGCCAGGAAGCGCCCGACGACCTCCATCGGCGCCTCACAGTCGGCGACGAGCTCGGAAAATGTGGCCCACTGGCCGCTGCCGCGAGACTCCAGGATCGCCAGCAGCTTCTTGGCCTGCTCGGGAACCGACACCGTCGCCTCATGCAGGTGCCCGATGGCCACCGTGGGGACCGGCCGCGGGGTGAACGCGATCGCCGCGATCTGGGCGAACCGTTCGGCGTCGACGCCGAGCATCACCTCCGGGAGCAACTCGGTGAAGCGGTCCTCCAGCGACACGGCGCGCGGGTAGCTGCGCAGCGCAGTCGCCTCGAGCTCGGCGAACATCTCCGCGACGTGCTTGAACGCGCGGTACTGCAGCAGGCGGGCGAACAGGAGGTCGCGCACCTCCAACAGCGCCAGGTCCTCCTCGTCGTCAACCTGCCCCGCCGGCAGCAGCCGGGCGGCCTTGAGATCCAGCAGGGTCGCAGCGATCACCAGGAATGCGGTGGTCTCCTCCAGCTCCAGCTGAGTACCGATCTCCCGGGTGTACGCGATGAACTCGTCGGTGACCCGGTGCAGCGCTACCTCGGTGACGTCGAGGCGGTGGGCGAAGATCAGCTGCAGCAGCAGATCGAACGGCCCCTCGAAGTTGGTCAGCCGGACCTGAAAGCCGTTCTTGGCTGGCGCCTCACCGGTCACGCTGCCTGTCACGCGCCGAAACGGTCGATGAACTCACGGGCCAACGCGCGATAGGCAATGGCGCCAGTCGATTTGGGGGCCCAGGTGGTGATGGGCTCGCCCGCCACACTGGTCTCCGGGAAGCGAACGGTTCGGGTGATCACGGTGTCGAACACCAGGTCACCGAAGCGCTCCACGACGCGGGCCATCACCTCGCGGGCGTTGACGGTGCGCGGGTCGTAGCGGGTGAGCAGGATGCCACTGATCTCCAGCTTCGGATTGAGCCGGTCGCGCACCTTGTCGACGGTGTCGGTGAGCAGCGCCAGCCCGCGCAGCGAAAAGAATTCGCACTCGGTGGGGATCACCACGCCATCGGAGCAGGTTAGGCCGTTGACCGTCAGCAGGCCCAGCGACGGCTGGCAGTCGATCAGCACGTAGTCATAGCGGTCCAGCACCGGGTGCAATGCGCGGGCCAGAGTCTGCTCGCGGCCCACCTCGTTGACCAGCTGGATCTCCGCGGCCGACAGGTCGATGTTGCTGGGCACCAGGTCCAAGTTCTTGATCCGCGAGTGGATCAGCACGTCGTCGATCGACACCCGCGGCTCCACCAGCACGTTGTGGATGGTCTTCTCGAGCTCGTAGTGCGAGACGCCCAGACCCGCGGACAGTGCGCCCTGCGGGTCCATGTCGACCAGCAGCACCCGCCTGCCGTACTCGGCCAGCGCGGCACCCAGGTTGATCGTCGACGTGGTCTTGCCGACGCCACCCTTCTGGTTGCACATCGCGACGACTTTCGCCGGGCCGTGCGAGGTGCGCGGCTGTGGCTCGGGGATCGCCCGCGGGGGGCGTCCCGTCAGGCCGACCTCGACGCCGGTGGCCGGCTGGTCGGTCGTCATGCCCGGAGCGTTCGGGAGGTGAACATCGCTGGAAAGTCTAACGGCTTGCCGCGCCGAAGCCGGACGACCCGCAGCGCGTTTCACCAGGGAATATGGGCCCGGACCCGCGGCGAGTCACACCCGCCCCACCAGCATCAGCAGTAGCCTATGAAGGGGGCTAAAGTGGTCCCTCATGGACTTGAAGCGACGCATCCCTCTCCTGCGGTGGTCGGTGTGGCGGATGGCCACCGGCGCGCGCAACATCACCACCACGGGCCAGATCGGTGACGGACGCGAAGCCGCCGCGGTCGACTACGTCCTGAAGAACGCGCGGGCCGGCGACATCGACCACGTGCTGGCCACCATCGACAAGTTCGCTTACGAGAAGTCGATGTTGATCAACGTCGGCGACGAGAAGGGGCTGATCCTCGACGCCGCCGTCCGCCGTGCGGATCCGGCGGTCGCCCTCGAGCTCGGCACCTACTGCGGCTATGGGGCGCTGCGGATCGCCAGGGCCGCTCCGCACGCCAAGGTGTTCTCGGTCGAGCTGGCCGAGGCCAACGCCGCCAACGCCCGCCGGATCTGGGCGCACGCCGGGGTCACCGACCGGGTGACGTGTGTCGTCGGCACCATCGGTGACGGCGGGCGCACCCTCGACACGCTGGCCAATGAGCACGGATTCGCCGCTGGCACAGTCGGCTTCGTGTTCCTCGACCACGATAAGGACGCCTACCTCGACGACCTGACAAGCATCGTGGACCGCGGTTGGCTGCGGCCGGGCAGCATCGTGGTCGCCGACAACGTGCGGATTCCCGGCGCGCCGAAGTACCGCGAGTACATGCGCCGCCAGCAGGGCAAGCTGTGGAGCACCGTGGAACACAAGGCGCACCTGGAATACCAGTCCCTGGTGTCCGACCTGGTGCTGGAGTCCGATTACCGCGGCTGAACGTCGACTCGATGTCGAGGTTTCGGGCATTAGCCCAACAACCCGACGTTCGGCGGGGTTACGTGGCCCGGGGATGGGCCCCGGCCCACACCTCGCGCAACGCGTGCACGGTCACCAGCGTGTAGATCTGCGTCGTCGTCACCGAGGCGTGCCCCAATAATTCCTGCACGACGCGCACGTCGGCGCCGCCCTCGAGCAGATGTGTGGCGAAGGAATGCCGCAACATGTGCGGCGACACCCCCGACGTGATGCCCGCACGCCCGGCGGCGTCCTGCAGCACTTGCCACGCGCTTTGCCGCGACAACCGCCCGCCGCGCACGTTGAGGAAGATCGCCGGCGTACCGCGACCCCGACGCGCCAACTCCGGGCGGCCCCGCACCAGGTAGGCATCCAGCGCCTGCACGGCGGGGCGCCCCACCGGCACGAGCCGCTGCTTGCCGCCCTTGCCCCGCAGCAGCACCGTCCTGGCCTGGGTGTCGATGTCGTCGACGTCGAGGCCGACGGCTTCGGAGATCCGCGCTCCGGTCGAGTACAACAGTTCCAGCAGCGCGCGGTTGCGCAGCGTCAGGGGACCGTCGGAGGGGCTGTCGCCGCCCGCCGCTTCCAGGAGCGCCAGCACCTCGTCGATGGTCAGGCTTTTGGGCAGCCGACGGCCTGGCGTGGGCGGCCGCACGGCGCGCGCCACGTCCAGTTCGGTGAGACCCTCGGCGGCGGCGAATCGATGCAGGCCGCGCACCGCGATCAGTGCCCGCGCCGCCGACACAGCGGACAGCGCCGCAGCGCCCGAATCGGGATCGCCGCGGCGCAGCGCCACCAGGAACTCGCTGACGTCGTCCTCGCCGACCTTGGCGAGGTCGTGAATTCCGCGGTCCGACAAGTGCTTGCTGTAACGCAGCAGGTCGCGGCGATAGGAGCTCAGCGTGTTCTTCGCCACACCGCGCTCAATCGTCAGGTGGTCAAGGTAGCCCTGCAGCTGTGACTCCAGCGGGGCCGCCATCGTCATTGCGTTGCCTGTCGCGCGACGAACGACGTCGGCTTGTCGGTCCACGGGCTGTCCACCCGACGCGGCTGCGCCAGGCCGTGAGTCACGGCCTGTGCGGCCAATATTCCGGCGACGGCGATGGCGTTGACGATCTCGCCGCTGAACACCATCCGGGTGGCTTCCGCGAGGGAATACCACTGCAGCGTCAGGTCGGCCTCTTCGTGATGCCCTTCGGGCCGGGTGATCTCGCTGAGTCCGGTGGCCAGATAGAGCCGCACCGACTCGTCGCTGAAGCCTGGCGTGGAGTCCAGGTCAACCAGGACCTGCCAGGTACGGGCGTGCAGGCCGGCCTCCTCCTGGAGCTCACGGGCGGCCGTGTGATGCGGAGGCTCGCCCGAAACGTCGAGCAAACCGGCGGGCAGTTCCCACAGGCGCCGGCCAAGCGGGTGGCGGTACTGATAGATCATCGGTACGTTGCCGTCGTCGTCCATCGCCAAGATGGCAACCGCGCCGTAGTGCTCCACGACTTCACGTACCGCGGTGGTGTCCCCGGGCATCCGGACGTGATCGCGCCGCAGCGCGAAGATCTTTCCGGTGTAGAGGGTTTCGGACGACGTCGTCTCGAAGACGTGCTCAGCCACGGGATGCGGTCTGAGGTAGCGGCCGCTCAGCGCTCTCTTGGTGGTTGCCGTTGGTCGAGTGCTCGGATATGTCCATCGGCAACAGTTCGCCGGCTTTGTAGTCGAGGGCCGCGCCGACGAATGCGGCGAAGAGCGGGTGCGGTCGGGTGGGCCGGCTTTTCAGTTCCGGGTGGGCCTGGGTGCCGACGACGAACGGGTGCACCTCGGGCGGGTACTCGACGAATTCCACCAGGCGACCGTCGGGCGAGGTACCGGAGAACCGGAGCCCGCTCTCGGCGATCTTGTCACGGTAGGCGTTGTTGACCTCGTAGCGGTGCCGGTGGCGTTCGGACACCTCGGTCGTCCCGTACGCCTGCGCCACAACGGAACCCGGCCGCAGCGCCGCCGGGTAAGCCCCCAGCCGCATGGTGCCGCCGAGATCGGCCTGGCCGGCGACGATGTCGAGCTGGTCGGCCATCGTGGAGATGACGGGATCCGTTGTGGCCGGTTCGAATTCGGCCGAGTTGGCCTCGGTAAGTCCCGCCGAGCGAGCGGCCTCGATGACGATGCACTGCAGGCCCAGGCACAGCCCCAGCACCGGCAATCCGCGTGCCCGGGCGTGCCGGATGGCGCCGATCTTTCCCTCGATCCCACGGATACCGAACCCGCCCGGAATGAGCACGCCGTGGACGTCGCCGAGCGCCGCCGCAGCGCCGCCGGCGGTTTCGCATTCGTCGGACGCCACCCAGTGCATCTCGACCTTCGCGTGGTGCCTGAAGCCCCCGGCGCGCAACGCTTCGGTGACCGACAGGTAGGCATCCGATAGCTCAACGTACTTGCCCACCAAAGCGATCCGCACAGTCTCGTGCGGCTCGTGCACCCGGCGCAACAAGTCGTCCCATTCGGTCCAGTCGACGTCACGGAAGGGCAGGTTGAGCCGGCGCACCACGAAGGCGTCGAGTTCCTCGCGGTGCAGCACCTTGGGGATGTCGTAGATCGACGGCGCGTCCGGGGTGGAGATGACGCCGTCGATCTCGACGTCACACATCAGCGCGATCTTGTTTTTCAACGCCTCGGGGACGTCTCGGACGCAGCGCAGGATCAGCGCGTCCGGGGTGATACCGATGCTGCGCAGTGCCGCCACCGAATGCTGGGTGGGCTTGGTCTTCAGCTCGCCGGACGGGGCGAGGTAGGGCACCAGCGAAACGTGCAGGAAGAAGACGTTTTCCCGGCCGAGGTCGTGGCGGACCTGGCGCGCCGCCTCCAGAAACGGCTGCGACTCGATGTCGCCAACGGTGCCGCCGATTTCGGTGATGACGACGTCCGGGCGGTTCCCGTCGGCGTCCGGCTCGGCCATGGCCATGATGCGCCGCTTGATCTCGTCGGTGATGTGCGGGATCACCTGGACCGTGTCACCGAGGTACTCGCCGCGTCGCTCCTTGGCGATGACAGTCGAATACACCTGCCCGGTAGTCACATTCGCCGAACCGGACAGGTCGCGATCGAGGAAGCGCTCGTAGTGGCCGACATCGAGGTCGGTCTCGGCGCCGTCCTCGGTGACGAAGACCTCGCCGTGCTGGAACGGGTTCATGGTGCCCGGGTCGACGTTGAGGTATGGGTCGAGCTTTTGCATCGTGACGTGCAACCCGCGCGCGGTGAGCAGCTGTCCGAGACTGCTGGCGGTCAATCCCTTACCAAGGGAGGAAACGACCCCACCGCTGACGAAGAGGTGCTTGGTGACGGCTTGCGGGTGCCTACGCAATGAGCAACCTCCGTGAAGACGGGCAGGGCGTAACGTTTGTGGCCTGTACCACCTGGGCCTGCCGACCCACGGAAACCCACCCTAACACCCGGCAGGCGGTGCTGCCGCGAACACGCCCGAGGGCCCTCGCCGCCGCGGCGTCTATTGCGGGACGGTGATCGAGGTAGCGCCGTGACCGGTGCCGTATTGCCCGACATGGCCGCCGTTGATCAGGTCATGGAGTCCCAAGACCGCGGTGATCCGCCCGGGCGCGGCATCGACGTCGTCGACGGTGCTGATCACTGAGGACATGCCGGCGTCGGCGCGGGCCACCGCCACCGCGGCGCCGCCGGTCGCCGAACCATCGCGGCCGGCGAG
>JARLGR010000004.1 GCA_031292665.1 Mycobacterium sp. | reverse complement strand
TCGTCAGCGACCACGCGAGCCGACCGCCCTTGGGCAGCAAGGCACGCGCGAGCGCAGTACCACCAATGAATTGGATTCTGTCGCCGAATCGCTCACTGAGAAATGCCAATAGATACGAGATGAGATAGTCGCGTTCAACCTGCTCGGGTGCAACTTTGAACTGGTAAGCCAACCGGTCGCGTTCGTCAATATCCACCGTGCGCACCAGCCCAGACTTCGGCACGCCGAAGTGACGCCGTAAGCCGCTGATTGGCTGCGATAGCCTCCACACGCTTAGTGTCGCTGTGCTCATAAAGCGCAGCGATCGCGGAAGCAACTTCCACTTCAGCGTCACCAAGTAAGGGCCGGTGCGCTAGATCGAGAGTTGTCTGTTCCGGCGTGGTAGCGAGCGCTGGCCCGAGTGGTGTCTCGATAAGCTCCGCGTCCAGACGCTTTGTGTCTCGCTTGACGAACCGGACTACAGCAGGACGATCGGTGAGAGCAATGGGCCGGTGCTGCTTCGGCACTGCGACAACAGCGGCCGCCAAGGCTCGCGGAATTACTCCGAGTACGCGGGCAGCGCTGACACCCATGAGTATTGCGTTGTCCGCGCCATAGATAGTCGAGGCGATCCCGGCGGCAGCTGCTTCCAGACTTGGCAGCCACTGGCGCCCCACCAACTCCTGCGGAACCACAATGTAATAACCGTCGGCTACGCGGTGGAGAACCCCCTTTTCGGCCAGCCGAGCTAGCTGGGTTCGGGGGTGCGCATACGCAATCTCGGCGTCGCTCGGACGAATGGTGCGCAACGGCAAGCCCGCAAGGCTAGCCGGCAGCGGCGTGCTGTGTCGTCTTGCCATCGATCGACCCCTTGAGCATGCATAACGTACCCTTAAAGGGTACAGAATGCATACTTATGCTAGCCCCTAGACCAGCACCCACAGCCAAGAGCAACAGCGCCACGATCAGCAAGACGATCAACAGGAGCAGGACGATCAGCAGGGTGCTCATTGTGGCCGGGTGCCTATTCTTCGCGGGCAGCCCATTGGCGCGCCGTCGTGAGAGTGCTCCGGGCGCGTTGTCGGCACCGTGGATAAGTGGGTGTAACAGTGACGCTTCCACCCACTTAGTTGTCTAAGTGGGTGTAAAGTGGTGGAGTGCACCCACTTGCCGGCACCGCCGTCGAATACGAGACGCTGCCCTGGGATATCTCGCCCGACGCGGCATATGTGCGCGCGGCGCAACAGCAGCGGGGCAACTACAAGGCGGCGATTAGCGCCAACATCGCCGACCTGACCGTCAACCTGCCGGCCGACGCGCTCGCCGACGCCGAGGACGCCAGCCGCGAGGTCACCCGATTCGACGCCGAGCTGGGCGGCGAGATCGCGCCGTTCTCGTCGGTCCTGTTGCGGACCGAGTCGGCAGCCAGTTCCAACATCGAGAACCTGACGGCATCGGCGCGGGCCATTGCCGAGGCCGAGCTGCCGTGGGCCAAGACGACCGCCAACGCGAAGGCCATCGTCGCCAACACCGCAGCGATGATCGCCGCGATCAACCTCGCGCACAACATCGACGACGCCGCTATCGTGACGATGCACGAGGCGCTGATGCGCGACGTCGACCCGAAATCCGCCGGCCGCTGGCGCGAGGAGCAAGTCTGGATTGGCGGGGGCACCCACGGTCCGCGCGGGGCCATGTTCGTGCCGCCGCACCACAGCCGCGTCATAGCAGCCATCGACGACTTGCTCCGCTTCGCGCAGCGCGACGACATCCCCGCGCTACCGCAGATCGCGTTGGCACATGCGCAGTTCGAGACGATCCACCCCTTCACCGACGGGAATGGTCGCACGGCCCGGGCATTAATCCAGGCGATGTTGCGCCGCAAGGGATTGACGCGAAACGTCACCGTCCCAGTGTCCGCTGGGCTACTGACCGACACTGACTCCTACTTCGCCGCGCTGACCGCCTACCGCGAGGGCGACCCCGCCCCGATCGTCCGCCGCGTGTCGGAGGCGGCTGTCGCGGCGGTCTTCAACGGTCGCCAGCTGGTCAGTGATTTGCACGCCGTCCGCGCCGGGTGGAACGACACGATCACCGCACGTAGCGACTCTGCCGTGTGGCAGATAGCCGATCTTCTACTACGCCGCCCGGTCATCAATACGGCACTGCTGACCGAGGAGTTGGGCATCGAGTCGAAGCACGCACGCCGATACCTCGAACCCTTGTCGAAGGCAGGGATCATCCTCGAGACCAGCTCGGGTCCACGCAGCCGCGTCTGGCGCTCGCCACAGGTCATCGCCGCACTCGATGCCTTTGCCGAACGCTCGCGACGGGGCGCGCTGAGACGATGACGGACATAAACGTCTGCAAGCGCCTGGCTACCCGACGCCACCCGGTGATTCAAACTACCGACCCACGACCAGTTCGCGGCGTGTTCCGCCAAGGTGCTGTGCTGGCCTGCTGGGGCGACAAGCCCGTTAATCTTCGGTACCCCACAGGATGCTGTCCCCTTCGCCCTGCTGACCGACCGATTATTTCTGCGCTCGCGCTCGCGCGAAGTCAGCGTTGCCAGTCCGATCCAACCAACCGGAGGCCCCTATGTCCGATGTCCTGTCTCGTGCGGCTCTGTGGTCGGCTACCCACGCCGAGCGCGCCGCCCTCGCCGACGATCTCGCCGGCCTTGGCCAGGCGCAGTGGGCGCAGCGATCGCTGTGCGGACGGTGGGTGGTCGAGGACGTCGTCGCCCACCTCACGGCGGCAGCGAGCATGGGTCCGCTGCGCTGGTTTGCCAGCGTCCTGGGTGCACGTTTCGACTTCGACCTGCACAACAACCGACGTCTGGCCGAGCATCGCGGCGCGACTGCGGCCGAGACACTCGAGCGGTTTCGGCGGATCATCACCAGCACCAGGTCGGCGCCCGGTCCCACTGTGGCATGGCTTGGTGAGGTGGTCGTGCACGCCCAAGACATCCGGCGTCCCCTCGCGCTCCCACACACGCCCTCGATCGCGGCCGTCGGCGCGGTCGCCCGCTTCTATGCCCGGCGGGACTTCACCGGGTTCGGCCGCAGCACTATCGAGGGCCTGCGCCTCGAGGCGACCGACGGGCCCTTCTCAACTGGCGCCGGCCCGCTGGTCAGCGGGACGACGCTAGCGCTGACTATGGCGATGGCCGGCCGCCGCGCCTACTGCGACGACCTCACCGGCCCGGGCGTGTCTACCCTGTTCGCCCGCTGCGCACCTGCGTGACCGGCGGCCGACCGCCTATGACACGGTTTCAGGCGGGATTCATGCGGCGGCCGGTTGTTCTGAGGCCGTCTTCTCGTAGTGGTCGGGTGCCTGCAGTCCGGCGGAACTGTGCCTACGACGGAGGTTGTGGAACTCAAGGCACCAGGCGACCACAAACGCGCGGGCCTGGGCCAACGTCGTACGCCGCAGCTGCACAAAGGGTTGGCAGTTGATTCAGTGGTCGCAGCTCATCGTTTATTCATCGCCAATGACCGCGATTCGACGGTAAGTGGCGGGTTCTCACCGGTGCCGATTCATGGCCAAACCTGTTGTAGCACAAGCAAAAAGGGCAGGCTCGGGTAACTGCGAGAGTCGGCAGATGGTAATCCCTAGGTCGCACGTTCGAGTCGTGCCGGGGGCACTTTCAGAGCGAGCTTCTGGTCCTGCTGAAAATGCCGGTCATCGATCATTCATCGTTTGCGTCCGTCACGGCGCGATCCAGCAGGTCAGCGACCTGAGTGTGGACACGTCCGCGGGGGGCTGGAAGTCGTGTGCGTGGCCGCCCTTGCTTGACTCGCAATGGGGCCGCATTTACACGCCAAGCTCCTGGTCGATCTGCGGCCAGTATTGGGGACCGTCCGGAGTGAGGATGATCCAGTCGTGAATCTCGCCGTTGGCCAGCACGAAGTTGAACGGGGCTCCTGCGGCTGCGGCCTCTTGCTGAAGGACAAGCACGTCGGGCGCGAGTATGTCGAGGGAGCCCGAGTAGACAGTTGTCGGCGGGAGTCCGCTGAGCGACCCATTCAGCGGACTGACCATAGGGTTGCTTACAGGAAGATTGCCTGCCCACGCCTTGCCGAGTGATTGCGCGGGCCCAAGAGGCAGCAGGGGATCCTGCACGAACGCGATATTCGGATTGGTCATCGCCAGGTTCAGCCATGGAGACAGCAGAACCATTGACGCTGGTACGGGTTCACCGTTGGCCACCATGTATTCGGTGGCCGCCAGTGCGAGGTTGCCGCCCGAGGAGTCACCGATCACGCTGACGTGAGGGGCACCGTGGGCAGCGATTTCCGTAGAAATGAAGCCAGCCATTTGGGGGACCACCGTGCCGGCGGTACCTCCTTGCTGCAGCAACGGGTAGATCGGCACTTCAATGGTCGCGCCAGTCTGGTAGGCCATCACCGTGTAATCGAGCCAGTGGAAGATCGAGGGCGGAAAGATGAACGCGCCACCGTGAATGGCAACTACGTAATTGCCGGACGGATGAGCAGGCGTGAGCTGCACGACGCTCATCCCGTTATACGTGGTGTACTGGACCGTCTCGCCCAACAGCAACGGCAACAACTGTGGGGGGGAATTGCCGATAAAAGGCCCGAATAGCGGATTGTCACCGGTAAACAGCGACAGAAGTGGGGAACTTGGCACAATTTGGGTTTCGAGTCCCGAGAAGGCCAGGAAAGGTTTTACCGGCCACAGCGCAGCCTCTTCAAATCTGGTTGCCAGCGACGGTGTACCCGTGAAGGTCCCTGGCTGGTTCGCTGCGAACGGCGGATCAGCCCGCAACCCGAAGATCCCGTTGAAGATCGTGTCGGCCACCCGGGTGAATTCTGTGGTGACCGTCGTGGAGGTCTGCTCAATTTCCAGCTCAACGTTTGCCAAACCGTTCCCGATAGCTCTGGCGAATTCGCCTGGCAGTCCAGGCAGATTTTCCAGCGTTTGCTCCCACTGCCCCAACTGCGCGACCGTGACCGACGCACTGGTGTGATACCCGCTCATCGTGGCGACATCGTGAGCCCACATCTGCTCGTATTCGGCCTCGGCGGCCGCGATCGCCGGGGCGTTCTGGCCGAACAGATTCGACCTCACCAACGACAACAGCTGGCCGCGATTGGCCGCTACCAGTCCAGGGTTAACGATTGTTGCCAGCGCAGCCTCGAACGCGGTGGCCGCCGCTCGGGCCTGGGATGCCGACTGTCCGGCTTGCGCGGCTGCCCCTCCCAGCCAGTCCGCATACCCCGCGGCCGCGGTCGTCATGGACGCCGACGCCGGGCCTTGCCAGGCTTGGCCCGCCAAGTCTGAAGTTACTGAGCTAAAGGCGTTCGCCGTCAAGCTCAACTCACTGCTGATCCCGTCCCAGGCCGCCGCCGCCAGCATCGGCCCCGAACCCGGTCCCTCGAGCAGCAGCACCGAATTGACCTCAGGCGGCCACACCGAAAAGTTCATCACTGCTCCCTCCCGATAAGCCCTCAGCCTCCCACTGCAGCAAGGTACATCTCGAAGGATTTAGAAGAAAGGTTTCCTTGGCAGTCGCACGGACGGGTTGTTCGTCCAAAACGGCTCGGCGCAGTTGCCAGCCATCTGCTCCCAATACACGTATCCGCGACATTGGTGCCCGGGCAGTTCATGGCACTGCCGACGCCTGGCGCAGAATCTCCTAACAGCAGCAATCGCATCGCGAGCACCTTCGCGTTGAGGAAGGGGACGCAGCTTGGCAGCCGATGAGAGCGCTTCCCTTCCGGTCGACCCCAGCAACCTGCGTCCGATGCTGTTCCTGGACGTCGCCAGTCACATGATGCTGGCACGAGACTGGGAGTATCGCGCGGTCACCGTCACGATGGAAAGCCACACTCGCAAAGGTCGTTTCGCTTTGTACGGTGCCAATCACCCAAGCACGATAGATGCCGTCGATGAGCGGCGGATCGACATTTCGATCCTCAATCCCGCAGCCATGCTCACGATGGCCTACCGCGGTGTCGGGGCGTTCGACCGTGTGCGCCAGGTCGCCACAATTGCGGTCCTGCCGCATATTGACCGGCTGGGCTTTGCGGTCGCGGATCGGCTCGGGTTTACGCGTCTGCAAGACATCGCCAAAGCCCGTTACCCGCTGCGGGTGTCGACTCGCGGCTCCACCGACGCGTGCACACCCATGATGGTCGATGTGGTGCTGCGCGCCCACGGCTTTTCGCTGGCAGACATCGTCAGCTGGGGTGGTCAAGTCTTCTACGACCAGCCTATGCCGAACCACCCGTCCCGCATCGGCCGCCTGGAACGGGGTGAGATCGACGCTGTCTTTGACGAAGGCATCGCTTTGTGGGCCGACCTTGTGACGCCGGCGGGCGCGCGGCTCATCGCCCTGGACTCGCAGCGCCTCAGCGGATTGGGGCGCGCCGGTTTTCGTCCGGCGGTGATCGAGCATCAGCGCTATCCCACTCTGACCACCGACGTGCCCACCGTCGATTACAGCGGCTGGCCGATCTTTTGCCGGACCGACAACCCCCGCCGACCTCATCGAAGCGTTCTGCGAGGCTCTGGTGAGCCGGCGCGAGTCCATCTGTTGGACGATGGGTGGCGTCGAGCAGCCGCCGCTGCCGCTGGAGCAGATGGTGCGCGAGACACCGGCAACACCGCTCGACGTGCCGCTTCATCACCGCGCCGCCGAAGTGTGGCGGCGCCATGGCTACCTCAGCTGACCTCGACAAAAGCCAGCCCGACAAACTGGCGCGATAGCAAGCAAGCCGCTCGGGTTAGCGCTCGGCTGCAATCTTGACTGACCCTTCGTGAACCGCATGCCGCCTGCGGGCTGGCTCTGCCGGGGTTTGTCGAGCCGGTCGGCACCGGGGCCGTGGTCTGACTCAACAGAGGACTGATCGTCACCGCTAAGCTAAAAGATAACGGCTGCAACAACTTACACATTTATGTTGACAAGCCCCCGCCCGATGCCGTTCTTGCGTGCACATCCGGTGGCGACCGCGATGTGATCGCGCAGCGAACTGTTCGCGGCCATGTTGTCCTCAACCTTCTGCGGAGTGTTTAGCGAAGACCCGAGAGCCTCTGCTGGGCGCATCTGAACCGCGCTCCTACAGACAACATCCAGTCTAACCTAGTATAGACTGGACGTATGTCGTACGTCGAGATTGTGATCCTGCGGCACTTATTCGCCGGCCCGGTTCACGGCTACGAACTGCGCAAACGAATCGAGATGACGGTGGGGTTGATGTTGAACAACAACACGCTGTATCCCGCGCTGCGCCGGTTTGAGGAAGCAGGCGCGGTGACCAAGACCGCCGAGCAGCAAGAGAGTCGTCCCCCGCGGCATGTCTACGCACTTACCGAGCTCGGGCGAGAACTGCTGCACGACATGCTCGCCGAGTTACCCGCCGATGAGGCCGGCAACGACACAGAGTTTTTGACCCGCCTCGGTCAGTTCCAGTTGCTTACCCCCGCTGAGCGGTCGCCCGTGTTGACCGCCCGCGACGAGGCTATCTGTGCGCACCTTGAGCGACTTCGCATGCTACGGGAGCGCGCAGGTGGTGAACGCTGGGGCCAGCTGGTCACCGAGGAACTGATCCGACGCAACGAGGCCGAGCGAGCCTGGCTGGCCACCTTGCGCGACGAGGCGCGCCGACCATGACACGCAAAGACGAAAGCCGACAACGCGAGACCGCCGCGCCATATCGAGACGTGGCCGCATTCGACGATCGAGCGCGCCGCTACGATCACGGTTGGCGAGGGTGTCTGCACCACCAAATCAGTAATCGCACCGCGGATCTGGTCATCGCCAACGCCGGGTCCCCGAAGCGCGTGCTCGATCTCGGGTGCGGTAGCGGCTACCTGCTCCGTGTCCTCGCTGGCCACTATCCCGACGCCGAGGAGTTCATGGGCGTTGACGCCGCACCTCGAATGATTGAGGTGGCGAACAGCCTTGCGCGCGATCCACGACTGACGTTCGCCGTTGCCGTGGCCGAGCAGTTGCCCTACCCGGACGGCGCAATCGACCTGATCGTGAGCACCACTTCGTTCGATCACTGGACCGATCAGCAGGCCGGGCTGATCGAATGCGCGCGCGTTCTGCGCCCCGGGGCAAGCGTTATTCTGGTCGACCAGTTCTCCCGCTTGCTTCTACCCACATTGCTCACGAGCCGCCGAGGCAAGGCCCGCACCAAGCGCAGGGCTGACCAACTGCTGCTCCGCGCTGGCTTCCAGCACCCGGAATGGCACCACCTCTACTCAGCGATCATCAAAGCGGTGATCGCGACCAAGCCCGCGTAACGAGGCATTCCCTGCGGTCATCCGCCGCACGACAGCCAAATCGACGATCCTGCTGCGGTCTGCGTCTATCGGAACGTTGATACGCCAAGCACGAAAGTACCCACGTAGCCGCGCTGGTCATCGATTATTCATTGCCAACGGCCGCGATTCGCCGGTGATCGACAGGTTCTCAGCTGAGCCGAGGCATCGTCAGATCCATTGCAGCACAGGGGGAAAAGGGAAGTTCGGGCGTACGCGAGATATCCCGATTGGTAATCCCTAGGTCGCGCGTTCGAGTCGTGCCGGGGGCACTTTCCCGCCATGCTCGGCGGGAAGATGCAGCCTGATCACTTCGATCAGGTGACGCCCGACGCTGTCGAGCGCAGCTGTCGACTGCGTCGCGAGCGCGAGGATGACGGCGCCTTCGACGGCGGCGACGATCAACACCGCCAACGAGCGTGAGCTGTCACGATCGACGCCATACCTGGCCAGCCGATCGGAGAGGATCGTCTGCCACTCACTGACCGCGTCGGAGGCCGCCTGGGCTGCCGCGGGCGCTTCAGAACGGCCGAGGATGGCTGCGACAATCGGGCAGCCTGCTTCCATTTGAGTTGCGCTCAGTTGCGCCTTCCATTCGTCAATAAAAGTCTGAACCGCTAGT
>JARLGR010000131.1 GCA_031292665.1 Mycobacterium sp. | reverse complement strand
TTTTTTGGTTGGGGGGGGGGGGGGGGGGGGGGGTCGAGCCCGATTTAGGACAGGTAGGGCGGGGGGGGCGCCCGGCAAAGCGGGGGGCGCCCCCCCCCCCGCCCCCCCCCCCACCTCCGTCATTTCCCGTGCAGCAAGAACAGGCCGTAGGCGGCGATCGACTGCGCGTCGGCGATGACGCCAGAGCGGATCATGTCCTCGATGTCACCGCGCGCGAACCATTCACTGCGCATGTCCTGTTCCTCGTGTTCGCGGTCGGTTTCTCCCTCCACGATCCCGGTGGCCAAAAACACCCACCCGCGCTGACTGGTCATGCCAGCAGCGACATCGACGAGGCCCAGCGCCTCGAACGAGGTCGCGCTTAATCCGGTTTCCTCCCGCAATTCGCGCTCGGCCAGTTCGGACGGTTCGACCTCGGCCCGATCGGGAGCGGTGCCCTGCGGAAACTCCCACCTCCGCGCGCCGAGGGGGTACCGGAACTGTTCGACCAACCGGAAGCGGTCCCCGTCGTAGGGCATCACGAGCGCGTACGTCGGCTTGTCCACCACGCTGTAGATGCCGTGGCTGCCATCCGGGCGGCGGATGTCGTCCTCTCGGACCACCAGCCACGGATTCCGATAGATCTCGCGGGAGGCCAAGCGTTCGATGAAAGGCACCTCGCCAGTATCTCCACCGCGCGAGTGCGCGGCAGAGGCCCCACCGCGGTGAGCGCGCCGAAGGGCAACCGGGCCGTGTCGTCGTAGCCATAGGGCTTTCCGCCGGTAACAATCGGCACGGTGCCCGATAGTCGTGGCACCGAGTGGGTCCCGATATCACGAGAGGCGGGCGCAGATGTCGTACGAGTTGAAGCCCAGGTAAGCGTGGACGGCCACATCATCGTCTGCGGTGACGACTCTCTGGCGACCACGATTGTCGACGAGCTGAACAAGGCCGGCGCGCGGATCGTCCAGATCGCCACCGCCGCCGAACTCGCCGGCGCCGGCGTCGACCGCGCGCTCGCGGTCATCTCTGTCGGGCCTGACGACGCGATAAACCTCGAAATCGCCCTAATAGCAAGGCGATTGAACCCCAAGGTGCGGGTAGTGGCCCGGCTGGGCAACGACGTGCTGCGCGAAGCAGTGGCCGACGATAATGGCCCCGGAGCGATCCTCGACGTCGCCGACCTGGCGGCACCATCCGTCGTCGAAGCGTTGCTGGCGCGAACGACGCACCCGTTCGAAGCATCCGGCATCGAATTTGTCGTCTCGGGCGCGGAGGCGCCGTACGACGCAACCCTGCGGGAGATCTACGGCGATCTGGCACCGGTGGCGGTGATCCACGGCAAGAACTCGCCCACCCCTGGCGAGGTGGTGACGTGCCCGGGGCGGGATCTGCGGGTGCACGCCGGCGACTGGACCTCGATGATCGGCACCAAGGAGGAATTGTCCGCCCGCGGCATCAAGGTCCCTCGCCGGACCGCGACGCGCGCTCACCGCTCCTGGCGACGGCGCGTATTCGACGCCGCACGCGCCCTGCGCGACGAAGTGAACCCGATGCTGTTCCCGTCACTGGGCGTCGCACTGGCTGTGATTGCCGTGTCGACGGTCGTGATCCGACTCGCTTACCGGGACCGGCGGATGGGCTGGGTCGACGCCCTGTACTTCACGTCCGAAACGGTCACGACCGTCGGCTACGGGGACTTCAGCTTCGCCAACCAGCCCACTTGGCTCCGCCTGTTCAGCGTCATGCTGATGTTCACCGGTGTGGCGATCACCGCGGTCCTGGTCGCGTTCCTCGCCGATCTGCTGCTGTCGCGCCGCTTCGTCCAAACGGCGGGCCTGCGGCGCGCGCGCCACCTGCGCAACCACGTCGTGGTCGTCGGGCTGGGTTCGTTCGGCATCCGCGTCGTCGGCGACTTGACCGCGGCCGGATACGACGTGGCGGTCATCGAGCGCGACGAGAACAGCCGATTCCTGTCGTCGGCGGCCGACCTGGACGTGCCGGTGATCTTCGGGGACGCGACGCTACGCCAGACGCTGGAGTCCGCCCGCGTCGACCACGCCCGAGCGGTGGCGGTGCTGACCCAGGACGACATGGTCAACATCGAGACCGGGATCGTGCTGCGGGAAATGCTGGGCCCGCGGGTGATGCCCGAAGTCGTCCGGCCCGACGTCCCGATCGTGCTGCGTATCTTCGACCGTGCGCTGGGCGGCTCGGTCGCACAGCGGTTCGGCTTCGAGCACGTTCACTCGACCGTCGACCTGGCCGTGCCGTGGTTCATCGGCGCCGCGATGGGACTGCAGGTGCTGGGAACGTTCTCGGTCGGGCAGCGCTCCTTCATGGTCGGCGGCATGCATGTGGCGGCCGACAGCGAACTCGACGGGCTGCGGATGTTCGAACTGTCGACCCATACCCGCGTCATCGCGATCACCCGGGAGGATGCGCCGGTCAACCTGCACCCGCGGCGCGATGCCTGGCTGCGCGGCGGCGACACCGTCTACCTCGTCGGCCCCTACCGCGAGCTGCTGGCGACGCTGCGCAAAGGGCGGCCGCCCGCACAACCCGAGATCGGCGGCTCACCGCAAGCGGAGGCAAGCTGAACGCGCCGCGCGGGGGTTATGGGAAAGAACCTTGATCTGGCGGACATTCAGGGCAGCATCAAGTGCCGCCAACGCATCCCAGTAATTGTGACGAACGTCCTGAAAAGGCGAGACTTCGGTCTCTGTTCTACGGCTTTGGCCAATTGGTTCGATACCCATGGTATTGGCGGCCGATACGAATTTTTGCCGGCTACAACACCTTCCGGTTTGTCGGGAGTTGCTCGGAGGAATGCCCATGACCGATCTGAACACCACATTGACTCCCGCATTGTGCAGGGCGCTGGAGCTGCTCGCCGATCCGCCGGCGCAACCGGATGTCAGCAAGGGCTACCTCGATCTGCTGGGCACTGGGCCGGTCGAGGGCGAAGCTGCGGCGAAGAACACCGGCGTGATCCAGGCCGTGTGGGCTTCGCCGGTCGGATCGATGTTCTGGGACTACACGCAAGCGGTGGCGCGCCGGCTGCTCGCCGCATGGCGGGAGCCCGCCGAGTGGTTGCACATCCCGCAGGGCGGAATCGCTCTGGACGTCGGCTGCGGTCCCGGTAATGTCACCGGCTCGCTGGCGCGCGCCGCGGGGCCGGGCGGGCTGGGGTTGGGCGTTGACATCTCCGGGCCCATGCTGGCACGGGCGGTGCGCGCTCAGGCAGGACCACAGGTCGGTTTTCTGCGGGCCGACGCGCAACGGCTTCCACTGCGCGACCAGACAGTCGATGCGGTCGTCTCCGTCGCCGTGGTGATGCTGGTGCCGGATCCGGTGGCGGCGCTGGCGGAGATGGCGCGGGTACTGCGACCGGGCGGACGACTGGCCGTGATGGTGCCCACCACCGGGCGTGCTTTCCGGCATTGGCAAAAGCTATTCCCGATCACCGGATCCTATGCGTTCGGCGAGGACGAGCTCGGCGACATCCTCGAGGACCACGGCTTCGTCAGCGTGCGGACCAAGAATATCGGCACTATTCAGTGGGTGCGCGGCACACGCCGGTGACACCCGGCGCACCGTGGGGACCGATCACAGACAGAAATTGAACAAAATGGCCGATAAGATACAAACGGAGCGGGTCCTGGAACTACCTATGCCGGCCAGCGACCCTGACGATCCGATCGTCGCCATGTTCGAGCGGCGAAAGACCATCCGAGACATAGCCCCGGCCCCTTTGCCGATGCAGGAGCTTTCCAATCTGCTCTGGTCGGCGTTCGGTGTAAACCGCAAGGTAGGTCCGTTCGGGATGCCGGGCCGGACCGCGGGTTCGGCCAGCAACTCCCAGGAGATCGATCTCTATGTCGCGCTCGCCGACGGAGCCTATCGCTACGACGCACCGGGTTGTCGCCTGGTGCTGATCACGCACGGCGATCTGCGTGCAAGCGCACTGACACCGGGCCAACCGAACGTCACGGCGACGGCCCCGGTTCAATTGATCTACGTCGTCGACCTTCATCGGCTCACGCACACGGGGGGCTTTGATGAGCCGGGGCTTCACGATCCGGAAGTCCAAAAGTCGTACTACTACGTCGACACCGGTCTGATCGCCCAAAATGTGTATCTTTTCGCCGCCGCCCACGGACTCGCGGCTTGGTTTCACAACTGTGACCGGGCCGGTTTGGCCCAGAGCCTTGGATTGAAAGGAGAGCAGCGCGTCCTGTTTGCCCAATCCGTTGGCTATCCCCCGGCGCGCGACCCGGCGGCTGTCCCGAGCCTCGTGGACCGAGCATGATGGTCTTTGGGGCCTTCTTAGTCGCGTAGTGCCGCAGCCGGATTGGCTACTTCTTGCGAGGAGATGTCATGAAGATCATCGGTTTCGAGGAGCACTACATGCTCCCGGCTATTGCCGAAGCGAATCCAAACAGTCCCCACAAATTGTTCGACGTGGCGCAGACCGGACGCTTCGGCGACACTGACCCACAAGCGTGGTGGCCGGCAGGCATCGGTGACCTCGGTGAGGGCCGGATCGCTGCTATGGACGCGGCTGGTATCGATGTGCAGATCCTCTCCAATGTTCCGGGCGTGGAGGCCCTGGAGCCGTCGCTGGCGGTGGAACTGGGCAGGCAGGCCAACGACGCAGTGGCAGCCGCCGTCGCCGCGCATCCCGATCGGTTCCACGGCTTTGCCACCTTGCCGATGCGCGACCCGGCGGCCGCCGCCGCTGAGCTGGAGCGCTCGGTGCGCGACCTGAGTTTCGTCGGCACGCTGATCAATGGCCACGTCAACGGGCGTTACCTTGACGACAAGTTTTTCTGGCCGGTGTTCGAGTGCGCCGAAGCGCTGGGCGTGCCGATCTATCTGCATCCCACCGTGCCGCCGCAGCCGGTGATCGACGCCTACTATCGCGGCTTTGCCCCGGGTGTGTCGGCCATGTTGTCAATCGCAGGGGTCGGTTGGCACATCGACACCGGCATCCACTGCATCCGGTTGATTCTGGGCGGGGTGTTCGACCGGTTCCCCAGGCTGCAGATCATCGTCGGCCACCAGTTCGAAGGGTTGAGTTGGATGGCGTGGCGCACCGACTACTCATTTCCGGTGGCCGCGAGTGGTCTCAAACGCACCGTCAAGGACTATCTTCGGAACAACTTCTACGGTGGCATCCTGGCCGGCGAGTACGCCTACCAGGATCCCGGCGCGGTCGATGGCAGTTGGAATCTGTCCTTCAACGCCTATCAGGGCATGGTGAACGTGATCGGCATCGACCGCATCGTGTTCACCACTGACTACCCGTTCGGCAACATGAGGGCGGCTCGCCAATTCTTCGAACGGATGCCGATCAATCCCGCCGACAAGGAAAAGATTGCCCACCTCAATGCCGAACGCCTGCTCGGACTTCCCAACCAGGGCCAGCCGAAGCACGACTGACGGGGGCTCGCAGCGCCACCGCAAACCTCAGCGCGCAAGGCTCCTTCGTCAGCTACGGCTTACGCGCGTCGGCATGGGCCTGTACGGGAACCGGTGAGGCTCATGACGTCGGTGCCCTCGCCTAACATCGCGCCGTGTCCGGTTTCAATCCATTCGCACCTTCGACAGCTTCCCGGTTCGGCATGGCTCAGTCTGATCGCTGGCAGCGCGCTGCTCTTCGTGGCGCCGGCGGGCCATCGAGGTGGCTGGCTCTGGTCGGTTTCGTTGCTCTGGGCGTGTACAGCTGGGCGTTGCATTCGGCACGGCAGCCACAGGATCTGGCACGAGCGCGCCTCTTGACCTAGAGCCGCGCCGCCACGTCCGCCGCGCGCCGGACCTGGTCGATGTCCGAGCTCGTCGGGATGAGCTGGACCTCGTCGGTGCCGATCTGTTCGAACTTCCGCAGCACCGCCAGCAGCTCGTCTTCGGTGCCGGCCCAGCCTGTCATCGGCGCCATCGCATCGACGTATTCCGCCGGTATCCAATTCATGTAGTGCCGCAGGTGACGGTGCACCTGGGCGCGGGCCTGCTCGGGGGGCCCGAACGCGAACCAAAACGACGTCGCCAGGTGGGGTTTGGGCTTCCCGGCCTGCGCCCACGCTTCCCGCGCCACCTCGAACAGCTCGTCCTGCTTGGCGACGTCGAGGTCCAGGGTGGTGCCGGCCAATCCGTCGGCCCACGCCGCGGCGCGGCGAATGGTCTTGGGCCCGATGCTGCCGACGAGCAACGGCGGACCACCGGGCTGGGCCGGCGACGGCCCGACCGGCAGCACCGAGTCGGTGATCTTTTCGCCGACCCATACCCGTTTCATCACGGCCACCCGTTCGGCCATGCCGCGGATGGTCTGAGTCGCCGGGTCGGCCCCCACGGCCTGATAGTCCTCCTGCCTGCCGCCCACGCCGATGCCCACGGACAGGCGCCCGCCGCACAGCACGTCGCCGGTCGCCAGGGCCTTCGCCAGCATCACCGGGTGGTGCAGCTGCGGCACGATCACCGTCGTCAGCAGCCGCACCCGGCTGGTCCAGGCGGAGAGCGCACCCAGCAGCGTCAGGTTGTCCGGGTTGTCGAACGCGATGCGCTCGCCCCAGCACAGCGACGAGAAGGGGCCCTCATCGATCGCGCGCGCCCAGTTCTGCAGGACCGTCGCGTCCAGGTCCGGCTCCATTACCGGCATCGTCATCGCTATCTGCACGACGGCGATTCTGGCATGCCGGTGATATCGGGTCCCATCAGTGGCAGCATGGCCAGATGGGCTTCACCAGTACTTCCATCGCGCACGTCCGCCTAACCGTCACCGACATCGAGCGGTCACGCCAGTTCTACGAGAGCGTATTCGGTTGGCCGGTGTTGCTGGAGGTCCCCGAAGATGCCGACGAAGCGACCCGCAACCAGCTGAGCTTCCTGTTCGGCGGCGTCATCTACGACCTCGGCGGCACGCTGCTCGGGCTGCGGCCGGTGGCGACCGACCGCTTCGACGAGGATCGGGTGGGCCTCGACCACCTGGCGTTCCGGCTCAGTAGCAAGGACGAACTAGAGCGTGCCGCAGCACATCTCGACGACGTCGGGGTTGAGCATGAGCCGGTCAAAGACATCGGGCCGTCCTACATCCTGGAGTTCCGCGACCCGGACAACATCGCGTTGGAACTCACGGCGCCGAAGTAGCGTCGAGGTGCGCGTCGACCCGCGAGGGTGCGAGCAATTACGCCCTTTGCGGCGTGTCGGCGTACCGACACGCACGCTCGCGCCGAGGTGTAAGCAGGAATCATGGCGATCAGTTTCAACCACACCATCGTCGCGTCGCGCGACAAGCGCAAGTCCGCGGAATTCCTCGCCGAACTGTTCGGACTGCCCGGCCCGAAGCCGTTCGGCCACTTCATGGCCGTCGGGCTCGAGCATGGTGTCAACCTCGACTACGCCGACGCCCCCGCGGGCGAGGAGATCCGGCGCCAGCACTACGCGTTCCTGGTATCCGACGAAGACTTCGACACCATCTACGGCAAGATCCGGTCGCGTGGCCTGCAGCATTGGGCGGACCCCCGCCAGCAGCGGCCCGGCGAGATCAACCACAACCACGGCGGGCGCGGCGTCTACTTCCTGGACCCGTCGGGGCACGCCATGGAGATCCTCACCCGGCCCTACGGCTCGGACGGCTGATCGCCGCTGCGCGTGGACCGGTGCCGCAACCGTTCTTGACCCCGATAGTCGTCGGCCAGCTGGGCGACGTGGTCGGGCAGCTTGCCGTTCGCGACGTCGGCCAGGGTGGTCAGCTCCAGCACCGAGCGCATGCTGGCCCGCAGGGCCCGCCAGACGTCGGCCAACGGCGCGGTGGGGCCGGCATACGGCAAGTCACCGAGGCCGATGTCGCGCACGCTGGCCAGCGGCCCGTCGATGCAGCGGAGCACGTCGGCGATGCTGATCTCGTCTGCGGGGCGGGCCAGTTCATAGCCCCCTTCGCGCCCGCGGTGGCTGCGCACCAGGCGGTCGGTGCGCAGGTTGGTGAGGATATCGACGAGAAACTGTGCCGGTATGCCCTGGGACTGGGCCAAGTCGTCGGTCTTGACCAGCGCGCCACAGTCAACTGTGGCGAGCTGGATCATGGCTCGCACCGCGTATTCCGCCTTGGCTGACATGCGCACAACTGAGGATTGTGCCACCCCGCCCGGGGAATCCGGCCGAGCCCGCCCGGCCCGGTGCTAGACCCGCGACCCAAGTAGGTCGACGACCTGTTGCGCCTGCTCCTCGACGGTCTGGTCGGGCGTGACCCGCAGTTCGGGATTCGCCGGCGGCTGATACGGGCTGTCGATGCCGGTGAACTGCGTGATCTCCCCCGCGCGCGCTTTGGCGTACAAGCCCTTGGGATCACGCTTCTCACACTCGTCGATCGGGGTGTCGCAGTAGACCTCGACAAAGTCCAGGCCTGCGTCGCCGTGCACCTTGCGGGCCAGCTCCCGTTGCTCGGCCAGCGGGCTGATCGCCGGTACCAGCACGACCTGGCCGGAGTCGGCGAGCAGCGCCGCCACATGCGCGAGTCGGCGCAGGTTTTCCGCGCGGTCGGCCATGCTGAATCCCAAGTCGGCGTTCAGGCCGTGCCGCAGATTGTCGCCGTCCAAAACATAAGCGGGAGTACCGCTTTCGAGCAGCATATGCTCGACCAGTGTGGCCACCGACGACTTACCGGAACCGGACAGACCGGTAAACCATAGCGTCGTGCCCCGCGTCCGGGCCTCGGCGACCGCAGACGAGTTGTGGCGCAGGGTGTTCGGGCTAGCCGCCTGCGCCGTGGCGTCGCGCAACACCATGCCCGCCGCCACGGTGCCGTTGGTGTTGGGGTCGATGAGGATGAACGAGCCGGTGCTGGCGTTACGGGTGTACTCGTCGAGCAGCAGCGGGACCTGGGTGCGCAGCGAGATCCGGCCAAGGTCGTTGAGCCGCAACGCCGTTGCGGTCTTGTCGCGGTGCAGGGTGTTGACGTCGAGCCGGTAGCCCAGCGCGGTCACCCGGGCGCGGGTGGTCCGCGTGGTGTGCTTGATGAGGTAGTCGCGGCCGGGCTCCAAGGCCGCATCGTTTGCCATCCAGCACACGGTCGCGTCGAAGTCCTGCGCGATCCTGGGCTTGTTGGTGGTGCGGGCTATCATGTCGCCGCGGGAGATGTCGATCTCGTCGGCCAGGCTCACCGAGACGGCCATCGGCGGAAACGCTTCGTCGACCGGGCCATTCGGCCCGTCGATCGCGGTGATCCGGGTGGTCTTGCCGACGGGCAGCACCGCCACTTCGTCTCCCGGACGCATCACCCCGCTGGCCACGGTGCCGGCATAGCTGCGGTGGTCCTGATTATCGAGGGTGTGCGGGCGGATGACGTACTGAACGGGGAACCGCACGTCGACCATGTTGCGGTCACCGGCGATGTAGACCTCCTCGAGGTGCGACAGCAGCGACGGCCCCTCGTACCACGGCGCCTTATCCGACTTGGTCACCACGTTGTCGCCGTGCAGCGCCGACAGCGGGATGGTGGCGACGTCGTGGACGTCCAGCCGCGCGGCGAAGGCGTGGAACTCGTCGCGGATCGCCTCGAATTTCTCCTTGTCCCAGCCGATCAGGTCCATCTTGTTGACCGCGAGGACGACGTGCCGGATGCCCAACAGCGACGCCAGAAACGCGTGCCGGCGTGACTGCTCGAGCAGGCCGTGGCGGGCGTCGACCAGCACGATCACCAGCTGGGCGGTCGACGCCCCGGTCACCATGTTGCGGGTGTACTGGATGTGCCCCGGGGTGTCGGCGATGATGAATTTCCGCTTGGGCGTGGCGAAGTAACGGTAGGCGACGTCGATGGTGATGCCCTGTTCGCGTTCCGCCCGCAGTCCGTCGGTCACCAGCGCCAGGTCGGTGTAGTCGTGGCCGCGATCCTTAGAGCTCTGCTCCACCGCCGCCCACTGGTCTTCCATCACGGCTTTGGAGTCGTAGAGCAGGCGGCCGATCAGCGTCGACTTGCCGTCGTCGACCGAACCCGCCGTGGCCAGCCGCAACAGTGTCGTCATCAGAAGTAACCCTGTCGCTTGCGGTCTTCCATTCCCGCCTCCGAGATCCGGTCGTCGGCCCGGGTAGCGCCCCGCTCGGTCAGGCGGGACACCGCGGTCTCGGCGATGACCTCCGACACGGTTGCGGCGCGGGACTCCACACACCCGGTGCAGGTGACGTCCCCGACGGTGCGGAACCGCACGATGGCCTCGAACACCGGCTCGTCGGCGCGCGGGTGCATGTGCCGGTCCACCGCAAGCAGCATGCCGTCGCGACGAAACACCTCGCGCCGGTGCGCGAAATAGATCGGCGGCAGTTTGATCTTCTCGGCGCCGATGTAGGACCAGATGTCGAACTCGGTCCAGTTCGACAACGGGAAGACCCGAATGTGCTCGCCCTTGTGGTGCCGGCCGTTGTAGAGGTTCCACACCTCGGGCCGCTGGGCCTTCGGGTCCCATTGCCCGAATTCGTCGCGGAAGCTGAACACCCGCTCCTTGGCGCGCGCCTTCTCCTCGTCGCGGCGCGCCCCGCCGAACGCGGCGTCGAACTTGTTCTCCCGGATGGCGCGCAGCAGCGTCACCGTCTGGATCGGGTTTCGCGACGGAATGGTCTCGACGACCCGCCCCGCGTCGATGTCTTCCTGCACCGACGCCACCACCACACGCAACCCGTGCCGGGCGACCAGTTCGTCGCGGGTCGCGATCACCTCGTCGAAGTTGTGGCCGGTGTCCACATGCATCACCGGGAACGGCAGCCGGCCCGGGCGGAAGGCCTTGAGTGCGAGGTGCAGCATCACGATGGAGTCTTTGCCGCCCGAGAACAGCAGCACCGGGCGCTCGAATTCCGCGGCCACCTCCCGGATGATGTGGATGGCCTCGGCCTCCAGCGAGCGCAGATGGCTCAATTCGTACTGGCCGGCGGCCACGGGGCCGGCCTTCACAGCGCTGGTCATGGGCACCTCGGGCTATTCCTGATAAATATGGTCGGATTGACCATATTTATTCTTATTGTCGTCTATGGAACCAGGGTGCCTCGCCGGTGTCAATGCTTGGCCGACAGGCGCGTGGCGCAAGACCGCCGCTAGACCTTGATTTCCTCGAGCTTGCCGGTGGCGACGTCGAAGACGAACCCGCGAGCCGATACGTGCTGGGTGACGAACGGGCTGTTCTCGATCCGCCGCAGTGACTGCCGGACGTCCTCTGCGACGTCCGGGAAGGCCTCGGGCGCCCACGGTGGTTTGACCCCGGTCTCCTCCTGGATGGAGCGCTTGAAGTCGTCGTCGGAGAAGGTGAGCATCCCGCAGTCGGTGTGGTGGATCAGGATGATCTCCCTGGTTCCCAGGAGCCGCTGGCTGATCGCCAACGAGCGGATGACGTCGTCGGTGACGACTCCGCCGGCGTTCCGAATCACGTGGGCCTCGCCGTCGCCCAGACCGAGGAGGCGATAGACGTCCAGCCGGGCGTCCATGCAGGCGACCACCGCGACGTGTTTGCTGGGCGGCAAGGGCAGTGGGCCGTGAAAAGTGCCCGCATATTCGGCGTTGTTGGCCAGGTACTCATTGCTGACGGTCACGCAAGCCTCCTCGAATTATCGTGGCACCGATTTGCTGATTAGCGCGGCGCCGCGGTGGATCGTAATTGCCGGCCACCCGTAATTCATGCATGAGAATCAGCCGGATCTCAAGGATTGGGTCGCGGTGCCGGGCCGGATCGGGCCTGGCTCGCTAACCTGTCCCAATGCGACACGGGCGGCGCGGTCGGGCATGACTCGATTCCTGGCACGCCGGTTGCTCAACTATGTGCTGCTGCTGGCGCTGGCATCGTTTCTGACGTACTGCCTGACGTCGCTGACCTTCTCGCCGCTGGACAGCCTGCTGCAGCGCAACCCGCGGCCGCCCCAAGCCGTCATCGACGCCAAGGCCCATGCGCTCGGGTTGGACGAGCCCATCCCGGTCCGGTACGTGGACTGGGCGTCCCACGCCCTGCACGGTGACTTCGGGACGACCATCACCGGGCAGCCCGTCGGCGCCACCCTCTGGCGCCGCGTCGGCGTCACCCTGCGGCTGCTGGTCATCGGCTCGGTGGCGGGCACCGCGCTGGGGATTGCGGCCGGGGCATGGGGGGCCATCCGCCAATACCGGCTCAGTGACCGCGTCGTCACCATGGTCGCGCTGCTCATCCTCAGCACGCCGAGCTTCGTCATCGCCAACTTGCTGATCCTCGGCGGACTTCGGGCCAACTGGGCCCTCGACGTCCACCTCTTCGACTACACCGGCGAGACGTCACCCGGCGTGGTCGACGGGGTCTGGTACCAAATACTCGACCGGCTAAGGCATTTGGTCCTGCCCTCGCTGACGCTGGCGTTGATGTCCGCCGCCGGGTACAGCCGGTATCAGCGCAACGCGATGCTCGACGTCCTCGGCCAGGATTTCATCCGGACCGCGCGCGCCAAAGGTCTCACCCGCCGGCGCGCCCTGGTGAAACACGGCCTGCGGACCGCGCTGATTCCCTTGGCCACGCTGTTCGCCTACGGGGTGGCCGGGCTGGTCACCGGGGCGGTGTTCGTCGAGAAGATCTTCGGCTGGCACGGCATGGGCGAATGGCTGGTGCAGGGCATCACGACTCAAGACACCAACATCATCGCGGCGATCACGCTGTTCTCCGGCACGGTGGTATTGCTGGCCGGGCTGCTGTCCGACGTCTTCTACGCGGCTCTCGACCCAAGGGTCCGGGTGTCATGACGCGCGCCGGCGGCGATGCAGTGGGCGCACCGCCCGCTCGCGGGGGACGGCGCCAATGACGTCTGAGGGCGGCGCCCACGGGATATCGGGTTCCGGCGTACCGGCTTTCACGTCGCGCCGCACCCTGGTGCTGCGCCGGTTCCTGCGCCACCGCGCCGCGGTGGCGTCACTGACGTTGCTGGTGCTGTTGTTCGTCGGCTGCTACGCGCTGCCCTCGCTCCTGCCGTATTCCTACGAAGATCTTGATTTCGACGCGCTATTGCAGCCACCCAACGGCCGCCACTGGCTGGGGACCAACGCGCTGGGCCAAGACTTGCTGGCCCAGATCCTGCGGGGAATGCAGAAGTCGATGCTGATCGGTGTCTGCGTCGCGTTCATCTCGACCGGTATTGCCGCCACTGTCGGGTCGATCGCGGGGTATTTCGGCGGTTGGCGCGACCGAGTGCTCATGTGGGTGGTCGACCTGCTGCTGGTGGTGCCCGCCTTCATCCTCATCGCGATCGTCACGCCACGAATCAAGAACTCTGCCAACATCGTTCTGCTTGTCGTGCTGCTGGCCGGTTTTGGCTGGATGGTGAGCTCCCGCATGGTGCGGGGCATGACCATGAGCTTGCGTGACCGCGAATTCATCCGCGCCGCGCGGTATATGGGTGTGTCCAGCCGCCGGATCATCCTCGGTCATGTGGTGCCCAACGTGGCTTCCATCCTGATCATCGACGCCGCCCTCAACGTCGCCTCGGCGATCCTGGCCGAAACAAGCCTGAGCTATCTCGGTTTCGGCATCCAGCCGCCCGACGTGTCGCTGGGGACCCTGATCGCCAACGGCACCCAGTCGGCGACCACGTTCCCGTGGGTCTTCCTGTTCCCGGCGGGAGTGCTGGTGCTGATCCTGGTGTGTGCCAACCTGACCGGGGACGGTTTGCGTGACGCGCTCGATCCCGGCAGCGGTCCCCACCGATGAGCCCGTTGCTCGAAGTGACCGACCTGGCCGTCGATTTCCCGACCGACGGCCACCCGGTGACCGCGGTGCGCGGCATCAGCTACCGCGTCGACCCCCGGGAGGTGGTCGCCATGGTCGGCGAATCGGGGTCGGGGAAGTCCGTGTCGGCGATGGCTGTCGTGGGCCTGCTGCCTGAATACGCCCGGGTGCGCGGCTCGGTGCGGTTGCACGGCACCGAGTTGCTGGGTCTCGCCGACCACGCGATGTCACGGTTCCGCGGCAAGACGGTCGGCATGGTGTTCCAGGACCCGATGTCCGCGCTGACCCCCGTCTACACCGTCGGCGACCAGATCGCCGAGGCGATCGAAATCCACCAGCCGCGCGTCGGCAAGAAGGCCGCCCGCCGGCGCGCGGTCGAACTGCTTGAGCTGGTGGGTATCTCACAGCCGGAGCGGCGCGCCCGCGCCTTCCCGCATGAACTGTCCGGCGGCGAACGCCAGCGCGTAGTCATCGCGATCGCGATCGCCAACGACCCCGACCTGTTGATCTGCGACGAGCCCACGACGGCGCTCGATGTCACGGTGCAGGCACAGATCCTCGAGGTGCTCAAGACCGCACGCGACGTCACCGGCGCCGGGGTCCTGATCATCACCCACGACCTGGGAGTGGTCGCGGAGTTCGCCGATCGGGCCCTGGTGATGTACGCCGGCCGGGTCGTCGAGTCCGCCGGCGTGCACGACCTGTACCGGGATCGCCAAATGCCCTACACGGCGGGGCTGTTGGGGTCTGTGCCCCGGCTGGATGCCGCGCAGGGTACCCGGCTGGTGCCGATCCCCGGCGCCCCTCCGTCGTTGGTGGGCCTTGAGCCGGGATGTCCGTTCGCGCCGCGCTGCCCGTTGGCGATCGACGAATGCCGCTCCGCGGAACCGGATTTGATCGAGGTCGGCACCGACCACCGCGCGGCCTGCATCCGCACCGACCAGGTCAAGGGACGCAGCGCCGCGGATATCTACGGGATCAACACCGAAGCGCCGCCGACGCGATCCGTTGGCTCGTCGGTCGTCGTGCGGGTGCGTGACCTGGTCAAGACCTACAAACTGACCAAGGGCGTGGTGTTGCGGCGGTCCGTCGGCGAAGTCCGCGCGGTCGACGGCGTCAGCTTCGAATTACGGCAGGGGCGCACGCTGGGCATCGTCGGCGAGTCCGGGTCGGGTAAGTCGACCACCCTCCACGAGATCTTGGAGTTGACTGCGCCGCAGTCGGGGTCGATCGAAGTGCTTGGCACCGACGTCACCACCCTCAGCTCGTCGGCCCGGCGATCGCTGCGACGCGACATCCAGGTCGTGTTCCAGGACCCGGTTGCGTCCCTGGACCCGCGGCTGCCTGTCTACGAGTTGCTCGCCGAACCGTTGCAGGCCAACGGTTTCAACAAGGGCGACACCAACGACCGCGTCGCCGAGCTGCTCGACATCGTGGGGTTGCGCCGCGCCGACGCCACCCGCTACCCCGCCGAATTCTCCGGCGGGCAGAAGCAGCGCATCGGTATCGCACGCGCGCTGGCGCTGCAGCCCAAGATCCTGGCGCTCGACGAACCGGTGTCCGCCCTCGACGTCTCCATCCAGGCCGGGATCATCAACCTGCTGCTCGACCTGCAGGATCAATTCGGGCTGTCATACCTCTTTGTCTCGCATGACCTTTCCGTGGTCAAGCAACTCGCGCACCAGGTGGTCGTGATGCACGCCGGCACGATCGTGGAGCAGGGCGACAGCGAGCAGGTCTTCAACGATCCGCAACACGACTACACGCGGCGGCTGCTGGGTGCGGTGCCGCAGCCGGATCCGGGGAACCGTGTCTAGCCGGGCCGCGGGTTTTTCGGGGCTTCGAGACTGCGCCCACGGCAACGACTCTGCGCTCAGAGCGTCATCTGGCGGCGAATCCGCGCCGTGGACGCAGCCTCGATTGCGAGTTGCCCTGACCCTGGCGATTGTGGCCGTTTCGGCGCTCACCGGGTGCTCGCCGGCCATCAACCTGGCGCCGCCGAGCGGGAACGACGCTCAGATCGGCTCCACCAGCGATGTCAACCCGCAAGACCCCGCCACGCTGCAAGACGGCGGCAACCTGCGGCTCGCGCTCAGCGACTTCCCGCCCAACTTCAATATCCTGAGCATCGACGGCAACTCCGCCGAGGTCGCCGGGATGATGAAGGCCACCCTGCCGCGGGCGTTCGTCATAAGCCCCGACGGGTCGACGACCGTCGAAACCGACTACTTCACCAGCGTCGAACTCACCGGCGCCTCCCCGCAGGTGGTCACTTACACGATCAACCCCAAGGCGGTGTGGTCGGACGGCACACCGATCACGTGGCGGGACATCGCCGCTCAGATTCACGCCACCAGCGGCGCCGACAAGGCCTTTGAGATGGCCGGCCCCAACGGCGCCGACCGCGTCGCTTCGGTGACCCGCGGCGTGGACGACCGGCAGGCCATCGTGACCTTCGCCCAGCCCTACGCCGAGTGGCGCGGCATGTTCGCCGGCAACGGCATGCTGCTGCCGGCCAGCATGACGGCCACGCCCGAGGCGTTCAACAAGGGCCAGCTCGAGGGCCCCGGCCCCTCGGCCGGCCCGTTCGTCGTCTCGTCGCTGGACCGGACCACACAGCGAATCACGTTGACCCGCAACCCGAAATGGTGGGGAGAGCGGCCCCGCCTGGACCGCATCACCTATCTGGTGCTCGACGACGCCGCGCGGATTCCCGCGCTGCAGAACAACACGATCGACGCCACCGGGGTCGGTACGGTGGACCAGCTGACCATCGCGCAGCGCACCAAGGGCATCTCGATCCGGCGCGCGCCCGCCCCGAGCTGGTCGCACTTCACGTTCAATGGCGCCAGCGGGTCGATTCTGGCCGATAAGGCGCTGCGCCTCGCGGTATCCAAAGGGATCGACCGGCAGACCATCGCCAAGGTCGTCCAATACGGGCTCACCAGCCACCCGGTGGCGCTGAACAACCACATCTACGTCGCCGGGCAGCAGGGCTACCAGGACAACAGCGGCGTCGACCCCTACGACCCGGACGAGGCCAGGCGCGAGCTCGACGCGCTGGGATGGAAGCTCAACGGCCAGTTTCGGGAGAAGGACGGGCGCCAGCTCGTCGTGCGCTACCTGTTCTACGACGCGCAGGGCAGTCGGCAGTTCGCTCAGATCGCGCAGCACAGCCTCGCCCAGATCGGCGTCAAGCTGGAGCTCGTCGCACGATCGGGCAGCGGGTTTTTCACCAACTACATCAACGTCGGGGCGTTCGATATCGCAAATTTCGGCTGGCTCGGCGACGCGTTCCCCCTGTCGTCGCTGACCCAGATCTACCAGTCCGACGGGGCAAGCAATTTCGGCAAGATCGGGAGCCCCGAGATCGACGCCGCGATCGAACGGACGCTGGAAGAACTCGACCCGGCCAAGGCGCGGGCGCTGGCCAACGACCTGGACAAGCTCATCTGGGCCGAGGGATTCAGCCTGCCGCTGACCCAATCGCCCGGCGACGTCGCGGTGCGCAGCACGCTGGCCAACTTCGGCGCGGCCGGCCTGGCCGACTTGAACTACACCGCAATCGGATTCATGCGGAGCTGATCCGGCGCCGCAGCGGCCAGAGGACCGGGAGGGCGCCCTCGACCATGGCGACCAGTTCGATGGCCTTCCACAGCGCGCGCAAGGCGAGGCGCGGCGGAAGCGCGTCCAGCGTCGGTGCTTTCGCGGCCAGCCCGTCGGTCTCGCCGCGAAAGACCGCCCAGGCGATGGCCAGCGCGGCGGGCTCGCGGAAGTCCAGCGCGCTGTGTGCCATGGTCGGCAGCTTCAAGAGCACCGCGTTGGGCAGCAGCGACGCGACGCGCTCGGCGACCGCCCGCGGGGTAATGAGGTCGCGGCCGCCGGACACGACCACCGTGGGCCAGCCGAAACGCGGCATCTCGGCCGGCAGGTCGTAAGGCTCGTCCTCGAAGGTCGCTGTGTGAGTGCGTGTTGTGCGTTCCGCGACGGCGGGGTCGAGCGGTAGGCCGTCGGGTTCGGGAGCGAAGTCGAGTTCGCGGAACGCGATCCTGCTCACCAGGTCTTCCTCGTAGCGGTACGGCAGGTTGCTCAGGCCGGTGAACCGGGAGAGGGCCCACCACAGCAGTTTCCGGCCGTCGAGCAGGAGGTCGAGCTGCCGCTCGAGCAGGGCGGCACCGCCGTAGCCGTAGACGGTCGCGACGACCTCGGTCGCGGACGCGGTCATCACTCCCGCGTCGACTAGTGTGCGCATTTTCGGTGCCAGCGAGGCGGTTTCGGGACTATCGCCCTTGAGCAGGAGACGACGGATCGCGCGGCGCACGGTCACGATGTCATGCCTTGACAGCAGCGGCGAATCGAGGATCATCGCCCACACCCGGCCCGGATGGCGCACCCCGATGCCGGCCGCGATATAGGTGCCGTACGACACGCCATAGATGACCGCCGACTCCACGTGCGCGTCGTCGAGCACGGCCGCCACGTCCTCGACCACCTGGTCCACGGTGATCGCTTCTGGCGGCAGGTCGGCGCCGGAGTCGTCGTGGCGCGACATTCCCACGCCGCGGTGCTCGATCATGATGACGTCGAGGCCCGCGGCCGCGGCGCGGCGCCGCAGCCCTTTGTACATCTGCACCGACGCCACCCCCGGACCTCCCGGGATGATCACCAGCGGGTGGGCGGACTTCCGTCCGGTGCGCACGTAGTACAGATCGAACTCTTCGGCACTGCCCGGTGAGATCGGCCGCCGGACCGGCCGCACGCCGGGGAGTTTCGCCAACCTGTCCTGCACCCGGCGCCGTTTCGCAGTCATCGTCATCTGTGTCGCCCCGCCATAGCTCCCATTCTGCAGAACGACTGGTGCAGCGGCACGCGTCGGTCAGCCCCGGATCAGGTCGGCGGCCTTCTCCCCGATCAGCACCGACGGAGCGTGGGTGTGCCCGCGGACCGTGCTGGGCATCACCGAGGCGTCGGCCACCCGCAGGCCTTCGACGCCCCGGACCCGTAGCTCGGGATCCACCACGCTCGAATCGTTCCTGCCCATGCGGCAGGTGCCCAGCGGGTGATACAGCGTGTGCGAGCAGGTGTCGAGCGCCAACTCGAGAGTCTCCTCATCGAGTTGGGTGCAGTCACGCGGCCGCGCGATGGGGCCGAGCAGGCCTTTCAACGCGGGAGCCGCGGCGATCCGGGCGCAGATCCGCAGCCCTTCCATCATCGCGGCCCGGTCGGCGCCGGCGGGATCGGACAGGTAACGCGGGTCGATCACCGGCTTGGCGTGTGGGTCGGCGGATCGTAGCCTGATCTCGCCGCGGCTCTCCGGGGCGACCAGGATGGGCCCGAAGACCACGCCGTGTCCCTCCGGCTCCAGCAGCGCCTCGTCGTAGAAGGGCGCCGGTGCGAAGATCAGCTCCAGGTCGGGCAGGTCCAGCTCGGGTCGGCTGCGGACGAATCCATAGGCCTCGCCGACGTTGGAGGTGAGCATGCCGCGCCGCCGCAACAGGTAGTTGAGCAACTCTTTCGGCTTCTCGCCGGCGAACAGGCTGTCCCCGTCCAGGTCGAAACCGAGGGGTGTGACGAGGTGGTCGATGAGATTCCGCCCGACGTCTGGCGAGTGGTGCACCGTGTCGATGCCGTGCTCGGTGAGGTGATCGCGATCGCCGATGCCCGACAGCATCAGCAGCTGGGGGCTGTTGACGGCGCCGCCGCAGAGGATCACCTCGCGGCGCGCGTGAGCGACGCACTGTTGACCGTCGCGCTCGTACTCGACGCCGACCGCCCGGGCTCCGTCGACGACGACCCTGGTGGCCGTGGCCCCGGTGAGCACGGTGAGGTTCTTGCGGCCCATCGCCGGCTTCAAGTAGGCGTCGGCTGTGCTGTACCGGGCGCCGCGCCGCTGGGTGACGATGGTCTCGCAGAAGCCCTCCGGTGCAGGCGAATTCGGCTGCGCCGGCGGGAACCCGCACTCGCGCGTCGCGGTAAGCCACGCCGCCGTCGACGGACGCGGGCTGCGTTGGCGCGAGATGTGCAGCGGCCCGGTCACTCCGCTCTCGTCGCCGCTGACGAAGTGCCATGCGGCGGTGACGTTCTCGATGCGGCGGAAGTATCCGAGCGCCTCGGCGTACGACCACTGCGACCCGGTCCGCGAAGCCCACTCGTCGTAGTCGCCTGCGAATCCGCGGACCCACATCATCGCGTTCATCGACGATGAGCCCCCGAGCACTTTGCCTCGTGGCCAGTAAATCTGACGGCCGGCGAGTCCTGGCTGCGGTTCCGTCAGGTAGTCCCAGTCAACCTCGCTGCGGAAAAGCTTCGAGAAACCCGCCGGGATGGGAATGAATCTGTTCTTGTCGGGCGGTCCGGCTTCGAGGGCAACCACGGCTGTGGCCGGGTCGGTGCTCAATCGGTTCGCCACGACCGCACCGGCCGACCCGGTACCTACAACGATGTAGTCGCACTGAACGTCCATAAAGCTCCCGTTCTCGGGGAGAGTGTAACGCGCGGGATAGCCGGGAGTGTTAAACGTTGAGATCGATGCGGTGCGCGCCCTTGACCCCCTCATACCGGTCCGGACTGCAGGTCAGCACGATCACTTGTCCCCGGGCGCCCATGGTGTCGAACACCTCACCCATCTTGGCCAACCGGTCCGGATCGGTGAAGCCCAGCGCGTCGTCGACCACCACGGGAACGGTGTCCTCCTTGGCGACCAGCGCGGCGCCGGCCAGCCGCGCGAGGATGCCGAGCTGCTCCTTTGCCCCACCCGACAGGGATTCGTAAGGCACCGTGACCCCGTTGAGGGTTCGGCCGCGGATGCACAAGTCGCTGTCGATGTCGACCTCGAAAGTGGGGCCGAACACCGGGCGACCGAGCCGCTGCAGTTCTGTGCGGTACGGCTCGACATACCGCAGCCGGGTGGCGTCACGGTGGCGCGTCATCACCGAGCGGAGCAGCTGAGCGGCGCGGGCCCGGCCGCCGACCCGAGAGTGCAGGCTGGCGGCGTGCTCACGCTCGGTCTGCGCGGCGTCGAGCTTGCCTTGGCGGCCCTCGTTGCCGAGGACCGAGAGTTCGATGCTGATTTCACGCAGCGCGCGGGCGGCGTCTTCGTAGCGATCGCGCAGCGAGTCGGCTGCTTCGGATGCGGCGGCCAATTCGGCGGCCACCGCGTCCGGTTCCGCTGCCGCCAGCTCGTCGGCCAGCTCGGCGACCCGCCGTCCGGCGTCCTGCGCCGCTCGCAGCCCGGCCTCCGCCGCTGCCGCCAAGTCCTCGTCACCGACCGACGCTTGCTCCTGCACCAGCCGTTCGGCCGCCGCGTCCAGCTCGCCGCGTTGACTCTCCAGCTTGTTCTGGAGAACCGTTGCGCTGGTGGATGATTGGGCGAGCCGGCCCGCGGCGGCGGCCGCGGCCACCCGGCGGGCCTCGCATTCGGCGGCCGCCGCGGCGCGATTCGCCTCGGCAGCTTCGAGTTCGGCTCGAGCGGTGGCGATGTCGATGGTGGGCTCGGCCGATTCGTCGGCACGCAACTGTGCCACCAGCCCGCGCAGCTCATCGATGTCATCGTCGCCGCACAGACCGGCCAACGTGGCGGTCAACTGGTCGCGGCCGCCCGCCAGTTTGCGGCGACGCACGGCGGCGGCTCGCGCGGCCGCAAGGTCGGCAACGTCGGCGGCCTTCAACGCGTCGGTCAGTTCTTGTTGCGCGGCGGCGTATCTGGCCTGGACGTCGAGCGTGGTGGCACCGGGAGTGACCCGTACGGTGAGGACGCCGGGCACCTCGACCGTGGTGGCGCCGGTCGCGGTGGCCGACCAGGTCTGGCCCGCCGACAGCTTCACCCGTCGGTCGCCGGCGTCGATTTCGATGTCGGTGGTGGCGGTGAGTTCCACCGCCGCGGAGGTCAACGCCAACTGGTCGCCGGTGCGATCGACGGCCGCCGCGGCGTCCTCGATTCGTCGCAGCAACTCCTCGGTGACGGTGACCGGGGCAAGCTCGGCGCAGATCCGTTCGACGTCCGTTCGGATGGCGTCGATCTTGGCCAGCCGGGCGCTCAACCGGTCGGCCTCCTCACGCTGGGCGAGCCGGGCGACGGCGCGCCGTGCGGATTCGACCCGCTGTTGCAGGTCCGTCAGCCGCGCGGTGGCTTCTTCGGCCGCGGCCGCCGCGGCCTCGGCCTCGGCGCGCGCCGCCGACTCCGCGTCGGCGGCCTGGTGCGCTTCGGCCTCGATGCCTCCGAAACTCGCTTTGCGGGAATCGATTTCGGCTCGCAGCCGGAGGCGCCCGTGGTGGGCAGCGGTCGCCGCGGCGCTGGTCGCGGTCGCGGCGGCGGCGACCAGTTCGGCTTCACGCGCGTGGCCGGTGAGCTCGGCGACCTTTTCGGCGGCCGCCTGCGCGGCGGTGAGCCGCGGGCCGGCGGCGATCCGCTGCTGCGACAACTCGGCCACCTGCTCGGTGAGGGCGGCGTGGCGGGAAACCAGATCGTCGACCTCAGCCACCTTGATCGCGCACTCCGCGACCGCGGACTCGGCGGCTTGCAGCCGGGATATCGCGGCAAGCCACTCGGCGGTGGGACGGCCAGTCGCGGTGAAGTAACGTCCGTACTCGGTGTCGATCCGCTCGATGAGCAACGGCTCGGTGCCCGACAGCGCCGCGTCATCACCAGCTGCGACGTCGAGCGCGCGCGACAGCGCATCGCACCCGGACAGATCCACCGCGGCGGTCGACATGGACTGCAGGACGCGCTGGGCATGCCACAGGTCGTTGTCCACCGTCTCGGCCAGCATTGCCCGGACCCGGTCGTGCGCCTCGTCGCCGGTCAGCTGTTCACGGCGCGGCGCCAGCACCGTCAGCTCCGTTTCGCATTTCTTGTGGAACCGCTTGCGGTAGACAAAACGGTAGGGACCGCAGCTGATTTCGGCGCTGACCTCCGCGCCGACGTCGCTGTGGGTCGGCTTGACCTGCTTGACTTCTTTCTTCGTCGAACGGTCCCTGGATTCCAGCAGCAGATCCAGCGCCTCGATCATCGACGACTTGCCGATTTCGTTGGCGCCGGACACGACCACCACGCCGTGATCGGGGACCTCGATCTCCCGGTGCGCGATGCCGCGGTAGTTCGTCAGGACCAACCGGTGCAGCTTCATGCCGCCCCCCTATCCGCGAGGCGCAACAACAGCGCCAGCGCGGCCTGCGCGTCGACGGACGATTCAGAGTCCCCTTCGCGCGCCGTCGCCACCAGCTCCTCGACGGCCGCGGCGGCGAACCCGCCGATGCCGAGGTCGGTGAACTCGCCGTCGGCGGGGATGACCGCCAGGTCGGTGTGGCTGTCCCATAGACCCAGCCAGGCGAACAACCTCGCGTATTTGTCCAGGCAGGCGTCGAGCGCGGCGCGGTCGGTGACCGTCAAGGAGCCGGTCAGCGCCAACCGCACCACGGTTCGGTCCTTGTCGGTCATCAGATCGAGATTCATGTCGAGATCGGCGATGTCGCGGCTGGTGTCCACCTGACGGTGCATCGTGACGAATCGCCAGCGGCCCACATGCCGGGACGTCACCGCGGCCGCTCGGCGCGGGTCGTCGTCGTCGATCTCAACGACCAGGACGTGGCCGGGGTCGGACTCCACGTCGTCGTAGTTGGTGACTTCCGGCGAGCCGGAGTACCACACCCGGCCGCTGTCGCCCACCCGGGTGCGGGAATGCTTGTCGCCCAGCGCCACGTAGTGCACCGCGCCGCGGGCCAACGCGTCGTCCAGCCCGGCGAGCCGGATCAGCGAGGGTTTGTCGCGATCGGGGTCCAGGATGTCGACGCCGCCGTGCGCGACGAGGATCCGGGTGCCCGGAGCCGGGGGCAAGCCTTCGAGAACGTCGGCGACTAGGTCGGAGGTCGGGGCCTTCGACCTCCACGGCGCGGCGACGATCTCCAGGCCGGGGCGAACCTCGTGGACGCCGGCGTGGTCGAGCACCACCACGTTCTCGGGACGCTCGGCGGTGAACAGGGCGCTGGTGTACACCGATGACGCGTCCAGCGGATCATGGTTGCCGGGCAGCAGGTACACCGGAACCCCGATCGCGCGCATGGCTTCCAGGGACTGCCCGATCACCTGCTGGGAAAGCTGGTTGTGTTCGAAGACGTCGCCGGCCACCACGACGAACTCCGCACCGACCTCGGCGGCCAGCGCCCCGAGACCGGCCACCGCGTCGCGGCGGGCCGCCGAATACCGCGGCTGGGCGTCACCGGCGAGAAAGTGCCGGGTCATGCCCAGCTGCCAGTCGGCGGTGTGCAGGAATCGCATCGCGGCAACCCCTTCGGACTCGTGGCATATCAGGCACCGCGAAGTCTAGGTCTGGGCACCGACAAGGCGCGGGACGTCGACCGGCAGGTCTCGGGTGCGCTCGAAAAGTCGCCGGCCGCCGGCCCGCACTGAATATTGCCGGGCTTTTCGCACGAACCTTATTCGTTGGCTTGACCAGGCCAGCTAGCATCATGTACCTGACCTGAGGTTCTCGCGCCACCGCGGATGGGAGTCCCCTATGTCGTCGTTCGTGATCGCAGCACCCGAGGCTTTTGCCGCAGCGTCGGGGGACTTGACCGGGATCGGGGAGGCGATCAAGGAGGCCTCCACTGCGGCGGCGCCCTCGACGACGGGGATTGCTGCGGCGGCCGCCGATGAGGTGTCGACGGCCATCGCGAGTCTGTTCGGCAGCTTCGCCGAAGAGTTTCACGCGCTGACCGCGCAGACGATGCTTTTCCAGACCCAGTTTGTGCGTGCGTTGGGCGCGGCCGGGCCCGCATACGCTGCCGCCGAGGCCTCGAATGTGTCGTTGCTGGTGCAGGGGCTGCAGCAACAGTTCTTCGACCAGGGGTTTTTTTCACCCTTCATCTATCTGACCGGGCAACCGCTCTTCGGTAAAGCTGCCGTCGGGCCTGCCGTCACCGGGACCACCGGCCCCGGTCTGGCCGGCAGGCTGATCACTGACTTTTTCAACGGGAGTCTCGGGAGTGGCAGCGGCGGTGTGTTTCCGGGCCCGGGGACCCCCAACGGGGTGACCGGGGTTCGGGAGGGGTTCTCCTACCTGGACATTCAGGTCGGTCCCCATGGCTACGATGCCCCGGCGCGCTGGTACTTCCCGACGCAGGCAAACGGTGCGGTGGATGCCCGCGGTGTCATCTATCTGCAGCACGGCTTCCTGGCAAACGGTGGTTATTACAGCGATCTGGCCATCGCCCTGGCGGAGGGCACCGACAGCATCGTGGTCGTCCCCACCGTGTCGTCGATCCCGTTGCCGGGCGGCGCCTGGCTGAGCGGCACGCAGATGCAGCAGGCCGTCGGCTCGTTGTTCCTGGGCAACGAGACGGCGCTGAACCTCAGCGCGAACCAGGCCGGTTACCACGGCACGCTGCCGCAAAGCTTCATGATTACCGGACACTCCGCCGGCGGCGGCCTTGCCACGCTCGCCGCCGGCGATTACGTCGCGGACCTCGGGGCGAACACCGCCAACAACCATCTTCTCGGTGTGGTGATGTTCGACGGGGTCGCATCCAACTCCTCGGCCTTCGCGGCTGCGATCGCCAACCTGAAGACATTGAACATCCCCGACTATGTGGTGGCCGCGCCGCCACAGGCGTGGAACCTTCAAGGTGCCACCACGAATGAACTGGTCAGTCTGTACCCGGGTCAGTTCGTCGGGGTCGAGCTGGTCAACGGCTCGCATGTCGACTCGATGCTGGGCAATAAACCCGTCATCGACTTTTTCTCGCAGCTGGTCACGAAGTTCTCCCCGGGCGGCGACACCGCGGCCGTGTACACCCTGTCCACGGGCTGGATCGACGACATCTACACCCCCGGGGCGGGCCCGACCCACCCGGTCTATGGCCTCTACGGGACCACCGGCGGCTACCTGCCCCCCGGCGGCCAGCAGATCATCCTGGGCCCGGCGACCGGGATCGTACTGCCGTAACCGACCGCCGCGGAACAACCGGCCGCCAGTTCCGGCGCGACCTGCGGCACAGCACCTCTTGCGCCGACTGATTATCGTGAGTCCGATGAATCATCGGCGCACCCTGCTGCTGATGCGGCACGCGAAATCCGACTACCCGACCGGGGTCGCCGACCACGACAGGCCGTTGGCGCCCCGCGGCATCCGGGAAGCGGGACTGGCCGGTGACTGGCTGCGCGCCAACGCGCCGGCCATCGACGAGGTGCTGTGCTCCACGGCGACGCGGGCGCGGGAAACCTTGGAACGCACCGGCATCGATGCTCCCGTGCGGTACAGCGAGCGGCTTTACGGCGCCACACCCGGAATCATGATCGACGAGATCGGCCAGACCGCCGACGCCGTGGCCACCCTGCTCGTGGTCGGTCACGAACCGACGATGTCGGGGTTGGCGCTCACCCTGGCCGCCGACGACGGGACGGACGACGCTGTCGTGGAGCGCATTTCGACGAAATTCCCGACATCGGCCATCGCCGTGCTCACCGTGGCTTGCGAATGGAAAGCCCTGGAACCTGGCGGAGCCGCGCTGATCGGCTTCGAAGTCCCGCGCTGAGCGGGTCTACGAGTTCGTCGCCAGCGTCAGCTCCATGAGCTTGATCGCCTGCCCGCACGCATCGATCCCCGGCGCCTGAGGATTGACCCACCAGCCGACCACCCCGGCCGCGTCGCTGGCCACTCCACACGCGCCGTTCGGGTCGTCCGTGCGCATCACAATCGACTCAATCCCGGCGATCGACCGGTTCTCGACCTTGTACTTCAAGAATTCGGCGACCTTGCGCTCGTCGCCGAGGCTGCCCTGCTCGAACCAGAACCGGGTGATGTCGATCAGGCCAGCCGGGTTGGCCGCCTGCCACCGGCAGATCGCGCCGACGAACGTGCTCTGAATATCCAGCGGATCGGCGCCGACGGTCTTGGCGAGGATGTCGCTGGTCAGCACCTCACACTCCTTGAGCAGGTTCGGATACTGCTGCTGGGAGTTGTTATTGCGGGGCGTGCTGCCCGCCCCCGCCTTAATTGCGGTGCCCCCGATCGACTTCGAGCAACCGGTCAACACCAGCAGCGCGAGGATCACCACCGTCGCGGCGGCTTTAGCACGCGGACGGAAACGGGTCGAGGCCATCATTTGGAGTTCGCAATCGATTGACGGGCCAGTTCTTTGGCGATGTCGCAGGGCGGCGGGAACGGCTTCTGGCTGAAGCTCACCGACCATTCGATGAAGTCGTCCTGGAACTGGATGCCGACCTCGCACAGGGAGTCGCCCAGATTCGGCTCGTTTCCAATGGCGATGAAACCGCTGTGGCCGTCGATGTTGAGGTCGTCGACACTCGCGCGGGACAGCTCCTCGGTCTTGCGCTCACGACCGATCGGACTGCCGCGATACCAGGAGAAGGAAAAGTGCGGGCCCAGAATGCCGCCGCCCGCAAGCCACTGGCAACCCACCGAGTTCCGAGCGGTGTCGATCAGACCACTGACCTTCGTCAGCTCGGTCACCGTCTGATCGCTGATGCCACCGCACTGCGGGAACATCGGCCCGTGGTGACCCTCGGCGTTCCCCGGCGCCGACGAAATCGTCGCGCCCGGCTTGTTGTCGTCCCCACTGGAGCATCCGGCGACCGTCGGGATCAGGATCGTCGAGGCCGACGCCGCAAGAGCAAGGGCCCGCACGCTACGCCGCACCGATATCTCGCCTACTGCTCGTCACACGATGCACTGTAGCGGCAGCCCAGGGGGTCAACCACCGACGCGCCATCTGAGCAGGCATTTCAAAACTCACAGGCGACCCCCCAAGGACGCCGAAACCGCGTGCGGTGGCCGCGACCGCGCCGCCGGCCATGTGCGACAGTTACCAAATGCTCCTGGCACTGCTGCGCCAGTACATCCAGCCGTACCGCCGGCTGGTCGGGGCACTCATGGCGCTCCAGCTGATCAGCACGATGGCGTCGCTGTACCTGCCGACGGTCAACGCGGCGATCATCGATGACGGCGTCGCCAGGGGCGACACCGCTACCATCGTCAGGCTCGGCATGGTGATGCTCTCCGTCACCGGATTGCAGGTGCTGTGCGCGATCGCGGCGGCCTACTTCGGGTCACGCACCGGAATGGGGTTTGGCCGCGACCTGCGCTGGGCCGTGTTCGAGCACGTCACCACCTTTTCCGAGCGCGAGACCGCCCGATTCGGCGCGCCCACCTTACTGACCCGCAGCACCAACGACGTCCGGCAGATCCAGTACCTGGTCCAGATCGCGGGCACCGTCCTGGTCGCGGCGCCCATCATGTGCGTCGGGGGCATCGTCATGGCCATCCACCAGGAGGCCGCGCTGACCTGGCTGCTGCTCGTCAGCGTGCCGGTCATGGCCGTGGCCAACTACTTGATCATGTCGCGCATGATGCCGCTGCTGCGCCGGATGCAGGGTCTGATCGACGGCATCAACCGGGTGATGCGCGACCAACTGTCCGGTGTCCGGGTGGTGCGGGCGTTCGCGCGCGAGCGCTTCGAGCGTGACCGGTTCGCGCGCGCCAACCGCACCCTGTCCCAAACCGCGCTCACCACGGGCAATCTGCAGGCGCTGATGCTGCCGGTGACCACGCTGACCATCAACGTGTCCAGCGTCGCGCTGATCTGGTTCGGCGGACTCCGCATCGATCACGGCCAGATGCAGGTCGGCTCGCTGACCGCCTTCCTGGCCTACTTCACCCAGATCCTGATGGCGGTATTGATGGCGACAATGACGCTGGTGGTGCTGCCGCGCGCGTCGGTATGCGCCGAACGCATCACCGAGGTGCTGTCCACCCGCGCCGCCGTCGAGAACGACCCGAACCCGAAGGCCCCCCCTGGCGGCATCACCGGCGTGGTGCGCCTGGACCACGCGTCGTTCACCTACCCCGGCGCCGATCGCCCAGTGCTGCAGAATATCTCGCTGACCGCACTGCCCGGCACCACCACCGCGATCGTCGGCGGCACGGGTTCGGGCAAGTCGACACTGGTGGCACTGATCTGCCGGCTCTACGACGTGACCGGCGGCGCCGTGCTGATCGACGATGTCGACGTCCGCGACTACCACACCGAGCGGCTCTGGTCGGCGATCGGGCTGGTCCCCCAACGCGGCTACCTCTTCTCCGGCACCGTCGCGGACAACCTCCGCTACGGCAAGGCGGACGCCACCGACGAGGAGATGTGGGAAGCGCTGCGCGTGGCCGACGCCGACACATTCGTGCGGGCACACGATGACGGGCTACGCATGCGCGTCGCGCAGGGCGGGATCAACTTCTCCGGCGGGCAACGGCAACGCCTGGCGATCGCCCGCGCGGTCATCCGCCGCCCGGCCATCTACTTGTTCGACGACGCGTTCGCCGCGCTCGACGTGCACACCGACGCCCGCGTCCGCGCAGCGCTGCGCGAGATATCCCGCGGCGCAACGACGATCATCGTCACGCAACGGATTTCGACCGCCGCCCAGGCCGATCAGGTGATCGTCGTCGACAACGGGAAACTGGTGGGTTCGGGCAGTCACGAATCGCTGCTGGCCGATTGCCCCGCCTATGCCGAGTTCGCCGATTCACAGTCGCTGAGCGCCTTGCGATCGGGCCAAGTCGGGGGCGCGCAATGACCGCGGCAACGGATAGGGACACCGGCAAGGCGACCCGCGGCTTGGCCCCGCCTCCCGCGGGCCGGTCGCGCGACTTCTGGGCGTCGGCCATCCGGCTGCTGAAACGGCTGGCGCCGCAACGGATGCTGGCATTCGGGGTCATGGCCCTGGGTATTACCGGCACGGTGATCGGCGTCATCGTGCCGCGAATCCTGGGCCACGCCACCGATCTCCTGTTCAACGGCGTCGTCGGGCGGCGGCTGCCCGCGGGACTCAGTAAGGCGCAGGCCATCGCCGCGGCCCGCGCCCGCGGCGACAACTCCTTCGCCGACCTGCTCTCGGGGATGAACGTGGCGCCGGGCAAGGGCGTGGACTTCGGCGCGGTGGAGCGCACACTGGCTTTGGCGCTGGCGCTGTATGCTCTTGCGGCACTGCTGCTGTGGGGGCAGGCCCGGCTGCTGAACGTGACCGTGCAGCGGACCATGCTCGCGCTGCGCGCCGATGTCGAGGACAAGATTCACCGGCTGCCGTTGACTTACTTCGACGGGCGGCAACGCGGTGAGCTGCTGAGCCGGGTCACCAACGACGTCGACAACCTCCAATCGTCGCTGTCGATGACGATCAGTCAACTGCTGACGGCGGTCCTGACGGTCGTGACGGTGCTGGCGATGATGCTGTCCATCTCGCCGCTGCTGACCCTGATCACCGTTGCGACGGTGCCGCTTTCGCTGCTGGCGACGCGAGCGATCGCGCGGCGTTCGCAACACCTGTTCGTCGCCCAGTGGACGAGCATCGGACGCCTCAACGCCCACGTCGAGGAGACCTACAGCGGGTTCACGGTGGTCAAGACGTTCGGCCACCAGGCGGCTGCGCGCGCGCAGTTCCGCGGCTTGAACGACGACGTCTACCGCGCCAGTTTCGGCGCCCAATTCGTCTCCGGGTTGGTGGGCCCGGCGACGACCTTTATCGGTAACCTCGGCTACGTCGCGGTCGCCGTAATCGGTGGCCTGCAGGTGGCGACCGGGCGCATCACGCTCGGCAACATCCAGGCGCTCATCCAATATGTGCGACAGTTCAACGCGCCGCTCAGCCAGGTCGCCGGGATGTACAACACGCTGCAGTCCGGGGTGGCCAGCGCCGAGCGGGTTTTCGACCTGCTCGACGAGCCCGAGGAGCCGCGCGAGTCCGAGCGGATGCTGCCGCGGCCCCATGGCCAAGCGGGACGTGTCGAGTTCGAGCATGTCAGCTTCTCCTACCGCCCGGGCACCCCGGTGATCCACGACCTGTCGATGGTGGTCGAACCGGGCAGCACGGTCGCGATCGTCGGGCCGACGGGGGCCGGCAAGACCACGCTGGTAACCCTGCTGATGCGTTTCTACGACGTCGATTCCGGTCGGATCCTCATCGACGGCGTCGACATCACCACGGTGAGCAGGGAGTCGCTGCGATCACGAATCGGCATGGTGCTGCAGGACACCTGGCTCTTCGACGGGACCATCGCGGAGAACATCGCCTATGGGCGGCCGGAGGCCGGCGCAGAGGAGGTGGAAGAGGCCGCCAAGGCCGCCTACGTCGACCGGTTCGTCCACACGTTGCCCGCCGGCTACCAGACGCGCGTCAGCGGCGACGGCGGCAACATCAGCGCAGGCGAAAAGCAGCTCATCACCATCGCGCGCGCATTCCTGGCCTGGCCGCAGCTGCTGATTCTGGACGAGGCGACCAGTTCGGTGGACACCCGAACCGAGGTCCTGATACAGCGCGCCATGTGCGAGCTTCGCCGGGATCGGACGAGTTTCATTATCGCGCATAGGCTTTCGACGATCCGCGACGCCGACCGCATTCTCGTAGTGGAGGCGGGCCGGATCGTGGAACAAGGCGACCACGCCGAGCTGCTGGCCCGGCGGGGCGCCTACTACGCGATGACCCGGGCGTAGACGCGCACCGCCCTCACGTCGGGCGCGTTCAACGCGGGTTCCGGTCAGCTCGTTTGGGTTGTCCGGGGAATCAGGGGCAACGCCGCGGGGCTCCTGATTTTGCCGGGTTCTTGCCGAACCGCCGGGGGTTGGTATCACAATGGCACATTGTTGATGGCTGCTTCGCGGAGGAATGGTGGACACACGTCTCGAATTCGGTCTGCTCGGACCGTTGAAGATGAGCGTTGACGGCGCCCAAGTACCGTTGGGCACGCCCAAACAGCGAACGGTCCTGGCCCTGCTGCTGATGAACCGCAACAGCCCCGTCGCCGTCGAACGGCTCATCACGGCACTGTGGGAAGGCTGTCCCCCGTCGGGCGCGCGCGCCAGCATCCACTCTTACGTGTCAAATCTGCGGAAACTTCTCAGCGGACACGGGATCGACCCACGTGGGGTATTGGCGGCAGCGCCGCCGGGTTACCGGCTGACCATTCCCGAAAGCGCTTGCGATCTCGGGCGGTTCATCGACGAGAAGACCGCGGGTGTGCACGCGGCGGCCTCCGGCCGATTCGAGGAGGCGAGCCGCCATCTGTCGGCCGCTCTGGCGCATTGGCGCGGACCGGTGCTCGAGGACCTGCGCGACTTTGCGTTCGTCGAAACCTATGCCACCTCGCTGGTCGAGGAGAAGATGCTCGTCCACACCGCTAAGGCCGAGGCCGAAATCGCCTGCGGCCGTGCCGCCGCCGTGATTACCGAGCTGGAACCCCTGACCGTGGAACACCCCTACCGCGAGCCGCTGTGGGCCCAGTTGATCACGGCCTACTACCTCTCCGACCGTCAATCCGACGCGTTGGCGGCCTACCGTCGCGTGAAGGCGACGCTTGCCGGTGACCTGGGACTCGATCCTGGCCACACCCTGCGCGCGCTCAATGAGCGGATCCTGCGGCAGGAGCCACTGGATGCAAGGAAATCGGCGCAGACCACCGCCGCCGGGACCATCACGGTGCTCGACCAGCGCACCCTGGTCTCTGGCGAGAAGGCTGTCGCGTATCTGAAGGAGGCCTCGGGGCGCAGCTACCCGCTGCGGGCGGCGGCGACGCGAACCGGGCGTCTCAGCGATAACGACATCGTGCTCGACAGTCCCAATGTCAGCCGCCACCACGCCGTCATCGTCGACACGGGGACTAACTACATCATCAACGACCTGCGGTCATCGAATGGCGTGCACGTGCAACACCAGCGGATCCGGTCGACCGCCACGCTGCACGACGGCGACCACATCCGCATCTGTGATTACGAGTTCACGTTCCACACGGCCGCGGGCGAGGGCTAAGACGGCGTGCGGTGAAGACGCCTGCACAGCAACATGTTCTGTGCGGCGGGTCGCGCGCCGACAAGGAATTTCACAGTTGTCATGCGGGTGAGCCGGCGGAGGGCTTACCGTCATGATTGCCTGGCCCTACATGGAGGTTCACGGGATGAGCGATGCGCAGGCTTCTCGGGTGGGGTCGGTGTTTGGGCCTTATCGCCTCAAACGGCTGTTGGGCCGCGGTGGGATGGGTGAGGTCTACGAGGGCGAGCACACCGTCAAGGAGTGGACGGTGGCGGTGAAGGTGATGACCGCCGAGTTCAGCAAGGACCCGGTGTTTCGCGAGCGGATGAAACGCGAAGCCCGCATCGCCGGGCGTCTTCAGGAACCCCACGTGGTGCCCATCCACGACTACGGCGAAATCGACGGGCAGATGTACTTGGAGATGCGCCTGGTCGAGGGCACCGACCTGGACAGCCTGCTCACACGCTACGGCCCGCTGACCCCGCCACGCGCGGTGGCCATCATCACCCAGATCGCCTCGGCGCTCGATGCCGCCCACGCCGCCGGGGTCATGCACCGCGACGTCAAACCCCAAAACATCCTCATCACCGGCGACGACTTCGCCTACCTGGTCGACTTCGGCATCGCCAGCGCGACCACCGACGAAAAACTCACCCAACTGGGCACCGCGGTAGGCACCTGGAAATACATGGCCCCCGAACGGTTTTCCAACGACGAAATCACCTACCGCGCCGACATCTACTCGTTGGCCTGCGTGCTTTTCGAATGCCTCACCGGCGCGCCACCGTATCGCGCCGACAGCGCCGGCGTGCTGGTCACCGCGCATCTGATGAACCCCATCCCCCAACCCAGCACCCAGCGCACCGGCATCCCCAAAGCCTTCGACACCGTCATCGCGCGCGGCATGGCCAAAAAACCCGAAGACCGCTACGCCAGCGCCGGAGACCTCGCCCTGGCCGCCCACGAAGCACTCTCCGACCCCGACCAAGACCACGCCGAAACCATCCTGCGCCGCAGCCAAGAAGCCACCCTGGACACCGCCACACCCACACCCACCCTGGCCGCCACCCCGCCGCCCTACTACCCCAACACCTGGGGCACCCCACCCAACACCCCAGCACCCCAACACTTCGCCACCCCCACCCCCAGGAACCAACCCCCACCCAAACGCAACCCCTGGCCCATCCTCGCCGGCATCGCCGCCGTGCTTGTGCTCGTCGTCAGTGGCATTGGCATCTGGCTCATCGTCCGGCCGAAGCCAGCGCCGCCGCCGGATCCCGTTCCGGCCGACCGCCTCAGCGCCCTGCTGCTCAGTCCCTCGGACATCAACTCGATCATGGGCGCCTCGACCATGAAGGCCGGCAAGCCCATCAAGTCGATGGACACCTCCGAGCTGACGCTCTCGGCGCCGGACTGCCAGGGGGCGCTGTATACGAGCCAGGATCCGGTGTATGCGGGTAGCGGCTACACGGGGATGAGCGCGCTCGTGTCGTCCGAGCCGGGCGAGAACTACACGCACTGGGCCAATCAGGCCGTGGTGGCGTTTCCCTCCACGGAGAAGGCCAAATCCTTCATCGAGAGCTCGGCCAGCAAGTGGAAAGACTGCGCCGGCAAGACGGTGGAGGTGACGAAGGACGGCGACACGCTCCGGTGGACGTTTGCCCAAATGAGCGGCGCCCCAAACAAAATCATGCTGACGGACACCCAGGAGGGCGGCGACGGTTGGGGGTGTCAGCGCGTGATGAGCCTGGCGAACAATGTGATCGTCGACATCAGGGCCTGCGCGTACCGCGTCAACGATCAGGGCACCCGGATCGTCGACAGGATCGTTGCCAACATCAACAACGTGTAGGCGCGCCGCGGTCGGTCAATGCTCAAGCGCCACGGCGGCTTTGGCCTACGGCTGAAGATCCGGCCCTTGTGCACGCAGGTCGTCGACCGCCGACATGGCGTCGCGCAACTTGGCCAGCCATTCCTCGGTGTGTTCGCCGACCAGTTTGACCGTCCAGGCGAGCGCGTCGGCGCGAGACCGGGCGACGCCGGCGTCGACCAGTGTGTCGAGCACCTGTCGTTCCGGTTGCTTCAAGCGTGTCATCACCGGCACGGCGATGTGGGTGAACAGAATTCGATCACCGGCAACTTCGACTCCCCAGGAAACCTTGCGCCCGTAACGATCCTGCGCCTCGTCGGCGATGCGCATCCGCTCCGAACGGGTTTCCTCGCGGAAGCGCGCGACCCTGCCTTCCGCGCGGGCCCCGCTCTCGTCCTTTTCGACACCCTCGGATTCGGCGAGCTTTCCGATGACCGTGATCTCCTCCCGGTCGACGATCACCGTGGGGTCGCCCTCGAACCAGGTTTCGGGCAGGCGTCCGGCGAACCATTCGGCGGCGCCGGTCGCGTCGGGTTGCTGGGCTTGCTGCCAGCCCCCGGGACGGCCGTACCGCCGGCCGTGCGTGTGTTGTGCTTTCATAATTACATAATTACACCGTTGCTTCTGTAATGATATAGACGTTCACCGTGGGCGAACGCGGTCGGGTCGGCCGGTACCTGGCCAAGCCGCGGCGACCCGTTGTTATCAGCAGCTCAACGGAGTATTTTTGGTTCCGAAGCAGGCCCGGAAGCGACCAATTCGAAGCGCCGGAACATGGGTAGGAAGCCGGCCGCGTGCGACACGCGCATGACGGAGTCGTACGCCCCCCGAGTCGCCCGGGCCTGCCCATGTCAGCGGTTCAGCCGCCATCCCTCCGCCGAACCCGATACAGTTTGACCTCGTTCTTGATGCCCTTGAGGCGGCGGGAACCGGCGAAGGTGCCCTGGAAATCGCCGCGGTCGCCGACGACCTCCCAGACCGAATCGGCGACCAGCACGGTCCCCGGGCGCGCCACCCCGGTCACCCGGCTTGCCACGTTGACCGGGCTGCCGAACCAGTCGCCGGCCCGGCTGACCGCCATTCCCGACGCCAGCCCCGCTCGCAACCGGGGAAAGTCGTTGTCGGTGTCGACGATGTCGACGAGCTTGAGGACCACGTCCAGCAATGGAACCGGACCGGGACAGACGAACATCACCGCGTCGCCGATCGTCTTGATGAACCGCACCGGCGGGACGGCCACGTCACGGGCGAGGTCGGCCAGACGGTTGGCGAGGTAGCCAAGTTCTTCGGCCGACACCACTTCACCGATCCGGGTGAAGCCGACGAGGTCGGCGAAGCCGACAGTGACCTGGCGCGCTCCCGGCAGCGGTTTGCCGGCCGCACGTTCCGCGGCGTTGACTGCCTCGGTCTCCATCATGTGGCGCAATTGCATGAACAGCATGTCCTGGATCATCGGGCCGAGCAGCGGAGCCATTTCGCTCACCAAAGCCTTTGACGCCTTGGCGATTTCGACCTCCGTCGTCCCGGGGCGCATGATCGCCGAGAGCGCGGTGTAGCGCATCACCTCGGCGGCATGGGACAGGCCCTCGGCGAGCACCCGGACGACGAGCACCACCTGGTCGGGATCCAGGCCGAGGTCCACGAACCGCTGGGCGTAGGCGGCGGCTTCGCCGTCGGCGCGCATGTGCACGACGGCGTCGGGGTCGTCGATCCTGACCAGACCGATGGCGCGCTGCAGTCGTTGCAGCAGCGCCAGGTCGACGCCGTGGGTTTTACTGATCTCGCGGGTCGACACGTAGTCGCCGTCGTCGCCGAGGAGATGCCGGGTAGCCAGCAGCAGGGGTGGGTTGGTCGCCCGGATCTCGTCGGCGGTGACGCCCTGCTCGAGCAGCCACTGCACCAACTCGCCGCGCTCGGCACGCGCCGCGCCCTCGAACCCGTCGAGCAGATCGTCGACGTTCTCCTTGCCCCCGCGGTCCACGACGTCAACGTACAACGCCGGCCAGGCATGATGTGACGTGATGAGCGCACCGCTGCTGCGTGGCTTTCCGCCGGTCGTCGACGACCGTGCCGGAGTGCTGATTTTGGGCTCGTTTCCGAGTGCGCAATCGCTGGCGTCAGGGCAGTACTACGCCAACCCGCGAAATGCGTTCTGGCCGATCACAAGTGAGCTTTTCGGGTTCGACGGGTCGGCGGCGTACGACGCTCGGCTGGCGGCCCTGCAGTCGGGCGGTGTCGCCCTTTGGGATGTGTTGCACGCGTGCCGCCGCGTCGGCAGCGCCGATTCCGCGATCGACCCGAAAAGCTTGGTGGTCAACGACTTTGCCAGGCTGTTTGCCGATTACCCCACCCTCAAGAAGGTCTACTTCAACGGCGCCAGGGCCGCCGAACTGTACCGCAGGCTGGCCGACGCCGACGCTGCGGCCGAGTACCGGCGGCTGCCGTCGACCAGCCCGGCGCATGTGATGCGGCCGGGCGCCAAGCTGGCGGCGTGGGCGCCGATCGCGAGCGCGGCGCAGCCGGGCGAAGCGGGTCGGCGCTAGCCAGGATCGCCCCTTATGACACGGGCGGTCGCCGGTCCACCCACGGTCGAGCGGCCTCGATCTGGGCGGACAGCGACAGCAGCGTGGCCTCGTCGTACGGCCGGCCGACCAGTTGCACCGACAACGGCAGCCCGTCGCCGTCGAGGTCCCACGGCACGGACGCCACGGGTTGTCCGGTCAGGTTCCAGATCTGCTGGTAGGGCACCCGCTGGGCCACCAGCAGCAACGTCGACACTGCCCCGCGGCGCTGGTACGCGCCGATGCGGGAGGGCCCAGCCGCGGTGCCCGGCGTGACGACGACGTCCACGTCGTCGAAGATCGACTGAATCCGATTGCTCACCTCCGCCTCCGCGGCGAGAACGGCGGCCATACGGCGGTCCGAGAAGAAGGAACCCAGGCGAGCTATGTTGCGGGTACGCGGTTCGAGACGCTCCGGATGAATTTGCGCGTCCGCCTCGTCGCTGATGCCGCGCAGGTACCGGGGCAAGTAGTTCGCGAGGACCGCCGAGGCCGGGTATTCGGGATCGGCGCTGACGACCTCGTGGCCCAGATCGTGAAACAGCGCGCCGGCCTGGTCGACGGCCGCCAGTTCGGCTTTGCCGACCCGTACGGGCAGCGGAGTCGGAGACTTGGTGCTCAACGCTATGCGCAGCTTGCCGGGTGCGCGCGCCGCCGCGGCGACGAACTCCCCTTCGGGGCCGGGCACTGTGGAGGTCGCATCCAGGAACAGCGCCGCGTCGCGCACCGACCGGGCGAGCGGACCGTTGACGCTCAGCCCGTACCACACTTGGTCGTGCGGCTCCAGCGACACCCGATCGCGTTGCGGCTTCAGGCCGAAGAGACCGCACCACGTCGCGGGGATGCGAATCGAGCCGCCACCGTCGGAGCCCAGCGCCAGTGGGGCCAACCCGGCGGCCACCGCGGCGGCACTGCCGCCGCTGCTGCCGCCCGGCGTGCGGCGCAGGTCCCACGGGTTGCGGGTGGCACCGTACGTGAGCGATTCGGTATAGGGAAACATCATCAGCTCCGGCACGTTGGTCTTGCCGATGATGACCGCGCCCGCGGCCCGCAACCGGTGGACCACCTCCGAGTCGGCGGTCGCCGCGGGGCCATGACCGCCGCTGCCGCACGTCGTCACCTCACCGGCAACGTCGGTGTCGTCCTTGATCGCGACGGGCACGCCGAGCAGGGGCCGGCGCTCGCCGGCGTTAAGGCGCTCCTGCGCGACGGCGGCCTCGTACCGTGCGCTGTCGGACAGCACCACGCGATAACAGCGCAACTCGTTGTCGAAACGCGCGATCCGTTCCAGGTAGGTCTCGAGCAGCTCGGGCGCGGTCAGTTCGCCGTCGGCCAGCATCTGTGCCTGTGCGGCCGCGCCGGCGAAGGCCACGTCGCGAGCGTCCACTGCGGCAGCGTATCCGCCGACCGGGCCCAGCCGCCGACCGGTCCCGGCGTCCCGCGGGCGTGTCAGCCAGTAGCGTGGGCGACATGTCCTGCGTGTTCTGCGCGATCGTCGCCGGGGAAGCCCCGGCCATCCGGATCTACGAAGACGACGACCACCTGGCGATCCTCGACATCCGCCCGTTCATCCGCGGCCACACCCTGGTGGTGCCCAAACGGCACTCCGTGGACCTCACCGACACCCCGCCGGAGACCCTGGCCGGGATGATCACCATCGGGCAACGGATCGCCCGGGCTGCCCGCGCGACGGAACTGGCCGACGCAACCAACATCGTGATCAACGACGGCCGCGCCGCCTTCCAGACGGTGTTCCACATCCACCTGCATGTGTTGCCGCGGCGCGACGGCGACAAGCTCTCCGTCGCCAAGGGGATGCTGCTGCGCCGGGACCCGGACCGGGAAGGCACCGGGCGGGTCCTGAGGGAGGCGTTGGCCCGGATCGATGCGAGTCAGTCGGAATGAGGCCATAAGTTAGCCGCCCGGTCTTCGTTCCCACGCCGCGTTGACCCCGAAACGGCCGTAGCGGTTTATTCTCCTGTAGCGCGCGGTGAAATTTTTGGTTCTCGCACCGCGGGGATAGGGGCGGAGCGGCTATGAAGCGCTGGACGGGTAATCCGTGGCGGCGATTCGGGCTGCCTGCGCGCATCGGCTGGCTGGTCGTCGCCGGATACGGCCTCGCGGCGGCGTTGATCCTGGCTTCGCCGAGTGGGCGGTGGCCGGCCGCTTCCGCGAGGCGGCCGGCCGAACACGCCGCGACGGTGCTGTGTGTCGTGGTTACGGCGGCATCCGCCGGCTACGCGGCCCGCCGGGCGGCCGGGCGCCGCAGGATCGGCTGGATCGCCCTGGCGACGGCCCTCGGGGGCTGGTCGGTGGGCGAGGTCATCTGGGCGGTCTACGACGTGCGTCCGGAAGTCGAGCACGCCGCCCACCCGACCGCGGCCGAGATCGTGCTCCTGTTGTATCCGTTCGGCGCCATGACATCCTTGGTGCTGCTGTCCCATCTGTCGCGCTTCAGTCCCCGCCGGCTGCTGCTCGACGGTCTGATCGTGGCGACGTCGCTATTCGTCATCTCATGGGTTTTCGTCCTCGACAAGCAGCTGCGAGCGGGCGGCAGCCCGCTCTCGCTGCTGACAATGCTGGCGCACGTATTCGCCGACGTCGTCTTGCTGACGACGGCGATTTTGATACTGTCCCGGGATCGTCCCGACTACTGGCCGAGCCGGAGCCTGGTCGCCGGTGGAATCGCGACGATCGGCGCCGCCGACCTGGCAGGGGTGTTCCAGGCCGGGGTGGGCTCCTATCACGTCACCGACCTGGCGGACCTGGGCCGAGTCGCCGGATTGGGACTGCTGGCGCTGGCCGGGCTGTCGAGCGTCAACGAGGCCCCCGTGCCGCCGTCGCGGAACGACGAGATCTTGTCGCGCACCCGGCTCTGGCTGCCTTACCTGCCGCTGCTGCTGGCCGCCGCGGTCGGACTCGGCAATGCCGTGGGTCTGATGAAGCACGGACCGATGCTCGCCGCGATGGGGGTGCTCGTCGCCGCCGTCCTCGCCCGCCAGTTCGTGGTGCTGGTGGAAAACCGGAGCCTGTTGTCAGAAGTCGCACGGGAAGCGTTTCGCGACAGCCTGACCGGCCTGGCAAACCGCGCTTACTTCCTCCATCGACTGGAGCAGGCCGTCGCCCGTCGACATCACGACATCGCGCCCTTCGCCGTGTTGTGTTTGGACCTGGACAACTTCAAAGCGGTCAACGACGCCCTGGGCCACCCGGCCGGCGACGAACTGCTGGTCCGTGTTGCCGGGCGGATCACCACAGCGCTGGACGACAAGGGCACCGTCGCCCGGCTGGGTGGCGACGAATTCGCCGTGCTCCTCGAAGGTTCCGTCGAGGAGTCGCAGGCGGCGGCGCATCGAGTCCTCGAGGCGTTCAGCACAGAGATCGTGATCGACGGGGTTCCCATCGCGGTGCGGCCGAGCATCGGCTTCACGGTGGCCACCGCCGGTTCGACCTGCACCGTCGACCAGCTCCTCCGTTACGCCGACCTGGCCATGTACACCGCCAAACGCGAAGGCGGCCAATGCATCCGCAGCTTTGTGCCCGACGATCACTTCTCCTATTCGTTCCGGCAGCTCACCGACTCCACAGTGTTGGCGTTCGAACCGAACTCGGCCGCCTCCGCCTACGAAGCCATTGCGGGCACTGTCGGCACCTGGGATCCGCCCGGCGCTTTCGGTAACGGAACGGCGGTGGCGCCGGCGCTCAAGCCGGTTGCCGAGGTTGCGACGTCGACACGAGACCATCCGCACCGCGCGCCCGACGGCATCCGCTGGCCCCCGACGATCATCCGGATCGCGCTGGGGCTCTTGACGCTTGGCGTGTTCGTCTTCACCGTGGCGAGCGTCTTCTCTCCGAAAGCCAGTCACGGCGTCTTCTTCGCCGATTACCTGTACCCGGCGTTGAACGCGATGGCCGCCGCGCTGGTCGCCGTCCGCGCATGCCGCGTCACGGCCGACCGTATGGCCTGGTCCCTGATCGCGGCCGGCATGGCGTTGTCGGCGATGGGCGACGTCGTCTACGCCGCATGGGTGCCGGACGGTCGGTCCCCGTCACCGGCCGATCCGGAATACCTGGCGTTCTATCCGTTCGTCTACGCCGGGCTCATCCTGCTGATGCGGGCACGCCTGCGGCGGGTGCCCGTTCCGATCCGGCTCGATTCCCTGGTGTGTGGTTTGGCGGTGGCCGCGGTGGCCGCGGCGCTGGCCGCGGGGCCCATCAGTGCGGCGGCGGCCCGTGCACCGGCAACCGTGCTCGTGGGCCTGGTGTACCCGGGAGGCGACCTGATCCTGTTGGCCGTGGCCGCGGGCATGCTGCCGATCGTCGGCTGGCGCAACGAATTTCGCTGGGTCCTGCTGGCCGTCGGGTTTATGGGGTTCGCGGTCGCGGACACGGTGTACCTCTTCGAGACATCCGCGGGCTCATACCGGGTGGGCACCATGCTCGACGCGCTCTGGCCCGCTTCGTCGCTGCTGGTGGCGGTGGCCAGCTGGGCGCCGTGGGCGTCGGCGGCCCCCTTGCCGAGACGCGGCCTCAGCTCCTACGGCGTGCCGGTGGCGTGCACTGCCGCTGCGCTTGGCGTCGCCGTCCTGGGCCACCATTCGGGACTGGCATCGACGCTCGCCGCGTTGAGCCTGGTTGCGGTCGCGGCCCGGTTTGCGGTGACCTTCCGGGATGTCAGCATGTTGGCCGAACGCCACCGGCACGCCATGACCGACGAGCTGACCGAGCTGCCCAACCGGCGGTCACTGGCGACGGCCCTGACCGAGCTGCCCTGCACCGAGTCGGCGGGGCCCCCGCCGACAGCCTGGGCGTCGCCCCGCCGCGCACTTCTGTTGCTGCACCTTTGCGAATTCGGGGAGATCAGCGATTCGATCGGCCGCCACTTCGGCGACGAGCTGTTATGCCGAATAGCGAACCAACTCGCCCACAGCGTGCGTCGGGAAGACCTGCTGGCGCGCGTGAGCGACGACGACTTCGCGATCCTGCTGGGCGAAGGATCCGACCTCATCGCCGCACGCGCCCAGGCGGGTCGTCTGCTGGAAGCCTTGGGCGAGCCGTTCCAGCTGGATCCGGTCACCGTGCAGGTCGATGCCCGCATCGCCATCGCGCTCTATCCCGACCACTGTGACCATCCCCAGGAGCTCCTCACTCGCGCCGAGACGGCGATCCCGCACGCCAAGTCGGCGTCCAGCAAGATCGCGGTCTACGATCCGGCGTTCGAGATGTACCGCGACAACGACCCCCGTCTCGTCGAGGAACTGCGCGCCGCCCTCGTCGACGGCGACGGGCTCACGCTGCACTACCAGCCCAAGATCAACGCGGCCGACGGCAGCGTGCACAGCGTCGAGGCGCTGCTGCGCTGGCACCATCCCAGCCGCGGATTGCTGCTCCCGGAGGAATTCCTGCCCGCCGCCGAGCGCGCGGGGCTGAACCGCAGGATAGCCAACCGCACGATCGACTCCGCCCTGAAGCAGATGCGGAGCTGGCGCGACCGGGGCAGGCCGCTGACCGTCGCGGTGAACCTCTCGACAACCAATCTGCTCGACCTGGACCTGGTGGGCACCATCGAGCGGCTGATGCGAACCCACGGTCTGCCCCCCGACGCCCTGATCACCGAAATCACCGAGAGCGCCCTCGTCGACTCGGCGCGGTCCCGCAACACCGTCGCCGCGCTGCAGCAGCTCGGGGTTCGCATTTCGCTCGACGACTACGGCACCGGATGGTCATCGCTGGCACGCCTGCAGGATGTTTCCGTCGACGAGCTGAAGCTCGACAGGATCTTCGTGGCGCGGCTGGCCCGGGACCCGCGCTCGGTCGCGATCGTGCGGTCCACGGTGGCCCTGGCGCACAGCCTCGGCGCCGATCTGGTCGCCGAGGGGGTAGAAGACGAGGTCACCCTGAACGCGCTGCGACGGTACGGCGTCACCATCACCCAGGGGTTCGTCCACACTCCGCCGCTGCCGCCCGAGGAACTATGGCGCTGGATCGCCACGCACACGCCCCAGCGCCAGTCGGGTCGACCCGAGCAGGCGGGCGTGCCCGAGTGATCGCCTAGAACAGTTCTTTTGCCAGCAGTTCCAGGGTCGCGACGCGCGCCGGTGCGGTGGCGGGGTCGGTACCGCGGCGGGCCGATGCCACCGGATTGACCATCACCTCGTCGACGCCGAACCGTTCGGCCAGCGCGCGCAGCTGGTCGGCGGCCTCCGCCGGCGTGCCGAGGACGGCCCGTTTGAATCCGCTGTCGATGATGCGCTGCTGCTCCGGACTGACCAGCGCCGCTTCCGCCTCTTCGACCAGCGGCACCGGCCCCAGCGGCTGGCCGGTCCGTAGCCGCGCCAGCGCCTGCAGGTTGGGCAACATCAATGCCGTTGCCTCGTCGCGTGTTTCGGCCACCGCGGCGTTGACCGTCAGGAACGTCAGGGGCTCGGGGGCCAGGTCACTGGGCCGGAAGCGGGAGCGGTAGACCTCGAGCGCCTCCTCGGTGCCCCTGCCGGAGAAGTGATGGGCGAAGACGTACGGCAGCCCCTTGGCCGCGGCCAGGCGCGCGGAGTACATCGACGAGCCCAGCAGCCACAACCGCGGCTCGCTGACGGCGGCCGGGGTGGCCTTGAGGATGTAGTCGCCCGAGCGGAGCGGCACCCGGACGCCGCGCGCGCTCATCAGCGCGGCCACGTCGTCGAGGTATTCGGGGAAATTCTCGATGTCGCGGTCGTCACGCTCACCGCGCAGGGCATACGACGTGACCGGGTCGGAGCCCGGCGCCCGGCCGATGCCCAGGTCGATGCGGCCGGGCGCGGCGGCTTCCAGCAGCGCGAACTGCTCGGCCACCGCGAGTGGCGCGTGATTGGGCAGCATCACGCCTCCCGACCCGAGGCGCAGCTGCGACGTCTGGGCGGCCAGGTAGGCGATCAACACCGGCGGGCTGGTGGCGCCGACGGACGGCATGTTGTGGTGCTCGGCGACCCAGTAGCGAGTGAAGCCCAGCCGGTCAGCGGTCTGCGCCAGCTCCACGGTGGCCGCCAGCGCATCCCTGGTCGCCTGGTCCGTGCGGACTGGGACGAGGTCGAGGACGGAAAGACGCACGATCGCGTCAACGCTTTCTGCGGCGCGAACGTTCCCCGTCAGTAGTCCTTGAGGGTGATCGAATTGACGATGCGGTCGAACACCTCCTGCGGTATCGGCGCACCGCCCGGGATGTTGTCGACGACCAGCCACTGGTTGCGCTTGACGTAGTCGTTGAACTCTTTGTGGTAGTTGGCGAAGCCAAGTTCGTAGTCGACTGCGCCGTCCTGGCTGGCCGCCGCGAGCTCGCCGGCCAGGATGTAGGCGCCCAGCAGGGCCACGCTGGTGCCCTGCCCCGACAACGGCGAGCAGCAATACGCGGCGTCGCCGACCAGCGCCACCCGGCCGTTGGACCAGCGATCCATCTTGATCTGCGACATCTCGTCGAAGTAGAAGTCCGGCGCGGTGCGCATGTACTCCACCAGCTGCGGGCGTACCCAGCCGTCGTCGGCCATCCGCTTCTCCAGCTCGGCGAGCTGGGCCTCGGTGTCGCGGTAGTCGATATGCAGGTCGGGGTCCATGAAGCCGACCATGGCCCGGGCCTCGGTGTTGTTGCGCGCGCTGTAGACGCCCGCCATGGTGGCGTCGCCGTAATGCCAGGTCTGCCAGTAGTCGAGGTCCAGGAAGTTGGGCACGGTGAAGATCGCCGCGTGAGTACCCAGCCGCTCGATGAATTCCTCCTCGGGGCCGAAGACCAGCTGGCGCACGTTGGAGTGCAGTCCGTCGGCGCCGATGACCAGGTCGAAGCTGCGCTCGGCGGCGTTCTCGAAGGTGACCCGGACCGAGCTGCCGTCGTCCTGCAACGACACGATGCTGTCGCCGAAGAGGAATTCGACCCTCAGTTGGGTTGTCTGGTAGAGCAATTCGACGAGGTCATCGCGTAGCAGCTCGATATCCGGGCTGGCGATGAGACCGCCGGTGGGCGTCGATTCGGTGTCGTGGGACAGCTCGTTGCCGTCGCGGTCCACGACGGAGGAACCGCGCATGCGCGTCCTGAGATGGTCGGCGGCGGCGCGCAACCACATGCGTTCGAGCACCGTCAGCGCCGGACCGCGCACGTCGATCGCCTGGCCGCCGGGCCGAAGCCCGGGATGGCGTTCCACCACTGTCACCGAATAGCCGTGGTGGGCAAGCCAATACGCCGCCGTGATGCCGGCCACGCTGGCGCCGGAAACCAAAACGTCAGTCACTTGATCCCTGCCAGCTTCTTCGCGTCTCCGAAGACGTCATCGAGCATCACCGGAGTCAACCTACCGGTGAACATATTCTGCTGGCTCGGGTGGTAGCAGCCCAGCAGCCGAACACCCGATCCCAGCTCGGCGACGACGCCGTGGCCGAACCGCGGCTTGGGCAGCCCGGACGCGACCGGCAGGCGCAGCGCCACCTGCCAGGCGAACCCGCCCAGGGCCACGACGACCCGCACATGATCGGACACCAGGCGCCATTCGGCGTTCAGCCAGGGCCAGCAGGTGTCCCGCTCGGCCGGGGTCGGCGCGTTGGCGGGGGGCGCGCACCCCACCGGCGCGACGATGCGAATCTGTTTGGCGCTCAAGCCATCTGCGGCGTCGACGCTGAGCGGTTGATTGACCAGGCCGGCCCGGTACAGCGCCGCGTATAGCTGGTCGCCGGAGCGGTCGCCGGTGAACATCCGCCCCGTCCGGTTGGCCCCGTGCGCCGCGGGCGCCAATCCGACGATCAGCAGCCGGGGCTTTCGGGATCCGAAGCTTGGCACTGGCCGCCCCCAGTACGGCTGGTCGGCGAAGGCGCGGCGTTTGGCGACGGCGACGTCCTCGCGCCAGCCGACCAGCCGGGGGCACGCCCGACAGACGCTGACCATCGCGTCGAGTTCGGGGATCGAACCGGCCCGGGTGCTCAAGACAGTTACTTGGGCGGCGTCGGCGGCGACCGGGGTTCCTGGCGTCGCCGGGTCGCCGGGCCATCCGGCGCCGGGGCCTACCGGGGAGGCGAACGCCTGGCCGGTGCGTGGGTGGGCGAGCACACGACCATCGAAGCATTCGGCCGGCGGCGGGCGCGAAACTTGCCGATTGCCGTCGTGTTTTTTGGGTTAGATTCAGCCGCGATACGCCATGACACGCCCCGTCTTTTTGATCCTGTTCGCCACGCTGTCGGCGACGGCGGGTACCGGCATCTCGCTGGTCGCCTTCCCGTGGCTGGCGTTGCAGCACGACGACCGCGCCCGCGACGCGTCGATCGTGGCCGCCGCCGCGACGCTGCCGCTGGTGTTGTCCACGCTGGTGGCCGGTGCCGCGGTCGACTTTTTCGGGCGTCGCCGCGTGTCACTGGTCTCCGATTCGCTGTCGGCGAGCGCGGTGGTCACCGTCCCGATGATCGCGTGGTGGTGCGGCGAGAGGGCGCTCAGCGTCGCGGTCCTGGCTTTATTGGCCTTCCTCGCGGCCGGTTTCGACCCGGCCGGGACTACGGCGCGTCAGTCGATGCTGCCCGAGGCCGCCGCGCGCGCGGGCTGGTCGCTGGACCGCACCAACAGCATCTACGAGGCGATCCTCAACGTGGCGTACATCGTTGGTCCCGGGATCGGCGGGCTGATGATCGCCACCGTCGGCGGCATCAACACAATGTGGATCACCGCGGGGGCTTTCGGGTTGTCCTTCGTCGCCATGGCCGCGCTGCGGCTCGAGGGAACCGGAAAGCCCGACCACGGGGTGCGCCCCGACGGACTGTGGTCCGGCATCGCGGAGGGAATGCGCTTCGTGTGGAACCTGCGGGTGCTGCGGACGCTGGGATTGATCGACCTGGCCGTCACCGCGCTGTACCTGCCGATGGAAAGCGTGCTCTTTCCCAAGTACTTCGCCGACCGGCATCAGCCAGCCGAGTTGGGTTGGGCGTTGATGGCGCTCGCGTTCGGCGGGGTGGCCGGCGCCCTCGGCTATGCCATGTTGTCCGGGTACATGCGGCGGCGCACCGCGGTGTTGACGGCGACCCTCACCTTCGGCGCGGCGACGGCCGGCATCGCGTTCCTGCCGTCGTTGCCGGTGATCCTGCTGCTGTGCGCGGTGACCGGCGTGGTCTACGGGCCGATCGCGCCGATCTACAACTACGTGATGCAGACGCGGGCCCCGCAACGGCTGCGCGGCCGGGTCGTCGGAGTCATGACGGGGCTGACCTACGCCGCGGGCCCGCTGGGCCTCCTGGTGGCCGGTCCCCTGACCGACGCGGCCGGACTTCGGTGGACATTCTTGGCGCTGGCGGTGCCGATCCTGCTGATCGGGGTGGTCGCGTGCGGCCTGCCGTCGCTGCGGGAACTCGACCGCGCGACCGTAGGATCGGTGCGTGAGTCGTGATCCACTGGCGGAGTTGATCGCCGGCCTGCCCGAGGGGATGGTCGTCACCGACCCGACGGTAACCGAGGGCTATCGGCAGGACCGCGCCTTCGACCCGTCGGCGGGCAAACCGCTGGCCGTGGTGCGGCCGCGGCGCACCGAGGAGGTGCAGACCGTGCTGCGCTGGGCTTCGGCCAACCGGGTGCCCGTCGTGACCCGCGGCGCCGGCAGCGGCCTGTCGGGCGGGGCGACCGCGCTGGACGACGGGATCGTGCTGTCGACGGAGAAGATGCGCGACATCACCGTCGACCCCGTCACGCGCACCGCGGTCTGCCAGCCCGGGCTGTTCAACGCCGAGGTGAAGAAGGCCGCCGCCGACCACGGCTTGTGGTACCCGCCCGACCCGTCGTCGTACGAGATCTGCAGCATCGGGGGCAACATCGCCACCAACGCCGGCGGGCTGTGCTGCGTGAAGTACGGCGTGACCACCGACTACGTGCTGGGCATGCAGGTGGTGCTGGCCGACGGCACCGCCGTACGGCTCGGCGGTCCGCGTTTGAAGGATGTCGCGGGGCTGTCGCTGACGAAACTCTTCGTCGGCAGCGAGGGCACCCTCGGCGTCATCACCGAGGTGACGCTGCGGCTGGTGCCTGCGCAGAACGCGTCGAGCATCGTGGTGGCCAGCTTCGGTTCGGTGGGGGCGGCGGTGGACGCGGTGCTCGGGGTCACCGCGCGGCTTCGCCCGTCCATGCTGGAGTTCATGGATTCGGTGGCGATCAACGCCGTCGAGGACACGTTGCGCATGGACCTGGACCGTTCGGCGGCCGCCATGCTGGTGGCCGGGTCCGACGAGCGCGGGCTTGGCGGTTCGGAGGACGCTGCGGTGATGGCCGAGGTGTTCGCCGAAAACGGTGCCCTGGAAGTCTTTTCGACCGACGATCCGGACGAGGGCGAGGCGTTTGTCGCCGCCCGCCGGTTCTGCATCCCGGCGGTCGAGGCCAAGGGGTCGCTGCTCTTGGAAGACGTCGGGGTGCCGCTTCCGGCGCTGGGCGAGCTGGTCACCGGAATCGAGCGGATCGCGGTTGAGCGCGACTTGATGATCTCGGTGATCGCGCATGCCGGCGACGGCAACACCCACCCGCTGATCGTCTACGACCCCGCCGACGCCTCGATGACCGAGCGCGCCCATCTGGCGTTCGGCGAGATCATGGACCTGGCCGTCGGCCTGGGCGGCACGATCACCGGCGAGCACGGCGTGGGCCGGTTGAAGCGCCCGTGGCTTTCCGGGTACCTGGGGCCCGCGGTGATGGACTTGAACCGGCGCATCAAGGCGGCGCTGGACCCGTTGGGGATCTTGAACCCGGGCGCGGCGATCTAGGGGGTTCGCGGCTTTGGCCTCTGGCGGCTCGAACGTGAAGCTGGCCGCACGCTCGGCCGCGAACGTGCAGCGGGCCGTACGCTGGGCGCTGGTTACGTTTGACATCTTCGCGCAAGTGTCGTACGAATAAGACATGTCGGTAGATGTGTCTCACGCCGCTCCGCCCCGGTTCGAGCTCGCGAGCGCCGACACTTGGCCCTGTCCATGGCCGATGTACCGCGCGCTGCGCGACCACGATCCGGTGCACCACGTCGTCCCGGCGGGCAGGCCCGACCACGACTACTACGTGCTGTCCCGGCACGCCGACGTGTGGTCGGCGGCCCGCGACCACGAGACGTTCTCCTCGGCGCAGGGGTTGACCGTCAACTACGGCGAGTTGGAGCTGATCGGGCTGCAGGACAATCCGCCCTTCGTTATGCAGGATCCCCCGACACACACCGAGTTCCGCAAACTGGTGTCGCGCGGTTTCACCCCTCGCCAGGTCGATGCGGTCGAGCCCAAGGTGCGCGACTTCGTCGTCGAGCGCATCGAGGAGCTGCGCGCCGACGGCGGCGGCGACATCGTGACCGAGTTGTTCAAGCCGCTGCCGTCGATGGTGGTCGCCCACTATCTCGGTGTGCCGGAGGAGGACCGGGCGCAGTTCGACGGCTGGACAGACGCGATTGTCGCCGCCAACGCCACCGAGGGTGGGATGGGTATCTTGGGCGACGCGGTCGGCTCGATGATGGCCTACTTCACCGCGCTGATCGAGCGGCGCCGAACCGAACCCGAGGACGACACTATTTCGCATCTGGTGGCGGCCGGGGTGGGCGCCGACGGTGACATCGCCGGCACCCTGTCGGTGCTGGCGTTCACGTTCACGATGGTCACCGGCGGCAACGACACTACCACCGGAATGCTGGGCGGCTCAATGCCTTTGCTGCACGAGCGGCCCGACCAGCGGCGGCTTTTGGTGGACAACCCGGGGCTGATCCCGGACGCGGTCGACGAGCTGCTGCGGTTGACCTCGCCCGTGCAGGGGCTGGCGCGCACGGCGACCCGCGACGTGACTCTGCACGACACGACTATCTCGGCCGGCCGCAAGGTGTTGCTGCTGTACGGGTCGGCGAACCGCGACGAACGCCAATACGGGCCGGATGCAGGCGAACTCGACGTGACCCGGTGCCCGCGCAACATCATGACGTTCAGCCACGGCGCACACCACTGCCTGGGCGCGGCCGCGGCCCGGATGCAGTCGCGCGTCGCGCTGACCGAACTGCTTTCCAGGTGCCCGGATTTCGAGGTCGACGAGTCGGCCATCGTCTGGTCGGGCGGCAGTTACGTGCGGCGCCCGCTGTCGGTGCCGATCCGGATCAACTCCTGATGCCGATAGACTGGCTGGCGGGGCGCCGTGTTGAGGCAGCCGCCGACCGGATACTCGACGCGGCCGAGCAGCTGTGGACCGAACGGGACCCATCTTCCGTCGGCATGAACGAAATCGCCAGGGCAGCGGGCTGTTCTCGGGCCACGCTGTACCGGTACTTCGACAGCCGGGATGCGCTCCGGACCGCTTATGTGCACCGCGAGACCCGTCGCCTCGGCCGGGCCGTTGCGGAGAAAATCGACGGTATCGAGGACCCGCGCCAGCGGCTGATCGCAAGTGTGATGGCCACATTGCGGATGGTGCGCGACAGTCGCGCGCTGGCGGCGTGGTTCACCACCACCCGGCCGCCGATCGGCGGCGAGCTGGCCGGGCAGTCCGAGGTGATCACTGCCCTGGCGGCCGCGTTCCTGAATTCGCTTGGGCCAGAAGACCCCGCCGCCGTCGGACGGCGGGCGCGCTGGGTGGTGCGGGTGCTCACGTCGCTGCTGATGTTCCCGGGCCGGGACGAAGCCGACGAACGGGCGATGATCGAGGAGTTCGTCGTCCCGATCCTGACTCCGGTGTCTGCGCACGGGTAGTTCGTCACACCTGCCACACCAGTCCCTGGCGGAGGGACATCCGATATGCCCGCCTCCGCGCGACAAGCTTCCGTGGCAAGCTTCGCACCGTGGATGTCGCGCTGAGGCGGGGAGCGGTGGGCGGCGACCCGGGCGGTGCCGGATCTACGCGGGTCGACCGTCCCAACCCGGCTTCTCGTAGACAAGCCAGCGCATCTCGACCGGGGATGCCTCACGCTCGACGTCGAACACGTCGAGGCCACTGACCCAGTCGGAGTACCAGTACGTGGGCGGCCATGCGCCCGGGGGCAGGTGGGTGCTCTCGTACTCATAGACGGAGTCGTCGGCAATGAGGTTGAGAGGAAGCAGGGCTGTCGCGTTCGTCATCTCGTACCAGGTGAACATCGTGCTGTAGCACTGCTGCCCGAGTTCTCGTGCAGTCTCGTCGGGTGTGTAGCCGTGCCGCGCCAGGAAGGCATTGAACACCAGGCATCCTCCGGGAGCCAGGCAGCGAGCGGTGAGTTCGAACATGCTGCGCAGCTGCCGCGCGGTACGGAAGTCGGACACCACCTCGGAGAGCACGATCAGCTGATAGTCCCACCGCAGATCATCGGTGGCCGCGAAGACGTCGCGCTCGATGACGCGCACGTCCAGCCCTTCCCGTTGGGCCTCCGCGCGAATCGTCTCGGCGAAGTGCGGCGTCATCTCGACGGCGTCCACCGGGTGGCCGCGCCGCGCCAGCGCGAGGGCGTTGCGGCCCGTCCCCGCGCCGATGTCGAGCACCCGACAGCTCCTGGGATCCGCCGCTTCACAGGCCAGCATCCACACGCGCGCGTCCGGCTCGGTGCCGAACAGGGGTGGCTGGCGGGTATGAGCCCAGCTCTCGTAAGTGTCTGCGAGCGTTTGCCATTCGGCTTTGACGTTGTAGTTCAACACCGTCCCGACCGGATAGTCGTACGAGACGACGATGGTCGACCGCGGGGAGGCCGCGTAGGCGTCGGCCAACTCGCCCTCCAGCACCGTGCGCAGATGAGCAAGCTCGGGCGGGCTGAACTGAACGCCCAAGTCGCCGAAGATCTTCTGACACATGCTGACGTACTCGTCGATCATGGCCGGAACGGCCGGCAACGTGATCTGCCCCGTGGCGATCGTTCGGCGATAGAGCCGCCGGGCCATCGCTTCACGCAGCTGCGACGGGCTGTTCGGTCTGAGGGGCGGACTCGCCATCAAGCTTTCCTAGACATGTGACCCTCGGAACTCAGGCACGCGACGAGGTTAGCTGGCTAAAGGTGCGTTGTGCCACTGTTTGCCAGCCCGGGCGTCGAATCCGCCTCCCGCACGCGGGTAAAACGGTGCAGCAGCCAGGCCAACGGGATCGTGAGCACCATCGTCGCGACGAACAGGTACAGCATCGAGCCGGTGTAGACGTGCGCGCGCACGACGTAGACCATCGCAAATTCCATCGTTATCAGATGGATCAGGAAGATCTCGTAGGAGATCTCACCGAGCCACACCATCGGCCCGGTGGCCAGCAGTTGGTAGTACCACCCGTGATCACCCAGGGCCAGGGGCGCGACCGCGAGTGTGGCGATTACGGCGTAGAAGCACGTCTTGAACACGGCCTCGCGCAGCGACGCGGGCGACGTCGTCGGCGCCCCCGCGATGGGAGTGGAGACGATGAAATAGCAGATCGTCGCCAGCGGTATGGCCACGAACGCATAGCCGCGCACACCCATCCCCTGCAGCACGGCCAGCATCATGCCGCCGAGGAACCAGGCCAGATAGGTGGGCAGCCACAGCCGGGCGCCGTCGGGGAACATGTGATCGGCGTGCACCAGGACCAGCCATGCCGGGCTGATCAGCGTCATCGCCGCGAGGGCGGCCAGCATCAACCTCGGCTGCCAGCAGCGCCGACAGATCAGCACCAGCAGCACGTAGGCCAGCACTGGTAGCGCCACGTAAAAGGCCGCCTCCACCGCCAGGCTCCACATCTGGGTCAGGCCCTGGTGCAGATACTTGCCCAGGTAGCCGTTGCAGTAGATCTGCGTCAACGTGAGGTTGCGGACGAGCCCCAGCCAGGTGTGCCCGGGATTGGGTCCGGCATCGCGGAAGTGGTACAGCACGTAGGCGAACAGCACGGTGATGACGTAGGCGGGCATGATTCGCCGGACCCGGTGCCGGGCGTAGCGGTTCAACGACGGCGGTGGCCCGCCGGTGGCGGCCGACTTCACCCAGGGCCGAAACAGCAGGAAGCCGGACAGCACAAAGAAGATCGGGACGCCGATCTCCAGCCGCGCGCCGACGAGCCCCCAGTAGCCGTGGGTGTACTTGCCGGTGGTGTAGGCCGCGTGGGTGCCGACGACGAGCAGCGCGGCGACCGCGCGGATGCCGGTCAGAGCCGCGACGCGGTCCACATGCGAGACCTGCTCAAGTCCGCCCTGGGCGTCTTGCTCCTCAGACAGGGTCATCCGGCGTGTCTTTTGCGTGGCTTGCCGCCTCCCGACTGCACATTGCGGCGTTTGTCGGCTTCCGGCCGCAGGTTGATCAACACGCCCGAGATGCGGGTGTTCTCAAGCTTTTTCAGCGTCTCTTTTGGGAGCTTGGCCGGCAGCTCCACCAGCGAGAAGTCCGGGCCGATGGCGATGTGGCCGAAGTCGCTGCGATGCAGACCGCCCTCGTTGGCGATGGCGCCGACGATCGCGCCCGGGCCGATCTTGTGCCGTTTCCCTACGGCGATGCGGTAGGTGCTGAATGGCCTTGACTGTCGGGGTTTTTCGGGGTGTTCCCGACGTTCGCGCCGCTCGGGCGGAGGTTCGGGCCCCATGAGGAACGCCTCGCCGTTGCGTAACTGCACGGCCAGGGCCGCGGCGATGTCGGCCATCGGGACGTCGTGTTCGCGTTCGTAGTCCTGCACCAACTTGCGGAACAGGTCGATTCCCGGGCGGCCGAGCGCGTCGGTGATGGAGTCGGCGAACTTCGCCACCCGTTGCGCGTTGACGTCCTCGACGGTGGGCAATTCGGTCTCGGTGAGCGTTTGCCGCGTCGCCTTCTCGATCGCCTTGAGCAGGTGGCGCTCGCGCGGGGAGACGAACAACAGCGCGGTCCCCGACCGACCGGCCCGGCCGGTGCGCCCGATGCGGTGCACGTAAGACTCGGTGTCGTGAGGGATATCGTAGTTCAGGACGTGCGAGATGCGTTCGACATCAAGGCCTCTGGCCGCGACGTCGGTGGCGACGAGGATGTCGATGCCTTTGGAACCGCCGCCTTTGAGCGCGGTTATGGTCCGCTCGCGCTGCGCCTGCGGGATGTCGCCGTTGATGGCGGCCGCGGAAAAGCCTCGGGCCCTGAGCTTTTCGGCGACTTCCTCGGTAGCCTGTTTGGTGCGGACGAAGACGATCATCGCCTCGAACGGCTCCACTTCGAGTACGCGGGTCAGCGCGTCCATCTTGCGCGGGCCGGCCACCTGGATGTAGCGCTGCGAAATATTGTCGGCCGTAGCAGTTTTCGCTTTCGAGGTGACCTCGAACGGGTCGTGCAGGTATTTGGTGGTGAGCTTGCGGATCGCCGGCGGCATGGTCGCCGAAAAGAGGGCAACCTGTTTGTATTCCGGGGTTTCAGACAGGATGCGTTCGACGTCTTCTGCGAAGCCCATGGTGAGCATCTCGTCGGCCTCGTCGAGCACCAGGTAGTCCACCCGCGACAGGTCCAGCGTCCCGCGTTCCAGGTGGTCGATGACGCGGCCAGGGGTGCCGACCACCACATGCGCGCCGCGGCGCAGCCCGGCCAGCTGCACGGTGTAGGACGACCCGCCGTAGATCGGCAACACCTGGATCTTCGGCCGATGCGCGCCGTAGCGGCTGAACGCCTCAGCGACCTGCAGGGCCAGCTCCCGGGTGGGGGCCAGCACGAGGGCCTGGGTCGCTTTGCTGGTGACGTCGATCTTGGACAGGATCGGGATGGCGAAAGCCGCCGTCTTGCCGGTGCCGGTCTGCGCCAGGCCCACCACGTCGGAGCCCGCCATCAGCGCCGGTATGGTCGCCGCCTGGATGGCGGTGGGCGACTCGTAGCCGACGTCGGCGACCGCCCGCAGGACCGCGGGGTGAATCTGCAGGTCGGCGAACGTAGTGGAGGCAGCCTCGGACGAGCTGTCGGGGAGGGTCATGGCACTTGGGAGTTTAGTGGCGCGTGTGCCCGGGTGCGGCATGCGGCCACGCCTGCCGCACCCGCCGATCCGATGACGGTACGGTTTCGCGATGTGTGGTCGCCAGCCAGCGGTGCATTGACGGGCCTAGCCGTTGTCGTGTCGGTTTCCGCGGCCTTGACCGGCTGCAGTTCGGGGGATTCCACCGTCGCCAAGACGCCGCCAGCCGGGACAACCCCTGCGACCGCCTCGATCACCGCTCCGGGCGCGCCGAGCCCGGCGCCCGGGGCCGTCGCGCCCAGCACTAGCGCCGCACCGGCCGACCCGTGCGCGGTCAACCTCGCGTCGCCGACCATCGCCAAGGTGGTCTCCGAGCTGCCCCGCGATCCGCGCAGTCAGCAGCCCTGGAACCCAGAGCCGCTGGCCGGCAACTACAACGAGTGCGCCCAGCTGTCGGCGGTGATCATCAAGGCGAACACGAACGGGGTCAATCCCACCACCCGGGCGGTGCTGTTCCATCTCGGCCAGTTCATCCCGCAGGGGGTGCCCGACACCTATGGGTTCAACGGCATTGACGCGTCGCAAACCACCGGCGACACCGTGGCGCTGACGTATCCCAGCGGCATGAACGGGCTGAACACCGATGTGCGGTTCCATTGGAACGGCAATGCGGTCGAGCTGCTGGGTAACACCCCGGGACACTGACGCAGGGTCCAGCCTGGTGGTGATCGACCCGGCCGTCCGGCGTCACGAGCGGTGCAGCGCCCGTAAACACCGGGCGAGACCGACCGCTTCTGCTGGCTGGTGCGCGGGCGTCTGATCAGACGACGACGGCACCGCACCCGACAATTGGCCGCGGTGTGTGCTGAGTTAGCCGCTCACCTGCAACGGAAGCGAGATCGCGCCCGAGCCGCCCGTCACCACAATCACCCAACGGCCGTCGACAGGCAGGCGCACCTCGATGTCGAAGAAAGCGAATCCGATCTCGCCGCCGGCGGCGGCCTCGGGCAACTCGTGCTCCATGGTCAGCGGCTCACCACCCGTCGGCGGCCTGATCTCGACCTCGACCCGCCGGACCGGACTGTCCGTCTCCGCCTGCGTCAGCACCACCAGCACAAACTCCGCCGACCGGTCGGGCCCGACCACATAGCCGGACAGCACGCCGCCCGCCACGTTGAGTTTGTTATCCACCACCGACGCCGCTTCGGCAAGGAACGCCCCAGTGATCACCCGCTGAAGTTACCGCGCCGGCGGGCATGACGGGTCGATAGAGCGGCGGTGCCCGCCAGTGATCAACCGCACGGCTCAGCGCGTAATGACCGCTGCTGCCGGCGACTGTTAGGCGGACTGGCCTGGGCTCCCGTTGCCGTACAGGTCGTTGTAGCCCTGGCCGCCTGCCCCGGTGCTGGCACTAATCACCCGGCGGCTACGTCAGCCGCTCACCACCAACGGCAGCGAGCAGCCCCGGAGCCGCCGGTCACCACGATCACCCACCGACCATCGACAGGCAGGCTCACCTCGACTCCGGAGTAGGCGAAACCTATCTCGGCGGCGACGACCGATTCCGGCACCTCGTACGCGAAGTGCACCGGCTCGTCCCCCGTGGGAGGCACCAGCTCCACATCGAGCCGCCGGTCCGAATCGCCGGCCTCGGACTGCGTGAGCACCACCAGCACGCCCGGGCCGACCGGTCGGGCCCGACCAGATATTGCGACAGCACCCCGCCTATCACGTTGAATTTGTTGTCCACCACCGACGCCGCTTCGGCAAGGAACGCCCCCGTAACGTTCACCCAGCCGAAGTTACCGCGTCGCCTCCGTGGGTCGCGGATGGCCAAGTGCAAACGGTCATTTCACAGAGACTTACGTCGTTTCACTGACGCCGTCTCGTCGGACTGCCCACCTACAGTTGCTGCTGTGTTCGTGACCGACGGAAACATCGTCTACAGCGCGTCGGACCTTGCCGCCGCCGCCCGCTGCGAGTACACCCTGCTGCGGGATCTCGACGCGAAACTGGGCTGGGGCCCGGCCGTCGACGTCGAGGACGAGCTCCTTGCGCGCACGGCCGCCCTCGGCACCGAGCACGAACGACGCAGGCTCGACCAATTACGCGACGAATTCGGGGATGCCGTCGCGGTCATCGGCCGACCGACCCACACGGTCGCCAGGCTGACGGCGGCCGCCGAAGCCACCCAGCGCGCTGTCGCCAGCCGCGCGCCGGTGGTGTACTGGGCGGCCATGTTCGACGAGTGTTTCGTCCGATTCGCCCGCGTAAGCAGTGTCGAGTTTTTATTTAGCGCATGCGCGCCAAACCCCCAACGGCTGCTGAATGAACCTTGTGGCGTGGTCACTTATCGGGCAGAAGCTAGGTCGGCCTGAAATGAACCAAGTCGAAGGGTAATACATGATGACGAACACAATCTATTGATACGCCGTTAACTCCATATTCATTCACTCGTTGAACCATTAAGCAGCTAAAGCATTTGAGGGCGGCCTTTGAGGAACGATGCCCCCGCCGCCTCTAAAATCGGCGCCGACCCCGCACCCGAAAACATCCGCAACGAATTGATCTCCGGCGGCAAGGTCATGAAGCTCATCAGAGCCGTCCTTCTCCCAGCCCGACTGCACAAGCAACAACGGGACCCTAGACTGCGACCGCCGCGGAGTCTGACTTTTCAGCGAAGCCGACGGCTAACGCCACCGACATTTCACTGCGGCGTCGCTGATTAGCCACAATCCGGCGGCGGTTTCGCGCCCAACGGTTTGCCCGTGCGGGCGCACCCGAGTGCGGGCGAACCCGAGTCGAAGAAGCGCGAGCTATCGGTGCCCAAGATGCCGAAGCAGGGAACCACTCCGGCGACCTCACCGGTGCAATGATCTGCAACGATCTCGGCGTCCGGCCGGCACCGGTGGCCGGGCCGGGTGCTTCAGCCCGCCAGGCTTAGCCGAGGACTGACGAAAATTGCCGCGTCAGCTGGGGATCGCTATCCCAGCTTGGCAAGCTGCGCCAGGGCTCCGAACGGACCCACCGTGAGGCTGCCATAGTTGTTCACCCCCGAGACGAGGCCGCTAACGGCACCATCGATCGTCGGCCCCCCTAAAAGGGGGTAGAGGGGGTTGGGGGTGGGCTGCGTGACAACGTTGTTGAAAATGCCCGACACATCGCCGTTAATGAACGGTGGGAAGGGCATTCCACCAACTGTGAATCCGGGTGCGGCGTGGACCGTGTTCATGAAGCCCGAAATGTTGCCGTTGACCAAGCCGTTGGCGCTGCCGCTGAAGGTGTTTCCGATGCCGGAGACGCCGCTGACACCGGAGGGGACGTTGTTGTAGTAGCCCGAGTTGACCTGGCCGGTGTCGCCGATGCCACCGAAGCCGGTGTTGACAAGGCCCGCGTTCCCGATACCGGTGTTGACAAGGCCCGCGTTCCCGAGACCCGTGTTAAGGTCGCCCGCATTCCAGCGCCCGGTGTTCCCGGAGCCCGCGTTCCCGGAGCCGGTGTTGCCGCCGAAGAGCATGTCGCCGCCGGCGTTGAAATGGCCGGTGTTTCCGAAGCCCGAGTTGCCGACGCCCCAGTTCAGCGTGCCCGAGTTCCCGATGCCGAAGACGCCGGTACCGGAGTTGCCGATACCGAAGCCGTTCATGCTGCCCGGTTGCAGGGTATTGGTGCCGGAACTGAAGATGCCGACGTTGCCGCTGCCGGAGTTGAACAGGCCGATGTTGTTGGTCCCGGAGTTGCCGAAGCCCATGTTGCCGCTGCCCGAGTTCAGCCCTCCCTGAACGAACTGGCCAGTTGCCGTGTTGTAGTAGGTACCGCCGACACCGATCTGGTGGTTGCCGGTGAGCCCGAAGCCCATGTTGTAGCTGCCGCTGTTGCCGAAGCCGACGTTTCCGGTGCCGGTGTTGCCGCCGCCGGAGTTGCCGGCGCCGAAGTTGCCGAAGCCGGTGTTGTTGTTGCCGGTATTGCCGAGGCCGAAGTTAAAGCCCGTCTTACCGCCGGTGTTGTAGTTTCCGAAGCCGATGTTGTGGTTGTTGGTGTTTCCGCCGCCGATGTTGAAACTGCCAAGATTGCCGAAACCAACGTTTCGGACGCCGATGTTGCCACCGCCAAGGTTCAAGATGCCGGTATTGCCGAAGCCCAAGTTCGCGACGCCGATATTGCCCATGCCCACGTTGGCGTTGCCGATGTTGCCGTTGCCCACGTTCGGCAGAGTCTGCACCATCTGCCTCAGGGTCGCCCCCGGCGTCAACTGCGCGGCCGCCGCCGACACCCCACCGTCATAGCCCACCATCGCCGACACGTCCTGCGCCACAGTCTGCAGCGGCGACGCGTTGACGGCCTCCGCGGCCGCGTACATGAGCCCGCCTGAGTTCAACGCCTGCACAAACTGCGCGTGATACTGCCCCACCCGCGCGCTCAGCGCCTGATACGCCTGGCCGTAGTTGCCGAACAGCGCCGAGATCGCGGCCGACACCTCATCCTGGGCCGCAGCGACCACCTGCGTGGTGGAGCCCGCCGCCGCCGCGTTGGCCTCCCCGATCGTCGATCCGAGGCTGGTCAAATCCGCCGACGCTGAGGCCAGAGCCTCAGGAATTGCAACCATGAAAGACGACATCTACAGCTCCCATCACCAGGGGGGTGGACCGACCTCACGGCAAGTATTCAGATAATTGGGTACGCTACGCGCTTCTGCCCTGTTTCGACCACAATTCGCAAACTAGATTTGATCGACTGCGCGTCGACCGAACACCGCGGAAATAGCAGGTTGCGGATGGCTGCAACTATGCGATTGACATGACTGGAGCGACTGACAATTTCGAGTGTAATGCGCAACCGTACGGGTAAAGCGGGCTAAGCATTGGCGCAGTAAATCTAAGATCGACGGACTGGGGAAACCGTCGGCTATTCGCTGGCAGAACGTACTAACCTCGATTTTGCGTGCGGCCTGTTCGTATGGTGTGGAGCCGGTGCCGTCGGGCTTGTGGGGCTGATTTTGCCGGATGGGTATGACAAGTCGGCCGGTGTCGCTCGGTCGGCGGGCGTTT
>JARLGR010000022.1 GCA_031292665.1 Mycobacterium sp. | reverse complement strand
ATCGTCGCCGATCCGCAGACGGGCGCCACAAGCCGCCAAGGCGTCTTCGCCGGCGGCGACATCGTGACCGGCGCCGCGACCGTGATCCTAGCCATGGGCGCGGGACGCAAGGCCGCGAACGCCATTCACGAATACCTGCAACAAGGCGCGGCAGAGAAGGACCCGCCGCGCGACGATGCCGTAGCTCCGGCCCCTCCGGTCGCAGGCGCGACAGGAGGAGCTGCGTCCAACATGAAGATCAAGGAGGCTGCGAGCAGCGATACGGCGACCTTCGCTACCAGGCCGGACGCCAGGGTCGACGACCCGGAGGCCGAGGAGTACCGAAGAGGGTTCGGGGATGGAACCGTATGGGCGACCGACTACGCGACGGAGGGCCAGTTGGGCGACCTCGTGGAGGTCCCCGACCGCGACAATCCGTACTGGCAAGGGTTTATCGACGGTGTCGAGGAAGTCTCAAGCACGAGGGAGCCGCCGGCCTTCGGGCCTGAAAATGCCATCTGACCTGCTATGGAGTTGGTGCGCGGTACTTGGGATTGAACCAGTCGGTGCTCACAGCCAGCTGACCGCCCACAGGTGGTGATCACCCTCCCTGGCCGTGCGGCTGCCTGCCCGGGCCCCCGCATTTGCCGTCGTTGGCCGGTCGCAGGTTGACGGTCGTGGCCTGCAGCGCGCCGCTGCCGTCCTTGGTTCCCCGCGCCGCAATGCACTTACCCGCAGTGATCGCTTGACTGGTGGACGACGCCTGCTTGGTGTACTTGGTCTTGTCGTTGACCGCGACGGCCGTCTGCGAGGTGTTGCCGCTGGCGTCGGTGCTCGAGACGTTGATGGTGTTACCCGCGACGGAAGCCACCGCGCCTTGCACCGCGGATCGCTTCGCTGGCGCCGTCGTGGGTGAAGGTGCCGGCGTGGTGGAACCTGGCCCTGATCCCGGCACAGACTCCTTGGCCTGCGGGCATTTGCCGTCGACGGCCGGGCTGATGCGCACGTTTGCCGCGGTGACGGGTTGCCCGCCCTGGGGTTCCTCGTGGGAGGGCCGCACCGTGACGCAGCTGCCCGTGGTGACGTCGGTCAGCGCGCCCGCGGTGACCTCGGTGACCTCGGTCGAGGGGGTGAAGTCCACCGTGGCGTTGCCATTCTCCCGGGTGACTTGAATTGCGTTGCCCGACACCGCTGCGATCAGCCCGCTGACATGCGCTTCGCCGTTGGCGGGCGCCGACGAAGTCGGTGCCGGGGAGCCCGCCGCAGGACTCGGTGATGACGTGGAGCTTGACGTGTTCGACGAGCCGCACGCCGCGAGGGATAGCGCGGCGGCTCCGGTGACCGCGAGGACCGCGAATCGGGCAAGCCGAGGCATATGAGAGTTGGCGGATATCAACGTTTCTCCATTCGTCAGTGGTGCTCAACGAACGGGTTTACCCGCTGAACCTGTGCGTGATCTATGTGCGCGTCAGAACGCGGCTTCGGAAACTCGCATGATGTCGTCATCGATGGACTCGATAACCCTGCGCTGCGCGGTCAGCCTCGGCAGCATGTTCTTGGCGAAGAACGCCGCGGTCGCGATCTTGCCCTGGTAGAACGCTTTGTCGTTCTTCGCGTTGCTACTGTCCGGCGCGTCGGCCAGTGCGGCGCGCGCGATACCGGCTTGCACCAGCAACCGCCAGCCGATCAAAAGGTCGCCCACCGCGAGCAGATATCGCACCGATCCGAGCCCCACCTTGTAAATCTCGGTGGGGTGTTGCGTGGCGGACATCAGGTATCCGGTCAGCGCGCCCGTCATCGCCGTGACGTCGTCGAGCGCGGTTTCCAGCAGCTCGGCCAGCGGTTTCAGTGCCTCATCACAGGTATCGATGGTGTTACTGATCTGAGCCGTCACAAATTGCAGGGCCTGGCCGCGGTCGCGGACGATCTTGCGGTAGAAGAAGTCCAGCGCCTGAATCGCCGTCGTGCCCTCGTACAGTGAGTCGATCTTGGAATCGCGGATGTACTGCTCGAGCGGATAGTCCTGCAGGAAGCCCGAGCCGCCCAGCGTCTGCAGCGACTCGGTCAGGACCTCGTAGGCCCGTTCCGAGCTCACCCCTTTGACGATGGGCAGCAGCAGGTCGTCGACGCGGTGCGCCAAATCATGATCTGCACCCGAAACCCGTTGTGCGACATCGTCGTCCTGATGTGCGGCCGCGTACATGTAGAGCGCCCGCAGGCCCTCGGCGTAGGCCTTCTGGGTCATCAGGCTGCGGCGCACGTCGGGGTGGTGCATGATCGTGACCCGCGGTGCCGTCTTATCGGTCATCTGGGTGAGGTCCGCACCCTGCACCCGCTCTTTGGCGTAGGCCAGCGCGTTCAGGTAGCCCGTGGACAGGGTGCCCGCAGCCTTGACGCCGATCGTCATGCGGGCATGCTCGATCACGGTGAACATCTGCGCGATCCCGTTGTGCACGTCGCCGACTAAATAGCCAACGGCGGGCACATCGGTCGCGCCAAAAGTCATTTCGCACGTCGCCGAGGACTTGATACCCATCTTGTGTTCCACGCCGGTGACGAAAACTCCATTGCGGGAACCGAGTTCGAAGGTGTCGGGGTCGAAAAGGTAGTTGGGAACGTAGAACAGGCTCAACCCTTTGGTGCCCGGACCGGCGCCCTCGGGCCGGGCCAGCACCAGGTGGAAGATGTTCTCGGCGGTGTTGCCCACGTCTCCACCGGAGATGAACCGTTTGACGCCCTCGATGTGCCAGGTGCCGTCGGGTTGTTCGACGGCCTTGGTGCGGCCCGCACCGACGTCGGATCCCGCGTCGGGTTCGGTGAGCACCATGGTGGCCTGCCAACCGCGCTCCACACCCACCGCGGCCCAGTTCCGCTGCTCCTCGTTGCCCTCGACGTAAAGCGCCTGCGCCATGAAAGGGCCCAGGCAGAAGAAGCTCGCAGAGGGGTTGGCACAGAAGATCATTTCGGTGACCGCCCATGCCAGCGGCGGTGGTGCGGGCATGCCACCGATCTCTTCGGCCAGCCCCAGCCGCCACCACCCGGCTTCTTTGATCGCTTGCACCGTCTTGGCCAACTCGGGCGGCACGCTGATGGTGTGGGCGTCCGGGTCGAATACCGGGGGATTGCGGTCGGCAAAGGCAAAGGACTCGGCAACCGGGCCTTCCGCCAGGCGAGCGGCTTCCGCCAATATCGTTCGTACGGTGTCCTCGTCGAGGTCGCTGTAGCGTCCGGCGCCTAGGACAGCGCCTACATCAAGAACTTCGAAGAGGTTGAACTCGAGATCACGGACGTTGGCGATGTAGTGGCCCAAGGCTAGTCCCCTTACTGGTCTCTGCACCGGCGGGTCAACAGCCCTAAGTCTGTCCGACGCGGGAAAACGTACGCAACCGTAACCTCGCGCGGCCTTGTGCCATAGGCGAATCCGCGCCGCCGGTCCTGCTGACCGGCGGGATCGCCGACGTGCGTGCGGCGCCGCTGCTTGAGGTTCGAAATCCAGCGGTACCCAGCGATTCTGTGATCCCGGTCGTACGCTCAGACGTGTCCACCCGAGACCTCACCGCCGCGCATTTCAAGCCGACCACTTACGGCAACGACAATGTGCTCGTCTACTTCTGGGCACCGTTATGCGCGTCGTGTGACGTGTTCACCCCGACGTACCAGGCGTCATCGGAGAAACACCCCGACATCGTCCACGGCAAGGTCAACTTCGAAACCGAGCGGTAACTGGTGGACGTCACGCAGGTCCGCTTGTTGAATCGATTCCACCGCCGGCCAGCGGGGCCTAATCCGCGCCGCATCGAGCCCGCGGGAACAACGCAGGAACAAGGGGCCAGTTCGGCGCGTTAGGGCCATTGTGACAACACGCGACCTCAGCGCCGAAAAGTTCAACGAAACCATCGAGGGCAACGACATCGTGCTTGTCGACTTCTGGGCGTCGTGGTGCGGACCGTGCCGCCAGTTCGGCCCGACCTTCCAGGCGTCGTCGGAGAAACACCCCGACATCGTGCACGCCAAGGTCGACACGGAAGCCGAACAACAGCTGGCAGCGGCCGCCCAGATCCGGTCCATCCCCACGCTGATGGCCTTCAAGAAGGGCAAACTGCTGTTCAACCAGGCCGGGGCCCTGCCGCCGGCGGCCCTGGAGGACCTGGTGCAGCAAATCCGGGCCTTCGACGTCGACGCGGCCCTGGAAGAACAAGCCGAAGGGCAAGCCGAACAGGCCTGACACGCCTTCGACGTCGCTGCACGCTACCGTTCACGGGTGAGCCTGGTACTGGTAGAGCACCCGCGGCCGGGGGTCGCGCTGATAACCCTGAACCGGCCCGAGCGGATGAACTCCATGGCGTTCGACGTCATGGTGCCGCTGAAGGGGGCCCTCGACAAGGTCACCCACGACAACTCCGTGCGCGTGGTCGTGCTGACCGGGGCGGGCCGAGGGTTCTCCTCGGGCGCCGACCACAAGTCCGCGGGTTCGGTGCCCGACGTCGACGGGCTGACCCGCCCCACCTATGCCCTGCGCTCCATGGAGGTCCTCGACGACGTCATCCTGGCGCTGCGGCGGTTGCACCAGCCGGTGATCGCCGCGGTCAACGGCCCGGCCATCGGCGGCGGCCTGTGTCTGGCGCTGGCCGCCGACATAAGGGTGGCCTCCACCAGCGCCTATTTCCGGGCTGCCGGCATCAACAACGGGCTGACGGCCAGCGAGCTGGGGTTGAGTTACCTGCTGCCGAGGGCCATCGGGTCGTCGCGCGCGTTCGAGATCATGCTCACCGGACGCGACGTCACCGCCGAGGAAGCCGAGCGCATCGGCCTGGTGTCGTGTCAGGTCCCGGACGAGCAACTGCTGGACACCTGCTACGCGATCGCCACCCGGATAGCCGCCTTCTCCCGGCCGGGCACCGAGTTGACCAAGCGCACACTGTGGAGTGGGCTCGACGCCGGTAGCCTGGAGGGACACATGCAAGCCGAGGGCTTGGGACAGCTTTTCGTCCGCCTGCTCACCGCCAACTTCGAAGAAGCGGTTGCCGCGCGCAAAGAGCGCCGACCCGCGGTGTTCACCGACGACAAATAGGGAGCGATCGTGATCACGGCCACGGACCTGGAGGTCCGCGCTGGCGCGCGCATCCTGCTCTCACCCGACGGCCCCGACCTTCGCGTGCAGCCCGGCGACCGCATCGGGCTGGTCGGTCGCAACGGCGGGGGTAAGACCACCACCCAACGCATCCTGGCCGGGGAGAGCGAACCGTACGCCGGATCGGTCGTTCGCGCCGGCGAAATCGGTTACCTGCCACAGGATCCCAGGGAGGGCGATCTCGACGTCCTGGCCCGCGACCGAGTGCTGTCGGCCCGCGGGCTGGACGTCTTGCTCACGGACCTGGAAAAGCAGCAGGCGTTGATGGCCGAGGTCGCCGACGACGACGCGCGGGACCGCGCGATCCGCCGCTACGGGCAGCTGGAGGAGCGTTTCGTCGCGTTGGGCGGCTACGGCGCCGAGAGCGAAGCCAGCCGCATCTGCGCCAGCCTCGGTCTGCCGGACCGGGTGCTGACGCAGAAACTGCGCACACTGTCCGGCGGGCAGCGGCGCCGGGTGGAGTTGGCGCGCATCCTGTTCGCCGCATCCGACAGCGGCGCCGGATCGGCGACGACCCTGCTGCTCGACGAGCCGACCAATCACCTCGACGCGGATTCGATCGGCTGGCTGCGGGACTTCCTGCGTGCCCACGCCGGCGGGCTGGTGATCATCAGCCACAACGTCGAGCTGCTCGCCGACGTGGTCAACCGGGTGTGGTTCCTGGACGCGGTGCGCGGCGAGGTCGACGTCTACAACATGGACTGGCAGAAGTACCTGGACGCCCGGGCCACCGACGAGCAGCGTCGCCGTCGCGAACGGACCAACGCCGAACGCAAGGCCGCCGCACTTCGGACGCAGGCTGCCAAGCTGGGCGCCAAGGCCACGAAAGCCGTTGCGGCACAGAACATGTTGCGCCGTGCCGACCGGATGATGGCGGCGCTCGACGAGGAACGGGTCGGCGACAAGGTCGCCCGGATCAGGTTTCCCACCCCGGCGGCGTGCGGGCGCACACCGCTGACGGCCTCGGGGTTGAGCAAGCTGTACGGGTCGCTCGAGGTGTTCGCCGGCGTCGATCTGGCCATCGACCGCGGCTCGCGCGTGGTGGTGCTGGGACTCAACGGCGCCGGTAAGACGACGCTCCTGCGCATCCTGGCCGGCGTCGAGAACCCCGACACGGGGGCGCTCGAGCCCGGACACGGTTTGCGGGTCGGTTATTTCGCGCAGGAGCACGACACCCTCGACAACGACGCGACCGTGTGGGAGAACATCCGCCACGCCGCGCCCGACTCCGGCGATCAGGAGTTGCGCGGCCTGCTCGGCGCGTTCATGTTCAGCGGTCCGCAGCTCGAGCAACCGGCCGGAACCCTGTCCGGCGGCGAGAAGACCAGGCTCGCGCTGGCCGGTCTGGTGGCATCCACCGCGAATGTCCTGCTGCTCGACGAACCGACCAACAACCTCGATCCCGCGTCACGCGAACAGGTGCTCGACGCGCTGCGCAGCTATCGGGGCGCGGTGGTGCTGGTGACGCACGACCCCGGGGCGGCGGAGGCGCTCGACCCGCAGCGCGTCGTGTTGTTGCCAGACGGCACCGAGGACTACTGGTCCGACGAGTACCGCGATCTCATCGAGCTGGCGTAGAGCTCACCTAGCCCGAGCCGCCGCAGGCGATTCGGCCAAATCGGCCCGCAGCCGACGACGGGTTTTTACCCTAGGTACTTAACATCGTCGAAGCGTGGAGCGGCCGAAATGAAAAAGTCGAAGAAGACTCGCGACGAGTTGTTGCACGAGCTGCGCAACGCCTATGAGGGCGGGGCCAGCATCCGGAACCTGGCCGCCAGCACCGGTCGGTCATACGGATCGATCCACAGCCTACTGGTGCGGTCGGGTACCACCATGCGCAGCCGCGGCGGCCCCAACCACACTTCCCAGTCTCGGTAAGTCGCCGGTTGTGAATCCTGCGACGCCGAAACGGCGTGTCGCGTCGTAGGATTCACAGTCGGCCTTCTCAGCTCCGGCGCACCGATCTCTCGACCAGGTCGAGGACGGCGGCCAGCCGCTGCGGGTCCTCGCCGGATGCCAGCCGGGCCACCAGTCCGTCGAGCACCAACTCCAGGTAGCACTGCAAGACGTCGTCGGGAACGTCGGCGCGCACCCGGTGCGCCTCCTTCTGCCGGCGCAGCCGATCGGTGGTCGCCGCCGCCAGTTCCGCGGAGCGCTCCGCCCACCCGCGGCTGAATGCCGGGTCGTTGCGCAGCTTGCGCGCGATCTCCAACCGGGTGGCGAGCCAGTCGAACTGGTCGGGCGCGGCGAGCATGTCACGCATCACCTGAATGAGGCCCTCGCGGGACGCCACGTCGGCCATCCGTTCGGCGTCCTCGTGCGCCAGGGCGAAGAACAGCGCGTCCTTGTCGCGGAAGTGGTGGAAGATCGCACCCCGCGACATCCCGATCGCCTGTTCCAGCCGCCGCACCGTGGCCTTCTCGTAGCCGTATTCGGCGAAGCAACGGCGAGCACCGTCCAGGATCTGACGACGGCGAGCCGCCAGATGGTCCTCGCTGACCTTGGGCACGGGCGACCGGGCTTAGCCCGACTTGAGCATGTTGCGCAGCACGTACTGCAGGATGCCGCCGTCGCGGTAGTAGTCGGCCTCCCCGGGGGTGTCGATGCGCACCACCGCGTCGAACTCCACTATGTTTCCGGCGTCCCCGCCGGAACTGGCCTTGACGTGCACCGTCTTCGGCGTCTTGCCGGTGTTGAGGGCGTCGATACCGGTGATGTCGAACACCTCGGTGCCGTCGAGCCCCAGCGACGTGGCCGACTCACCTTCCGGGAACTGCAGCGGGATGACGCCCATGCCAATGAGGTTGGAGCGGTGGATGCGCTCGAACGACTCGGCGATCACCGCCCGCACGCCCAGCAGCAGCGTGCCCTTGGCCGCCCAGTCCCGCGACGAACCCGAGCCGTACTCCTTGCCGCCCAGCACCACCAGCGGAATGCCCTGTGCCGCATAGTTTTGCGCCGCGTCGTAGATGAAGGCCTGGGGAGCCCCGTCCTGGGTGAAGTCACGCGTGTAGCCGCCGGCCACGTCGTCGAGCAGCATGTTGCGCAGCCGGATGTTGGCGAACGTGCCGCGGATCATCACCTCGTGGTTGCCGCGCCGCGAACCGAAGGAGTTGTAGTCCTTGCGATCCACGCCGTGCTCGTCGAGGTACCGGGCCGCCGGCGTGCCCGGCTTGATGCTGCCGGCGGGGGAGATGTGGTCGGTGGTCACCGAATCGCCCAGCAGCGCAAGCACCCGGGCCCCGGTGATGTCGCCGACCGGCTCGGGCTCCGCCGACATGCCCTCGAAGTAGGGTGGCTTGCGCACGTACGTCGACTCCGGATCCCACTCAAAGGTGTTGCCGCTCGGCGTCGGCAGGTTGCGCCACCGCTCGCCGCCCTTGAACACATCGGCGTAGTTCTTGGTGAACATCTCCTGGTTGATCGCCGACGCGATGGTGTCCGAGACGTCCTGCTGCGACGGCCAGATGTCCTTGAGAAACACGTCCTTGCCGTCCTTGTCCTGGCCCAGCGCGTCGTGCTCGAAGTCGAAGTCCATCGTCCCGGCCAGCGCGTAGGCGACCACCAGCGGCGGCGACGCCAGGTAGTTCATCTTGACGTCGGGGTTGATGCGGCCCTCGAAGTTCCGGTTCCCGGACAACACGGCGGCCACCGACAGGTCGTTGTCGTTGATCGCCTTCGAGACCTCCTCGGGCAGCGGGCCGGAGTTGCCGATGCAGGTGGTGCAGCCGTAGCCCACCAGATAGAAGCCCAGCTTCTCCAGATACGGCCACAGCCCAGCCTTTTCGTAGTAGTCGCTGACCACCTGCGAGCCCGGGGCCATTGTGGTCTTCACCCACGGCTTGGACGTCAGGCCTTTGTCGACGGCGTTGCGGGCCAGCAGCGCCGCACCCAGCATCACCTCGGGGTTGGACGTGTTGGTGCACGACGTGATGGCGGCGATCACCACCGCGCCGTGGTCCAGCACGAACTCGCCGTATTCGTCGGACTTCACCTTCACCGGGTTGCTCGCCCGGCCCTTCGCGTGTGCGGCTGCCGAGTGCGCCACGGGCGCGTCGTCGGCGTGGCCGTTCTGCAACTGGCCGGGGTCGCTCGCGGGGAACGACTCGTCGACCGCCTCGTCCAGCTTGGAGTACTGCTGCTTGTCGGGGTCATCGCCGACATAGCCGGGAATCTGCTCGCGGAACGTGGCTTTGGCGGCGGACAGCGCGATGCGGTCCTGCGGGCGCTTGGGGCCGGCGATCGACGGCACGACATCGGACAGGTTGAGTTCGAGGTATTCGGAGAACTCCGGCTCGTGCTCAGGGTCATGCCACATGCCCTGTGCTTTGGCGTAGGCCTCGACCAGCGCCAGCTGCTCCGGCTTACGCCCGGTGACCTTCAGATACGAGATGGTCTCGTCGTCGATCGGGAAAATCGCTGCGGTGGAACCGAACTCGGGGCTCATGTTGCCCAGCGTGGCACGGTTGGCCAGCGGCACCTCGGCCACGCCCTCGCCGTAGAACTCGACGAACTTGCCGACCACGCCGTGCTTACGCAGCATCTCGGTGACGGTCAACACGACGTCGGTGGCGGTGACGCCCGGCTGGATCTCACCGGTCAGCTTGAACCCGACGACCCGCGGGATCAGCATCGACACCGACTGGCCCAGCATCGCGGCCTCGGCCTCGATGCCGCCCACGCCCCAGCCCAGAACGCCGAGGCCGTTGACCATCGTCGTGTGCGAGTCGGTGCCCACGCACGTGTCGGGGTAGGCCAGGCCGTCTCGCACCACGACCACACTCGCCAGGTACTCGATGTTCACCTGGTGCACGATGCCGGTGCCCGGCGGCACCACCTTGAAGTCCCGGAACGCGCCCTGGCCCCAGCGCAGGAATTGGTAGCGCTCACCGTTGCGCTGGTACTCGATCT
>JARLGR010000130.1 GCA_031292665.1 Mycobacterium sp. | reverse complement strand
CCCGGCCAACGAATCGTGTTGTACGCCAAGGACCGCGGCTGTTCAGCGCCCGGCTGCACCGTGCCCGGCTACTACAGCGAAGTTCATCACGTCACCGGCTACGCCACCTGCCGCTGCACCGACGTCAACAACCTCACCTTCGCCTGCGGCACCCACCACCGCATCCTCCAACCCGGCAGCTGGTCCACCCGCAAAAACGACAACGGCGACACCGAATGGATCCCACCCCCACGGCTAGAACGCGGCCAACCCCGCATCAACACCTTCCACTTCCCCGAAAGACTCCTCCGCAACAACGCGGACGACGACGATTGGTAGCCGCGCGACTTCATTTGATCCCAGCGGGCTGCCCGTGTCGGCTTCACCGTGCGGCAACACCGTTTGACTGAACCGGCTCGTGCCAAACTTCTTGATGGCATCTGATAAGCCGCCCCCAAGTTTTGCCCGACGTGGGGCATGTTCCCATGCTCGACGATCCTGAACTGATCACGCGCACCATTCTCGCGGTGACAGGGGCCGGAATGCAGCAGCGTTAGCGCGACGCGGCCAGCGTCGCCCGGATGCACACCGTGACATAGGGCAGCGCCAGGCCGGCCGAATTCGCCAGTGCCGGGTGGGTCGCCAGCAGCTCGCGCACCTGGTCGAGCGTCTTGCTGCGCACCTCGTTGGGCGACGTGATGCAGTAACTGCGCGACGATACCAAGTCGATCAAGGCTTGCGGCGTGAGATAATTCGTCCACTCGACCTGATGGCGCTCCGGCTCGGCGAAAGAGGCCGACAGATCCACGTTGAAGCGGCCCCGCTCGCCGTCGGAACCGATGATCTCGCCGAGTTCGCGCACCCAGCCGAGCCGTTCGTCGCGGGTGTTCCACACCAGGCCCAGCCGTCCGCCCGGCCGCAGCACACGGGCCACCTCGGGGATCGCACGCTCGGGATCCACCCAGTGCCATGCCTGTGCGACCAGCACCGCGTCAACGCTGTTGTCGGGCAAGGGAATCTCTTCGGCGGTCCCGAGCAGCGCGCGAGTCTCCGGCAACGACGCGCGCAGCACTTCGAGCATGTCGGGAATCGGATCGATGGCCACCACGTCCAGGCCGCGTTCCACCAGCCGGGTCGTCAGCTTCCCGGTGCCCGCACCCAGGTCGAGGACCTGACGCGCACCGCTTGGCAGCAGCCAGTCGATCGCCTCGGGCGGATAGGACGGGCGACCACGCTCATAGGCGGCGGCCGCCGAGCCGAAGGACAGGGAGCGGTCGTGCCTGGGACGGGTCACCGTCGAAACGTGCTTTCCTTGTTGTCCGCGTCGGCCAGGTCGAGAGTCTTGCGGATCAAATCGCCTACCGCTTCGGACTCCACCAGGAAGCCGTCGTGCCCACAGCGCGACTCGACCACGTGCAGGCCGGTGCAGCCTGGCAGCAATTCCACCAGCTCCTCCTGCAGGCGCAGCGGGTAGAGCCGGTCGGAGGTGATACCGCCTACCACGGCCGGTACCGGGCACCCGAGTAAGGCGTTGCGCACACCGCCCCGGCCACGACCGACGTCGTGGCTCGTCAGCGCATCGGTCAAGACCACATAGCTTCCCGGGTCGAAGCGGGCCAAAAGCTTGTCGCCCTGGTATTCCAGATAACTCTGCACCGCGTAGCGGCCGCCGTCCGACGGGTCCTCGTCGCCCTGCATGTCGTTGCCGAACCGGCTGTCGAGCTCGACCTCGCCACGGTAAGTCAGGTGCGCGAAGCGGCGGGCGATCGCCAACCCGGCCTCCGGTTTGCGTGCGGTGTGGTGGTAGTCGCCGCCCTGCCAGTTCGGGTCGGCCTTAATGGCCGCGACTTGAGTGGTCTGGGTGCCGATCTGGTCGGCGGTGGCGCGAGCTCCGACCGCCAGCAGTAGCCCGGCCCGGACCCGGTGCGGGTGCCCGACCATCCACTCCAAAGCCCGTGCGCCGCCCATGGACCCGCCGACGACGGCGGCGACTTCGCTGATGCCCAGGGCGGCGAGGGCGGCGATATCGGCCGCTACCTGGTCGCGCATCGTGATCGACGGAAACCTTGAGCCCCAGGCCTTTCCGTCCCGAGCCAGCGAGCTGGGCCCGGTGGAGCCGCGGCAACCGCCCAGCACATTGGTGGCCACCGCGCACCAGCGGTCGGTGTCGATCGGCGCACCCGGCCCGGCCACCCCATCCCACCAGCCGGGTGTGGGATGCCCGGGTCCGGCAGGCCCGGTGATGTGCGAGTCACCGGTGAGGGCGTGCAGCACCACCACCACGTTGTCACGCGTCGGCGACAACTCGCCCCAGCGTTGGATGGCGATACAGACGTCGTCGATCACCGCGCCGCTTTCGGTGGTCAGCGAGCCGATATGGACCAGACCGATTTCGCCTTCGGCGGGCAACGTCTGGGTCGGCACATCGAAGATTGTCACGTCGAAGCCCTCAGAATGCCGCCACGGCCCGCGGATGGGCGCCGGGCGCGTCGGCCCCGTGCTTCCGGGCCGCGGCGAAGCCGAGCTCCAAGTCGGCCAGGATGTCGTCGATACCCTCGAGTCCGACGGCCAGCCGCACCAGCCCCGGGCTGACGCCGGTGGTCAACTGCTCAGCGGGGCTCAGCTGGGCGTGGGTGGTCGACGCCGGGTGAATCACCAGCGAGCGCACGTCGCCGATGTTGGCGACATGGCTGTGCAGCTTGAGCGCGTTCACGAACGCCTTCCCGGCCTCGATGCCACCGGCCAGCTCGAACGCCAGGACGGCTCCGGTTCCCTTGGGCGCCAGCTTCTTTGCCCGCTCGTGCCAGGGCGAGCTGGGCAGTCCCGCATAGTTGACGGAAAGCACGCCCTGGTTGTCGGCTTGGCGGCCGGCCAGGAACTCGGCGACCCGCTGCGCGTTGGCGACGTGGCGCTCGATACGCAGGCTGAGCGTTTCGATGCCCTGGGCCACCAGGAACGCGTTGAACGGCGAAGCCGCCGACCCATAGTCGCGCAGTAGTTGCACCCGCGCCTTGAGCGCAAACGCCGGCGGTCCCAGCTCCGCGTACACCACGCCGTGGTAGCTGGGATCGGGCGTGGTGAATCCGGGGAAACGGCCCTGCGTCCAGTCGAACGTGCCGCCGTCGACGATGACGCCGGCGATCGCGGCGCCGTGTCCGCCCAGGTACTTGGTGGCCGAGTGCACCACGATGTCGGCGCCGTGCGTGAACGGCTGGATCAGGTAGGGCGTGGCAATGGTGTTGTCGACGATCAACGGCACCCCGTTGGCGTGGGCGACCCCGGCCACCCCGGGGATGTCCAGCACATCGATCTGCGGATTCGAGATGGTCTCGCCGAAGAACGCCTTGGTGTTCGGCCGCACCGCGGCCTGCCACGAGTCCAGGTCGTCGGGATCCTCGACGAAGCTGACCTCGATGCCGAGCTTGGCCAGCGAATAATGGAACAGGTTATAGGTGCCGCCGTAGAGCCGCGGGCTGGAGACGATGTGATCCCCGGCGCACGCGAGGTTCAATATGGCAAACGTCTCAGCCGCCTGGCCCGAGCTCAGGAACAGCGCGGCCACGCCGCCCTCGAGCGCGGCGATGCGCTGTTCGACGACGTCGGTGGTCGGGTTGCCGATCCGGGTGTAGATGTTGCCCGGAACCTCGAGCCCGAACAGGGCGGCGGCATGCGCGGTGTCGTTGAAGACGTACGACGTGGTCTGGTAAATCGGCAGCGCGCGGGCGTTGGTGGCGGGGTCCGGCAGCTGGCCGGCATGAATCTGCCTTGTTTCGAACGACCAATGCGCCGTCGGGTCTGGTTCGGTGCTGTCTTCGGAGCTCATGAGCTATTGCTTTCTGCTGGGTCTGCTGTGAATGAACGATCGGTGGCGCGTGCGGCGACCGCATGGGACGTCACCAATGGGCCACGGGGTGACAGTCGACCGGCGGCCGCCGGCTAACAGCGACGCGCGATTCGACACATCGGCAGGTCCGAATGGGCCATATGAGGTTGACAGAAGCGCATCACGTTTCCCTCTAGTCAGGGGTCCGTTATGGCGGACCCGCGCTTGCCGTGCAGCCGGCTGGGCTACTAGACCTGGTCATCACCCGGGGCACCCCACCGCGGTTGGAGGGTTGCCGGCCAGCAAGCCGGGGCTTTGCGCTGGCGCTCATGACCGATATGCAGAATATCTTATGTCGCTGACATGATGCCACCCGCGCCGACCCGGCGTCCCCCGAATGGCCTCTTCGGGCCCTCACTGCCCTCTCCGGCCGACGAGGGCTCCTTGTAGGCTGGCCCTCACGAGCAACCGCTCGCCAAGCTGGATGCGTGGAGGGTTCGGACGCAGATGTCCCATGAAGGCAAGATCAAGGTTGAAGGCCCGATAGTCGAGCTCGACGGTGACGAGATGACCCGCGTCATCTGGAAGTTCATCAAGGACATGCTGATCCTGCCGCATCTCGACATCAACTTGGAGTATTACGACCTGGGAATCGAAAACCGCGACCGCACCAACGACCAGGTGACCATCGACGCCGCGTATGCCATCAAGAAGCACGGTGTGGGCGTCAAGTGCGCAACCATCACCCCCGACGAAGCCCGCGTCCAGGAATTCAACCTGAAGAAGATGTGGCTGTCGCCCAACGGAACGATCCGGAACATCCTGGGCGGCACTATCTTCCGCGAGCCGATCGTGATCTCGAACGTGCCGCGCCTGGTGCCGGGCTGGACCAAGCCAATTGTCATCGGCCGCCACGCTTTTGGCGACCAGTATCGGGCTACGAACTTCAAGGTCGACAAGCCGGGCACCGTCACATTGACTTTCACGCCCGCCGACGGCAGCGAGCCGATGGTGCACGAGATGGTGTCGATCCCCGAGAACGGCGGCGTCGTGATGGGGATGTACAACTTCAAGGACTCCATCCGGGATTTCGCACGCGCCTCGTTCGCATACGGCCTCAACGCCAAATGGCCGGTGTACCTGTCGACCAAGAACACCATCCTCAAGGCCTACGACGGCATGTTCAAAGACGAGTTCCAGCGCATCTACGACGAGGAATTCAAGGAGAAGTTCGAAGCCGAAGGGCTGACCTACGAACACCGGCTGATCGACGACATGGTGGCCGCTTGCCTGAAGTGGGAGGGCGGCTACGTGTGGGCCTGCAAGAACTACGACGGTGACGTCCAGTCGGACACCGTCGCGCAGGGCTATGGCTCGCTGGGGCTGATGACGTCGGTGCTGATGACGGCCGACGGCAAGACGGTCGAGGCGGAAGCCGCGCACGGCACCGTCACCCGGCACTTCCGGCAGTACCAGGCCGGCAAACCGACCTCGACCAACCCCATCGCCTCGATCTTCGCCTGGACGCGCGGCCTGCAGCACCGCGGAAAGCTCGACAACACGCCCGAGGTGATCGAATTCGCTCAAACGCTGGAAGACGTCGTCATCTCCACGGTCGAGAGCGGAAAGATGACCAAGGACCTCGCCATCCTCATCGGCCCTGATCAGGAGTGGCAGCAGAGCGAGGAATTCCTGAATTCCATCGCCGAGAACCTGGAAAAGAGGCTGGCCGGTTCCGAGCTAGCGGCGATCGCGAGCGCGGCGGTGGGGGCACCTCCCGCTTGCGGGGGACCGGGCGAAGCGGGTCGCCGCCATCAGGACTAGCCCGTTGATTGCCGACGGTCCCGAGCCGCGCGGACGCATTCGTCGATAAAGCTGCTGATCACGTCGGCGACGCGGTCCGGCGCCTCGAACATCGGAACGTGCCCCACGCCGTCGAGCCTGGTGACCTTGTGGTCCTCCGGTAGGTGGGTGGTGAAATGCCGGCTGAACCTGGGTCCCGGGATGATCCGGTCCTTCTCGCAAACCACCAGGTGGGCGGGGACTGCGTTCTCCGCGAGTTCCCGCAGGCCGTGCAGTAGCGCGGCCTTGACCAGCAGCTGGAAGTAGGCGGGACAGTGGGCGACGTCGTCGATGCAGCCGAGCAGTTCGGCGTCGCTGACCCCGTCCGGCGATGCGCTGATCGCGTACGTGGCCAACTGGCGGCTGAAGGGCAGGCGCAGCACGCGCGGCCCGAACAACCACGCCAGCATCAACAGCGGAATGCCCAGAATGAACTTGGCGATCACCTCGAATTTGTGCGGGCTCCACCGCGTCCAGCCGCCCGCGGGCGCGATGCCGGTGACGCTGCGCGCCCGGCCGCGCCGTTCCAGTTCGAAGGCGACCCAGCCGCCCAGCGAGTTGCCGACGATGTGAGCGGTCTCCCAGCCGAGTTCATCCATCTGGCGCTCGACGTGGTCGGCCAGCACCGCCGAGGACAGGAACCAGGTGCCGGCGGACGGCCCGCCGTTGTGCCCGGCCATCGTCGGGGCGAAGACGTCATAGCGGCCGGTGTCGGCGAGTCGCCGGGCCACGCTGTGCCATACCGCCTGGCTCAACAGGAACGGGTGCAGCAGCAGGACCGGCTCTCCGGAGCCGAGGTGGATCGGTGGACGAGTTTCCATGCTGCTCCCCATACCGCCGACATTAAACGCGGTACCGCCGGTACCGCAAGCGACCGGAACCGCCTGCCAAGGGCGGCGAACCCCGCGTGAAAAGATCGAGGCATCATGAGCACCGCCACCGGATCCCGCCGGATTTTCTCCGGCGTGCAGCCCACCTCCGATTCGCTTCACCTCGGTAACGCGTTGGGCGCCATCACCCAGTGGGTCGCACTGCAGGACGACCATGACGCGTTCTTCTGCGTGGTAGATCTGCACGCCATCACCATCCCGCAGGATCCCGAGGCGCTGCGACGCCGGACCCTGGTCACCGCGGCCCAGTACCTGGCGCTGGGCATCGACCCCGGCCGCAGCACCGTCTTTGTGCAAAGCCACGTGCCGGCCCACACCCAGCTGGCGTGGGTGCTGGGCTGCTTCACCGGATTCGGCCAGGCGTCGCGCATGACACAGTTCAAGGACAAGTCGACGCGGCAGGGCGGCGACTCCACCACCGTGGGCCTGTTCACCTACCCGGTGCTGCAGGCCGCCGACGTGCTGGCCTACGACAGCGATCTGGTGCCCGTGGGCGAGGACCAGCGCCAGCACCTGGAACTCGCACGCGACGTCGCGCAGCGCTTCAACAGCCGCTTCCCGGACACCTTCGTGGTTCCCGACGTTCTCATCCCCAAGGTCACCGCCAAGATCTACGACCTGAGCGACCCGACGTCGAAAATGAGCAAGTCCGCCGCGACAGACGCCGGACTTATCAACCTGCTCGACGATCCGGCCCAGTCCGCCAAGAAGATTCGCTCGGCCGTCACCGACAGCGAGCGCGAGATCCGCTATGACGTCGACGCCAAGCCGGGTGTGTCGAATCTGCTGACCATCCGGTCGGCCGTCACCGGGGTCGGCATCGACAAGCTCGTGGACGACTACGCCGGGCGCGGCTACGGCGATTTGAAGAAGGACACCGCCGAGGCGGTCGTCGAGTTCGTCGGCCCCATCAAGGCTCGGGTCGACGAATTGATGACGGACCGCGCCGAGTTGGAGTCGGTGCTCGCGACCGGGGCGGAGCGCGCGGAGGATGTGGCCGGGAAAACGGTCCAGCGGGTCTACGATCGGCTGGGATTCCTTCCGCCACGGAGGTAGCACCTTTCACCATGAGCGAACCGGTCAAGCCAGGGATGCTCGATCGGCTACGGGCCCGGTTCGGATGGTTCGACCATGTTGTGCACGCCTACCAGCGTTTCGACGGCAAAAACGGTGGTTTCTTCGCGGCCGGCCTCAGCTACTACACGATCTTCGCGCTCTTTCCTTTGCTGATGGTCGGTTTCGGGGTGGTCGGCTTCATGTTGTCCCGGCGCCCCCAGCTGCTCAGCACGATCGACGACCGGGTCAGGTCCTCGGTGTCCGGCACTTTAGGCCAACAGCTGGTCGACCTGATGAATCGGGCGATCGATGCGCGCGCCTCCGTCGGCATCATCGGCCTGGCCACCGCGGCCTGGGCGGGCCTGGGCTGGATGTCGCATCTGCGGGCGGCGCTGACCGAGATGTGGTGGGACCAGCGCATCGAATCACCGGGCTTCGTGCGCAGCAAACTCTCCGATCTGGCGGCCATGATGGGCACGTTCGTGGTGACCCTGGCGACCATCGGGCTGACTGCGCTGAGCGAGCCCGAGCCGATGGCCGCGCTACTCAGATGGCTGCACGTACCGGACTCTCCGGCGCTCGGCGTGGTGCTTCGCGTCGTGTCGGTCTTGGTGTCGTTGCTGGTGTCGTGGCTGCTGTTCACCTGGATGACCGCCCGGCTGCCGCGTCAGTCGGCCAGCTTCGTCGCTTCGATGCGGGCCGGGTTGATGGCGGCGATCGGCTTCGAGCTGTTCAAGCAGGTGGGGTCGATCTACCTGCGGGTAGTCTTGGCCAGCCCGGCCGGCCGCGCATTCGGGCCGGTGCTGGGCTTGATGGTGTTCGGCTATGTCACAGGGTATCTCGTACTTTTCGCCACCGCGTGGGCGGCGACGGCGTCCGATGGTCCGCGCGACAAGCCCGTCGAACCGCCCGGGCCCGCCATCATCAGCCCCAGGGTACAGCTGGACGAGGGTCTCAGTGCACGCCAGACGCTGACCGCGATGGCCTTGGGAGCCGCTGGCGGGCTGGCGTTTTCGCGGCTGACCCGCTGGCTGCGCTAGTCGGGCCGCCAGTCGCCACGCGCCATGACGGCGGTGACCTGCAGATCGGCGTCCAGCACAACGAGATTGGCGTCATAGCCCGCGCGCAGGTCGCCCACGCGCTCGAGGCGCAGAGCCCGTGCCGGCGTGGTGGCGGTCATCTGCACCGCCGCGGCCAACCCCGCGAGCGCGGCGACGTTGCGAAAGACCTGCCCCATGGTGGCGGTGCTGCCCGCGATCGTCGACGTACCGCGCACCCTTGCGACCCCGGAGACCACGTCGATCGGTACGGTGCCCAGCCGAAACGGTCCGTCGGCACATCCGGCCGCGGCGATGGCGTCGGTGATCAGGGCGACACGCTCGGGCCCAGCCGCGTCGATCACCGCGGCCATCATCGCCGGATGCACATGCACGCCGTCGGCGATCAGCTCGCACGTCACCCGGGGGTCTTGCAGCAAAGCGAGCACCGGGCCGGGCTCGCGATGGTGCAGCGGCGGCATCGCGTTGAACAGGTGGGTGCCGACCGTGGCGCCGGCGGCGACGGCCCGTCGGGTCTGGTCGTAGGTCGCGTCCGTATGTCCTACGGCCACAACCACTCCCGCGTCGAGGAAACGCCGGATCGCCGCGTCGGCGCCGGGGAGCTCGGGCGCCAGCGTGACCATCCGGATCGCGTCGCCGCCGGCCATGAGCACGGCGTGGATCTCGGCGGGGTCCGGAGCGCGCACCTGGGCGGGGTCGTGCGCGCCGCAGCGTGCCCGGCTGAGCCAGGGCCCCTCCAGGTGGATGCCCGCAACGGTGCCATTCCGGGTGGCATTGGCGAGCTCGCGCACGCCGGCGATCAGCTCCGCGGGTGACGTGGTGACCAGGCTGGCGAGCGTGGTCGTGGTGCCATGCCTCAGGTGGAAGTCGGCCGCGTGAGCGACGCCTTGCGGGTCGGTGTACGACGCTCCGCCACCGCCGTGCACGTGCATGTCGATAAAGCCCGGCACCACAGTGCAATCGGTGAAGTCCGCGTCGGCCGGTCGCGGCGGCGGGCCGGCGCCACAGGTCAGGATTCGGTGACCGGACGCCTCCAGCCAGCCGGGCCGGCAGGCCTGCCCGCCGAGGACCACCGTTCCGGCGGTGATCAGGACCATCGGCCACCGTTTTCCCAGAAGTGCCGGATGTCCTCGAGCTGACGGCCCTTAGTCTCCGGCGCGTACCGGTAGACGAAGCCGAAGGCGACCACCGCGACGACCGCGAACGCCGCGAAAGTTCCTGCGCCGCCCAGTGAGTGAAGCATGGTCAAAAAGACCGCGGCGATGATGGCGTTGGCCACCAGGTTGGAGGTGAGCATGGCGCTCGAACCGAGGGACCGCAGCCGGGACGGGAAGCTTTCGCTCGCGTACACCCAGCCCAGGGAGCCGAACCCCAATGTGAAGCCGATGATGAACAGCAGCACGCCCGCGAACCCGAGAATCAGTCCGGCCCCGCCCAGGCCTCGGGCGAACACGGCCAGCAGCACGACGTCGGCGGCAACCATCATGGCGATGCCCGACAACAGGATTGGGCGCCGGCCCACCCGGTCGACGAGGAGCAGCGATGTCACGACCGCAGCCAAACCCGCGATCTGAACCAGGGCCGGGAGGGCCAGCAGCGCGAAATTGCCGGTGAAGCCCATGGCTTCGAATATCCGGGGGCTGTAGTAGATGATCGCGTTGATGCCGCTGATCTGGATCAGAAAGCCGAGCGTTATCACGAAGAGGGTCGCCCGCAGGTACGGCGGGCGCAGCATCTCGGACATGCCGCCAGTACCTTCGTTCAACGCGCGGCCCATCTCGGCCAGCTCTTCGTCGACGTTGGCGGTGGGCTCCACGCGCAGCAGCGCGGCGCGGGCGTCGTCGACCCGGCCCTTCAACAGATACCAGCGGGCGGTATCGGGCATCCGAATCAGCAAGGGCAGCAGCAGCATCGCGGGTACGGTGGCCAGCCCCAGCATCCACCGCCAGCTATGGGTATCCGCCAGCAGATAGCCGGTCAGGTAGCCCACGATGAGGCCGCTGACGGTGGCGAGTTGATAGGCCGTCAGCAGCGATCCGCGCACCGCCGCCGGCGCCGACTCCGCCACGTACACCGGGACGACCACCACCGATACGCCGATGGCCAGACCCAGCAGGAATCGTGCCGCCAGCAGCATCGGCAGCGAGACCGAGAGCGCACCCAGCAGCGCGAACATCGCGTAAGCGACGAGGACCAGCAGCACCGACTTCCTGCGCCCGATCGCATTGGCGAGGACGCCCGCGCCGAACGCTCCCGGGATCTGGCCGATCACCACCATGGTCGTGAGCAGTTCTTGCTGGCGTGTGGTGAGTCCGAAGTCCTCGGTCACGAACAGCTGCGCGCCGGCGATGATGGACAGGTCGTACCCGTAGATGACCCCGACGCTGGCGGCGGTGAGTCCGACCACGACCGACCTGCGCTCGAAAGTCATAACGCGTTTATAGCGGCTCGGATTCGTGCGGCCGCGGGTGGCCGGGCTTAGCGTTAACGATGATGCGCTGTGGCGATAGGCCCCGAAGGGTCACCGGTGAATGCACTGCTGCCGTTACGCGATGAGCGCGATCACGATCGACGTGGCCTCGCGCCAGGCGGCCGTCGCGGCCGCGCCGATTGGTTCACCGATTGCCGAACTTGGCAGCCACTGGACCAGCTCCGGGAGAATTGTCCCAACGAGCGCCTTGAGGCGCCCCGCCTGGGTGTCACCACAGCCGATGTCCTGGAATCCGTCTAGGTGCCGACGTGCGGCGTCTGCGGCGGCTCGGGTGAACCATCCCCCGGCGCCTGATGCTCGGGGGACGTCTCGTCGAGGGCCGCGATCCGCTTTGCGTACAGGTTTATTCCGGGCTGCGCGGTCAGGCCATGCGCGAAGACGCTGAGCAGCACCGTCGCCATCACCGCAAGTCGGACCGTTGAGTCGCCTGCCAACCCTGCCTCGTGCACCAGGTACACCAGCGCGAGCACGATGGACGCCAGACCCCTGGGTCCGAACCAGCCCATGAACAGCACGGTCGCCCGGCTCAAACGAGTTCCCAGCAACGCCAGCGCAACGGGCGCCATGCGCACGACTGTCAAACTCAGCACGGCATAGAGCAGCACGGCCGGTGTGAAATGCCCCCAATAACCCGCGACCACGGTGCCGAAGAAGAAGAACACGAAATAGTTGAACAATTGCCCCCACTGCTCTGTGAACTCGACACTTTGCTCGCCGGCAGCGTTGAAGCCGAGTTGGACTGCAAATCCAGCGACGAACGCGGCGATGAACATGCTCGCCGCGGTCTCTTCCGCCACGATGACGCAGAGCAACGGCAGCGCCACCACGCCGAGTTGACTGAGTGTCGGAGCCATCCAGCGCGTGCGGTGGGCAAGGCCGAGGAGCCATCCGCCCGCGGTGCCGATCCCAATTCCGATCAGGGTGCCGTAGCCAAGCTGTTCTCCGAGGAAACGGGCGAGCACTGCACCCGCAGGCCCAGGGTTCTCCTCAGCAATGGCAAGCACGATGAACAACATCAGGAACGGAACAGCGAGGCCGTCGTTGAGGCCGGCCTCGGTATTGAGGGATTGGCGAATTCTCGGTGGCACTCGTTCGCTGCTCACGATCACCTGGCCGAGGCCGGCATCGGTTGGGGCGAGGATGGTTGCCAGAATGCCCGCTTCCCCCCACGAGAGTCCGCTCAGCACGACGATCGCGCATACGGCGCCTAACACGATGGTCAGCGGCATGCTCACAATGAGCAGGCGGATGGTCAGGCTGCGGCTGGCCGTTAGCAGCGATCGGGTGATCCGGCTCGCGTCGGTGAAGAGCAACATCACCAGGCCCAGCTCCGCGATCAGGAGCAATACCTTGCGATCGAGCACCAGTTCGCGTGCCGCTGCCGGCAGCAGGATGGTCGCAGCGCCGGCGGCCGTGAACAGCATCGGTGCGGTGATAACGGTACGTCGCAGTCGCTGCGAGACCAGGCTGTAAAGAAAGACGAGGACCACAAATACAGCCGTCAGGACCATGACTCGAACGCGGGCTCCGGAGAAGTGATCAGGCTTGGGGGTCGTCAACCATGAGCATGCGGGTTCGGCCGCCCCGGGGCATGGTGTTTCGCAAATATCTTTCCCGACACAATGCTAGTGCTGCGGCCGGCGGTTCATCGAGCGAGCGACCATGATCAAACTAAACACGATGACCGCGCCGATGACCGCCACGCCCACCCGCACCGGCAGTGCGTCCGCCGACGGCATGAGCCCGGCGGCCTGGGCCCCGCTGCCCGGGCGGTCGGCGCCGTCGCGCTTGGCGGGCGCCAGCGCGGGGTCCGGTTCGATCAGCGTGCCGACCCGGGTGCCCTGTGGGGTGCTGAACCCGTAGTCGAGCAGATGCGCCGCCTGCTCCCACGGAGCGATCGGCTGCCGCGTCCCGTGCAGCAGCACCGCCGTCAGCCGTCGTCCGTTGCGGTTGGCGGCGCCCACGAAGGTCTGGCCGGCGTCGTCGGTGTAGCCGGTCTTGCCGCCGAGCGCGCCGGGATAGTTGAAGAGCAGTTTGTTGTCGTTTTCCAGCTCGTAGCCGGGGTGGTCGCCGTGGCCGGGAAATTCGAAGGTCCGCGTCGCGACGATGTCGGCGAAGGTGGGGTTCTGCCAGGCGTAGCGATAGAACAGGCCGATGTCGTAGGCCGAGGTGCTCATTCCGGGGCCGTCGAGTCCCGACGGCGTCGCCACCCTGGTGTCGCGGCCGCCGAGTTTGGCGGCCAGCACGTTGATTTTCTCCAGCGCGGTCTGCATGCCGCCGAGCTGCATGGCCAGCGCGTGCGCGGCGTCGTTGCCGGAGTGCATCAGCAGCCCGTGTAGCAGCTGGTTGACGGTGAACACACCGCCTTCCTCGACGCCCACTTTGGTGCCCTCGGCGGCCGCGTCCTCGGCGGTGCCGGGCACCGACTTGTTGAGGGGGAGCGTATTCATGGTGGCCATCGCGACCAAAACCTTGATGATGCTGGCCGGGCGGTGCCGGCCGTGCGGGTCTTTCGCGGCGATCACCGCGCCGCTGTCCAGGTCGGCCACCAGCCAGGCATCCGCGGAGACGTCGTTCGGCACCGGCGGCGTGCCGGGCGCGGTGACGAGGCCGCAGCCGGCCAGCGCCTCGCCGCCGACCGGCTTGGGCGGGACCGCCAGCGGGATCGGCGGGTCACCGGCTTGGGGGACCTCCGACGAGTCCACCGCGGGCGGGGTGTTCACCTTGAAGGGGCAGTTGGCCGGTGCGGCGTTAGGTCCGGGATTCGGCTCGGCCTCCGCGCTGGGTGCGGCCAGCATTGCCGGAGCGGCCATCAGGAACACCGCCGCTGCCAGGTACGACGCGGAACGTAAGAGGGTCATCGTCTGTGCAGAGTAGTCGATCGGCGGCCCGATTCAGGGGAACCGCGCTGTGACTGGTGGGACGGAAGTTACTTCTAATGCCGGCGTTGGAGCCGCTTGGGGCACTTGGGGTCGCGGTCTACGCGCCGCGGATTTCCCGCGGCTGGCAATAGCTGATCTCACCAACCCTCCGCCGCCCAAAGGCCCAAGACGCGAAAAGCTCTGAACCGTATCGCAGGTTCAGAGCTCTCCCGATGTCTTGCGACATGACACTGGTGGCGCGACGTTATAAGTGTCAGCGTGTCCCGGTTTGCAGACTTGATCCGATTGCCTGGGCGGTGTCCTTGAGGGTGTTGACGTCTTTGCGTATCACGAACGCCGTGATGATCTCGGACACACCGATGATGACCAGCCAGATGCCGACGACGAGCGTCAGTAGGGCGATCGAATCGAACGGCCACGCCAGGACGACGAAGCCGGCAATGGCGGTGATGACACCGTAGAAGATTGCCCACCCTCGTCCGGGAAGGCCGCGATCACTGACCGCGGTGGCCGTCGTGGTGACGCCACGGAATACGAATCCAACCCCGATCCAGATGGACAGCAAGAGGATTGGGTATCCCTCATCGAAGTGCCGGAAGGAGAACACGGCCAGGATCAGCGATGCCGCCCCACTGATAAACAGCAGGAACCGCCCTCCCGCCAGAGCATGCAGGGTGAACGCCAAGATCACCTGCACGATGCCGCTGATGAGCAGATAGACAGCAAACAAGGCCGAGGCGACCACGAGCGATTTTCCTGGCCACGCCAGCACGATAACGCCAAGAGCAGCAGTCGCTATTCCGGACAGCAGCGTGGCGGTCCAAAGGCGGGAGGCCAAAGTCGCAGGAGTGCCATGATGATCAGAAGGCGTCGTGCCAGGAGCTGCGGTATTTGTCATGGTTGGATTATTTCACAAACGGACAATAGCGGCCATAATTTCCCGCCGCTTGATTTCTTAAATCTCGGACGTCACGAAGACCGGATCCGAACACGGCCCGACCAAAAGCGACCGCCGTACTCTACCTCCGTAGCAAATTAAACCGGCGCCATTTCGATCGAGCCGGAGAGCCGGGTGCATCTTCGGGTTCGCGGCCTCTGCGCCCCGGCGTCGCCGGCGCTAGAGCCGCTCGCGCTAGAGCCGCTCCCAGGCCTCCGTGAGCACGCCGCGCAGGATCGACTCGATGGTGTCGAACTCGGCCTGGCCGCTGATCAGCGGCGGCGCCAGCTGGACGACGGGGTCACCCCTGTCGTCAACGCGGCAGTACAGCCCGGCCTCGAAGAGCCTCGGCGAGACGTAGCCGTGCAGCAGCCGCTTGCATTCGGCGCCGCTGAAGGTTTCCCTGGCCGCTTTGTCCTTGACCAGTTCGACGCCGTAGAAGTACCCCTCGCCGCGCACGTCGCCGACGATGGGCAGGTCGTACAGCTTTTCCAGCGTGGCGCGAAAGCCGGCCGCATGGTCCCTGACGCGATCGTTGAGACCCTCGCGCTCGAAGATGTCGAGGTTGGCCAGCGCGACGGCGGCCGATACGGGATGGCCCCCGAAGGTATAGCCGTGCGGGAACATGGTTTCGCCGTCGTTGAACGGCTCGAACAATCGGTCACTGGCGATCATTGCGCCCAACGGCGAGTAGCCGGACGTCAGGCCCTTGGCGCAGGTGATGATGTCGGGCACATAGCCGAAGTCGTCGCAGGCGAACATCGACCCGATCCGGCCGAACGCGCAGATCACCTCGTCGGAGACCAGAAGCACGTCGTAGGAGTCGCAGATTTGGCGCACCCGTTCGAAATAGCCTGGGGGAGGCGGGATGCAGCCGCCCGCGTTCTGCACCGGTTCGAGGAACACCGCGGCGACGGTGTCGGGCCCCTCGAACTCGATCGCCTCGGCGATCCGATCGGCGGCCCAGCGCCCGAAGCCCTTGGGGTCGTCGGCGAACGGTTCGGGCGCGCGGTAGAAGTTCGTGTTGGGCACCCGGAAGCCGCCCGGGGTCACCGGCTCGAACGGCGCCTTGTACAACGGCAGCCCGGTGATCGCCAGCGCTCCCTGGGTGGTGCCGTGGTAGGCGATCGATCGCGAAATGACTTTGTGTTTGCCGGGTTTGCCGGTGAGCTTGAAGTACTGCTTGGCGACCTTCCACGCGGTTTCGACGGCCTCGGTGCCGCCGGTGGTGAAAAACACCCGGTTCAGGTCGCCCGGGGCGTAGTGCGCGAGGCGCTCGGCGAGCTCGATGGCGGTCGGGGTGGCATAACCCCACAGCGGGAAGTACGCCAGCGTGCCCGCCTGCCGGGCGGCGGCTTCGGCGAGTTCGGTGCGCCCATGTCCGACCTGCACCACGAACAGCCCGGACAGCGCGTCGAGATAGCTTTTGCCGCGGTCGTCGAAGATGGTCACGCCCTCGCCGCGGGTGATGATCGGCGGCGTGATGCCCGCGCCATGTCGGGCGAAGTGCAGCCAAAGGTTGTCAGTCATCGTGCCGTGAGCGTAGCGCTACGCTCGGGACATGACCTCAGCGCAGGAGGTCGCCCAATTCGAGGCTCTCCGCCCGCATCTCATGGCCGTCGCCTACCGGCTGACCGGCACGGTGGCCGACGCCGAGGACATCGTGCAGGAAGCATGGCTGCGCTGGGATTCTCAGGACACCCCGATCGCCGACCTGCGGGCCTGGCTGACCACCGTGGTCAGCCGTTTGGGTCTGGACAAGCTGCGTTCGGCCGCGCACCGGCACGAAACATACACCGGCAATTGGCTACCCGAACCCGTCGTCACCGGTGTCGACAAAGCCGATCCGCTGTCCGCCCTGGTGGCCGCCGAGGACGCCCGGTTCGCGGCAATGGTGGTGCTCGAGCGGCTGTCGCCCGATCAGCGGGTCGCGTTCGTGCTGCACGACGGATTCGCCGTGCCGTTCGTCGACGTCGCCCGGGTGCTGAGGACCAGCGAGGTTGCGGTCCGGCAGCTGGCGTCGCGGGCCCGCAAGGTGCTCGCCGCCGAACCGGCCGCAATATCCGGGAAGGCCGACCCCTCGCACGACGAGGTGGTTGGGCGCCTGATGGCCGCGATGGCCGCCGGCGACATCGACGCCGTCGTGGCGCTGTTGCATCCGGACGTGACGTTCACCGGCGACTCGAACGGCAAGGCGCCCACGGCGGTTCGAGTCATCCACGGGCAGGACAAGGTGCTGCGGTTCATGCTCGGCCTGGCCCGCCGCTACGGCCCGGCGTTCTTCACCGCGCAGCAGCTCGCGCGCGTCAACGGTGAGTTGGGCGCCTACACCGAGGGAACGCCCGGCGGTGAGGGCCACCTGGGGATGCTGCCGCGAATCCTGGCGATCACCGTGCGCGACGGAAAGGTCTGCGCCCTATGGGATATTGCCAACCCGGACAAGTTCACCGGCTCTCCGCTGCGGTCGCCCACGGAATGCGGCACGCATCGCCGAAGCCCTGCTCGGTGATGCCCAGCGCGGAGTTCACCCGGGCCCGCATGTTCTCCAGCCCGATCTGATAGGTCAGCTCGATCACGCCGGCGGCACCGAAGCGGTCCCGCAGATCTGCGACCTGCTCGTCGGTGACGGTGTGCGGGTCGGTGGTCATCGCGTCGGCATAGGCGATGGCGGCGCGTTCGTCGTCGGTATAGGCCGGCGAGGTTGCGTAGTTGTCGATCTCCTCGAGCCGCTCCACGTCCAACCCGTCGAGGCGTTGCAGCATGGAGCCGAAGTCGACGCACCACGAACAGCCGATCGCCCGCGCGGTCCAGAACACCGCGAGCTCGCGGACGCCGGCCGGCAGGGTGCGCGACCCCCGCTGAACCATGGTCTCGTGCAACGCGCCCGCGAACATCAGTCTCCGATGATGCGCGGCGACGGCGAAGGGTTCGGGGACTTGGCCGTAGCGCCGCCTGGCGATCCGGTACATCGCTCGGGTCAGGAGTCCGACGCGCGTGGGAGGCAGGGGCTCGATGCGGGTTTTCTGTGTCATACCCCTCAGACGAGACGGTTCGCGGAAGTGTGACGCCTTCCTAGCGCGAGAACATCAGCGCGCGCTTGACCTCTTGGATCGCCTTGGTGACCTGGATGCCGCGTGGGCAGGCGTCGGTGCAGTTGAACGTGGTCCGGCACCGCCACACCCCGTCGACCTCGTTGAGGATGTCGAGGCGCTCGGCGGCGGCCTCGTCGCGGCTGTCGAAGATGAAGCGGTGCGCGTTGACGATCGCCGCCGGGCCGTAGTAGCTGCCCTCGTGCCAGAACACCGGGCAACTGGTGGTGCAGGCCGCGCACAGGATGCATTTGGTGGTGTCGTCGTAGCGGGCGCGGTCGGTCGGGCTCTGAATGCGTTCCCGCGTCGGCGGATTCCCCGTGGTGACCAGGTACGGCTTCACCGCCCGGTAGGCGTCGAAGAACGGCTCCATG
>JARLGR010000129.1 GCA_031292665.1 Mycobacterium sp. | reverse complement strand
CGCCCTGGCGGCCGCCGGGGTCCCGGTAGCCGCGCCCGCGGGAGGCGGGCCGCTGTCCGAGCAGCCGGCGGCCCGGGCGTTGCTCACCGTGTTGGCGGCCACCGCGGACGGTTTGGACGACGGGCAGGCGCTGGCGTTGCTGACCGGGCCGATCGGTCGCGTCGACCCGGTATCGCTGCGGCAGCTGCGCCGAACACTGCAGCGCGCCAACCCCGATCGTGCGCCGGGCGACTTCAAAGTCCTGTTGGTCGAGGCGCTGACCGGCGATGCGCCGTCCCGCGCAAGCGGGCGGTACCCCCGGACCGGAGCGCAGTCCCGGCCGCTGCAACGGGTGCGTGCGGTGCTGGACGCGGCCGCACGCTGCCATCGTGGGGGACCGGGGGCACCGGCTTCCGGGGGAGATCCCCGCTACACGCTCTGGGCCGCCTGGCACCGGTCGGGCCTGCAGCGTCGCTGGCTGTCGGCCACCGAGCGCGGCGGACCCGCCGGCGCCCAGGCCGCCCGGGGCCTGGCGGCGGTCACCGCGTTGTTCGACGTCACCGACCAGTACGTCTCGCGCACGTCCGGTGCGTCGTTGCGGGGGCTCGTAGAGCACGTCTCGGCGCTGCAGCTGCCGGGCGCCAACCCCGAGCCGGTGTTCGCGGCCGAGCAGGTGAGGGTGCTCAGCGCGCACGCCGCCTTGGGGCATGAATGGGATCTGGTGGTCATTGCCGGCCTGCAGGAAGGGTTGTGGCCCAACACCGTTCCGCGCGGTGGTGTGCTGGGCACCCAGCGGCTGCTCGACGAGCTGGACGGCGTCACCGAGGATGCCTCGGCGCGGGCGCCGCTGCTGGCCGAGGAGCGCAGGCTGCTGGTGGCGGCCATGGGCCGGGCCCGGTGCCGGTTGGTGGTGACGGCCGTCGACAGCGACGCCCGCGGCGCCGACCTGGGGGCACCACCCGCTTGCGGGGGAGAGGCCGCGCTGCCCTCGGCGTTCTTCTACGAGATCGCGCAACTGGCCGACGATGATGCGGCTTCGCTTGCCGCGCAGCCGGTCTCGGCGCCGCGGGTGCTGTCCGCGGCGGCGCTGGTGGGCCGGCTGCGTGGCGTCGTGTGTGCGCCCGACGGCGCCGTCGACGACCTCGCCCGCCGCTGTGCGGCAACGCAACTCGCGCGGTTGGCCACGGCCGGGGTGCCGGGCGCCGACCCGGCCGGCTGGCACGGCCTGATCCCGGTCAGCACCAGCGCACCGCTGCGGTCCGCCGACGACCCCGTCACGTTGACGCCGTCGAGCCTGCAGACACTCAACGACTGCCCGCTGCGCTGGCTGGCCGAGCGGCACGGCGGCACCAACGCGCGCGACCTGCGGTCCACCATCGGTTCGGTGGTGCACGCGCTGGTCGCCGAACCGGAGAGAAGCGAATCGGCGTTACTGGCCGAGCTGGAGCGGGCCTGGAAGCACCTGCCCTTCGACGCCCAGTGGCATTCGGTCAACGAGCTGGTCCGGCACCGGGCAATGATTGAGGCGTTCGTCGAGTGGCGAAGGCAGACGCGTGGCGAGCTGACCGAGGTCGGCGTCGAGGTCGAGATCGACGGTGCCCTCCCGGCTGTGCCCGACTGGGACGGTCAGGGCGGCGAGATCCGGTTGCGTGGCCGGGTCGACCGGCTGGAGCGTGACGCGGCCGGTCGGCTGGTGATTGTCGATATCAAGACCGGCAGGACGCCGGTCAGCAAGGACGATGCCCAGCAACACGCCCAGCTGGCGATGTACCAGCTGGCGGTGGCCGAAGGCCTCGTTCCCGGCGGACCCGACGGGGCGGAGCCCGGCGGCGCGCGGCTGGTCTACCTCGGCAAGACCGGGTCGGCGGGTGTAACCGAACGCCAGCAGGACCCGATGACCGCGGCCAGCCGGGACGAGTGGCGCGGCCTCGTCAGGCTGGCGGGCGACGCGACCGCCGGGCCGCAGTTCCTCGCCCGGCGCAACGACGGTTGCACGCACTGCCCGATACGGCCGTGCTGCCCGGCGCACGCCGGCGGGAGGGCGCCGCTGTGAACCCGCGCTATAGCCCGGCCGAATTGGCTTGCGCGCTTGGGCTTTTCCCGCCCACCGCCGAGCAGGCCGCCGTCATCGCCGCACCCCCGGGCCCGCTGGTCGTCATCGCGGGCGCCGGCGCAGGCAAAACCGAGACGATGGCCGCGCGGGTGGTCTGGCTCATTGCCAACGGGTACGCCGACCCCGGTCAGGTCCTGGGGTTGACGTTCACCCGCAAGGCCGCCGGCCAGCTGCTGCGCCGAGTCCGGATCCGGCTGGCCCGGTTGGCCGGTATGGACTCCCCCGCAAGCGGGTGGTCCCTCGAAAGCCTCGGCGGGGCGGCGGTCGGCGAACCGGCGGGCACTCCGGTGGTCAGCACCTACCACGCCTTCGCGGGGTCGCTGCTGCGTGATTACGGGCTGCTGCTCCCCATCGAGCCCGACACCCGCCTGCTCGGCGAGACCGAGCTGTGGCAGTTGGCCTTCGACGTGGTCAACGGCTACCGCGGGGAGCTGCGTATCGACAAGACGCCCGCCGCGGTCACCTCGATGGTGCTGCGGCTGTGGGGTCAGCTGGCCGAGCACCTGGTGGACACCCGTCAGCTCCGCGATACCCACGTGGAGCTCGAACGGCTGATCCACGCCCTGCCGGCGGGGCCCTATCAGCGCGACCGCGGTCCCAGCCAGTGGCTGTTGCGGCTGCTGGCCACCCAAACCGAGCGCGCCGCGCTGGTGCCACTGCTCGACGCGCTGCACGAACGCATGCGCGCCGCCAAGGTGATGGACTTCGGCGTGCAGATGGCCTCCGCCGCACGGCTGGTGGCGGCCTTCCCGCAGGTCGGACAGGACCTGCGCAACCGCTACCGGGTCGTGCTGCTCGACGAGTACCAGGACACCGGGCACGCCCAGCGCGTCGCGCTATCGGCCCTGTTCGGCGGCGGCTGCAACGATGTGGATGACGGGCTGGCGCTGACGGCCGTCGGCGACCCGATTCAGTCGATCTACGGCTGGCGCGGCGCCTCGGCGACCAACCTGCCGCGGTTCACCACCGACTTTCCAAGATCCGACGGTACCCCCGCGCCGGTGCTGGAGCTGCGGACCAGCTGGCGCAACCCTCCGCACGCCCTGCGGGTGGCCAACGCCATCTCGGCGGAGGCGCGGCGACGCTCGGTCGCGGTGCACGCGCTGCGCCCGCGCCCGGACGCGCCGCCCGGAACCGTCCGCTGCGCGCTCCTTCCCGATGTGGTGGCCGAACGCGAGTGGATCGCCGACCACCTGTATCGGCAATATCAGCGGGCCCAGGCCGACGGCGTCAGCCCGCCGACCGCCGCGGTGCTGGTGCGCCGCAACGCAGACGCCGCGCCCATCGCCGACGCCCTCGCCGCCCGCGGGATCCCGGTCGAAGTCGTCGGGCTCGCCGGGTTGCTGTCCGTCCCCGAGGTCGCCGACGTGGTCGCCATGCTGCGGCTGGTCGCCGACCCGACGGCGGGTGCGGGGGCGATGCGGGTGCTGACCGGTCCACGCTGGCGCCTGGGCGGCCGGGATGTCGCCGCGCTGTGGCGTCGCGCCCAGACGCTCGCCGGGGGAGCGCGCCCGGACGAGGCGCTCTCACCCGAGTTGATCGCGATGGCGGCCGGCCCGGACGCCGACACCCCCTGCCTGGCCGACGCGATCAGCGATCCCGGGCTCGCCGACGCGTATTCGCCCGCGGGTTATCAGCGCATCGCCGCCCTCGCCGCCGAATTGACCGCCCTGCGGGGCCACCTCGGCCATCCCCTGCCCGATCTGGTCGCCGAGGTGCGCCGCGTGCTGGGCGTCGACTGCGAGGCCCGCGCCGCGGCGGCGGTATCGGCCGAGTGGACCGGAGCCGAACACCTCGACGCGTTCGCCGACGTCGTCGCCGGCTACGCCGAGCGAACGGGCGCCACAACCGGCGGGACGGACGCATCGGTGGCCGGCCTGCTGGCCTACCTGGACGCCGCCGAGGCGGTCGAGAACGGATTGCCGCCCGCGCCGACGGCGGTGACACGGGACCGTGTCCAGGTGTTGACCGTGCACTCCGCGAAGGGTTTGGAGTGGCAGGTGGTGGCGGTACCGCACCTGTCGGGGGGAATCTTCCCGTCGACTGCGTCGCGCAGCAGCTGGCTCACCGACGCCGCCGAACTGCCGCCCCTGTTGCGCGGGGACCGCGCCTCGGCGGACGCGCTGGGCATCCCGGTGTTGGACACCTCGGATGTCACCGATCGAAAACAACTGTCGGACAAGATCTCCGAGCATCGCCGGCAGCTCGAGCAGCGGCGCGTCGACGAGGAACGCCGATTGCTCTACGTCGCCATCACTCGGGCCGAGGACACCCTCCTGGTGTCCGGCCACCACTGGGGGTCTTCGGGGATCAAACCGCGGGGGCCGTCGGATTTCCTGTGCGAACTCAAGGACGTCATCGACCGTTCGGCGACGGCCGGCGACCCCTGCGGGGTGGTGGAACAGTGGGTTCCCGCACCAGCCGACGGTGAACGAAACCCCCTGAAAGACAACGTCGTCGAGGCCGTCTGGCCCGCCGATCCGTTGGCCGCGCGCCGCAGCGACGTCGAGCGAGGGGCGGCCCTGGTCGCCGAAGCCCTGTCGGCCGGCACGTCCGAGCCGGGCGCGGACGTCGACGGCTGGGCCGCCGACGTGGATGCACTATTGGCCGAGCGGACACGGTCGGCCGCAGCGCCCGCTCACGGCCTGCCCAGCCAGGTGTCGGTCAGCGGCCTGGTTGATTTGGCCCGCGACCCCGCGGCCGCGGCGCAACGGTTGATCCACCGGCTGCCGACCCGGCCCGACCCGCACGCGCTGCTGGGCAACGCGTTTCACGCCTGGGTCCAGCAGTTCTACGGCGCTGAGAAGCTGTTCGATCTCGGCGACTTGCCGGGTGCGGCGGACTCCGACGTGGGCGACATGCCCGAATTGGCGGCGCTACAAGCCGCGTTCGCCGAATCGCCGTGGGCGACCAAAACTCCCGTGGCCGTCGAGGTGCCCTTTGAGATGCCGATCGGCGACACCGTGGTGCGTGGCCGCATAGACGCGGTATTCGCCGACCCCGACGGAGGCGCCACCGTCGTGGACTGGAAGACCGGCGAGCCGCCGCGCGGGCCGGAAGCCATGCGGCAGGCTGCCGTCCAGCTAGCCGTCTACCGCATGGCCTGGGCGGCGTTGTCGGGGATCCCCGAATCGGCGGTGCGCACCGCCTTCTATTACGTTCGGGCCCGCGCCACCGTCGCTCCCGACGAACTGCCGGATCCCGCGGAGTGGGCCAGCCTGTCCCCCGCAAGCGGGTGGTACCCCCGGACCGACCCGGTCAGCGAGCCGTCCACCGGGCTGTGACGTGCGCCGCCCGAGTATGGGGGGACCCGCGATGGTGGTTACATTGAGCCGTGCGTGTCTGCTGCGGTGGGGTCGAGCCGATGACGGGCCGCCGTGGGCAACGGTAGGTCGCGCAAAAGGGCCGGCCTGGATGAAACCCTTGCCGCCCAGCCCGGCCATCAACTGGTCGGCGTCCTGCGCATCCCCGAAGATCACGCCAGCCCCATCCGCGTCATCACCCGCCGGGTGGCCATCGCGTTGGTGGTGTTGTTCGCCGCCGCTGTCATCGTCTACCTGGACCGCAACGGTTACCGCGACATCCGGAATGAGCGGCTGACGTTCTTTGGACTGCGTGTATTTCGCGGCGGTCTCGTTGTCGACCACCGGCTATGGCGACATCACCCCCTACAGCGAAGCCGCGCGCCTGACGCACACCGTGATCTTCACGCCGCTGCGGATCGCATTCTTGGCAGTGCTGGTCGGCACGACGCTCGAGGTGCTCTCGGAGCGCTCCCGACAGGCGTGGAAGATTCAGCGTTGGAGGAGCAGAGTGCGCAACCACACCATCGTCATCGGCTACGGCACCAAGGGCAAAACGGCTGTCGCCGCCATCCTTGGTGACGAGGCCGCTCGGGGCGAGGTCGTCGTCGTCGACACCGACCGGACCGCCCTGGAGAACGCGGCGGCCGCGGGGCTTGTCACCGTGCACGGCGACGCCACCAAGTTCGACGTGCTGCGGCTGGCCGGAGCGCAACATGCGGCCTCGATCATCGTCGCCGCCAACCGCGACGACACGGCGGTGCTGGTCACGTTGACGGCGCGAGAGATCGCGCCGAAGGCCAAGATCGTGGCGTCGATTCGGGAGGCCGAGAACCAGCACCTCCTGCAGCAGTCGGGCGCGGACTCGGTGGTGGTCTCCTCCGAGACCGCCGGCCGCCTGCTCGGCCTCGCCACCACCACGCCCAGCGTCGTGGAGATGATCGAGGACCTGCTGACTCCGGACGTCGGGCTCGCCATTGCCGAACGCGAGGTGGAACAGACCGAAATCGGCGGATCCCCGCGGCATTTGCGCGACATCGTGCTCGGTGTGGTGCGTGACGGCCACCTGCTGCGCATCGGCGCGCCCGAGGTGGACGCCATCGAGGCCAGCGACCGGCTGCTGTACGTCAAACAGGCGGGGCACTAGTGGCGATCGCAAGCGCGGCGAAGCCGGGCGCGGCGGGTCGCCACCGGTTGGGTTGCGTGGCGATCGCAAGCGCGGCGAAGCCGGGCGCGGCGGGTCGCCACCGGTTGGGTTGCGTGGCGATCGCAAGCGCGGCGAAGCCGGGCGCGGCGGGTCGCCACGAGGGAATGTAGTGGCGATCGTGGACTTTCGGCTCCACGAGGTTCCGTTGTTGTCGCGCGTCGGCGCGGACCGGGCCGATCAGCTACGCACCGACGTCGATGCGGCCGCGGCGGGATGGGCGGACGCAGCGCTGCTGCGGGTGGATTCGCGCAATCAGGTGCTGGTCGCCAATGGCCGGGTGGTGCTCGGCGCCGCCGCCGAGTTGGCCGACAAGCTGCCGCCGGACGCGGTATTCCTGGGCCGCATCGAAAGTGGCCGGCACGTCTGGGCTGTCCGGGGTGCGTTGCAGGCGCCCGACGACCCCGGCGTCCAAGCCGAGGTGGTGAACCTCCGCAGCCTTGGCCCGATCTTCGACGACACCAGCAGCCAACTGGTGTCCTCGGCCATCGCGTTGCTGAATTGGCATGACAGCGCACGATTTAGCTCAGTCGACGGCTCACCGACCAGACCGGCCAGGGCGGGTTGGGCGCGCGTCAACCCGCTCACCGGCCACGAGGAATTCCCGCGCATCGACCCGGCGGTGATCTGCCTGGTGCATGACCGCGGCGACCGCGCCGTGTTGGCCCGCCAGGGGGTGTGGCCGGAGCGGATGTTCTCTCTGCTGGCCGGATTCGTGGAGGCCGGTGAGTCGTTCGAAGTCTGTGTCGCTCGGGAGATCCGCGAGGAAATCGGCCTGACGGTGCGCGACGTGCGGTACCTGGGCAGTCAGCCGTGGCCGTTCCCGCGATCGCTCATGGTCGGCTTTCACGCGGTGGGCGACCCGACGGAAGTGTTCTCGTTCAATGACGGTGAGATCGCCGAGGCGCGGTGGTTCACCCGCGAAGAGGTGCGCGCGGCGCTCGACGCCGGCGACTGGAGCAGCTCGTCGACGTCGCAATTGCTTCTGCCCGGGTCGATTTCGATCGCGCGCGTGATCATCGAATCCTGGGCCGCCATCGACTGAGGCGCCGGCGCACCATCCGTAGCGCTGCCGCGGCAAAGCTAAGCCCGCATTCATCCTCGGCTGACGACCTGCACAGGGCGACACTCACCACTGCGACGGCGCGTTGAGCGCCTCCCGGACGCGTCCGCGCGCCCGGTCGAGGCGGGCTGTGGCCTCGGCCGCGTCGACGCCCGCGAGCAGCGCTACGACGGCGGTCTTGGCGTGGCCGCCGGCGGCTGCGAGCGCGGCGATCGCGGAGTCCTCGTCGACGCCTGCAGCGTCGCGGACGATCCGCACGGTGCGGCGCCGCAGCTTCGCGTTGCTCGCGCGGACGTCGACCATCCGCGGTCCGTAGGTCTTGCCGAGTTTGATCATGACGCTGGTGGAAAGCGCGTTGAGTACCACCTTCTGGGCCGTCCCCGCGGTCAGCCGCGTGGAGCCGGCGAGCACCTCGGGTCCGGTGAGCAACTCAATCATCACATCGGCAGACGCCTCGCTGCCCGGGTTGTTGACGATCGCGACGGTCAGGGCGCCCGCCGCACGTGCGTGCTTGAGCGCCCCGAGCACATAGGGCGTCCGGCCCGACGCGGTGATCCCGACCAGCGCGTCCATGGCGGTCAGGTCGACGAGATCAGCGGGGTCGAACACGTCCTCCGCGCCGTCGATTGCCTCGGTCAACGCCGCCGGCCCGCCGGCGATCACGGCATGCACGATGTCGGTGCTGAACGTGGGCCCGCACTCGGCCGCGTCGAGCACGCCGAGCCGCCCGGGTGTCCCGGCGCCGGCGTAGATCAGGCGGCCGCCGCGCTCGAGTCGTGCGGCGATCGCCTCGGCCGCCGCCGTGATCCGCGGAAGCGCTGCCACGACCGCGCCGTGCGCCTCGCCCTCGGCGGCGACGAGCAGCGCGACGACCTCTCCGACAGAGCGCATATCGAGGTCGTGCAAGTCTGGCCGCACGGCCTCGGTAGCCAGCGCGTCGAGCCCGTGGGAGGTGGCGGCGGCCTGCAAGCGGATCACGTGCGGCTCGTGGATCGCCCCCAGTCGTGACGTACCATCGAGCGCGTCGCCGACGGCGGGGACAAGGTCGATCTGCTCGCGCAGCGCCTTTACCTCAGCCAGGCCGCCGACCATCGCCACCGGGCCGTCTCCGGCCGCGCGGGCGGTCGCGGCTAGTGAGTGGGCGGCGGCGCTGACGATCGCCAACGCCGCGGCGTCGTTCTCCGCAGCGAGGACGTCGGGCGCGAAGGACGCGAGCGCCGCGGCACCGTTGAGCTGCGTCGGCCAGGTTTTCGGCGGCCCGAAGCGGGCGCGGGCAGCATCCACCAGCGCGG
>JARLGR010000021.1 GCA_031292665.1 Mycobacterium sp. | reverse complement strand
CGGCCCGCGGCCGACAGTGCGCCCGGCGCCGTGGCCAAGCGCTCCCCGACCATGATCACCGCGCCGGGACGTGCCAGCAGAGCACCAATCTCACCGGTCGCGAGCCCGTCCAGCGTCGAAGCTTCTGCGCCGGGAACGGTTTTCAGCAGCCGGCCCGACATCTTCGTCAGCCCGCGGGTGGCGAACGGCGCGACCGCGTACACCGGCACTCCGTGTTTGTGAGCGGCCTTGCGCAGCCGCAGGAAGACTATGGGCGATTCGTCCTCCGGTTCGAACCCGACCAGCACCACCACCGGTGCCGATTCCAGGTCGGCGTAGCTGACGGTTACCGGTCGACCCGCGATTCGGGATGCCAGGAACTCCGCCTCCTCCGCCGCGTGCGGGCGGGCACGGAAGTCGATGTCGTTGGATTCCAGCGTGATTCGCGCGAACTTGCTGTAGGCGTAGGCGTCTTCCCACGTCACGCGGCCACCCACCAGCACACCGGTGCGCCCGCGGGCCGCCTCGAGTCCCATGGCCGCCGTCGCCAATGCGTGCGACCACGACGCGGGCACCAGTGACCCACCGGGGTCCCCGCCGTCCCGGATCAGGGGAGTGGTGATGACGTCCGGTTGCGTCGCGTACGTGAACGCCCACCGGCCCTTGTCGCAGTTCCACTCCTCGTTGACTTCCGGGTCGTCGCCGGCCAGGCGGCGCAGCACCTTGCCGCGGCGGTGGTCGGTGCGCTGGGCGCATCCCGAGGCGCAGTGCTCGCACACGCTCGGGCTGGAGACCAGATCGAACGGGCGGGCCCGGAAGCGGTACGCGCTGCCGGTCAGCGCGCCCACCGGGCAGATCTGCACCGCGTTGCCCGAAAAGTACGATTCGAACGGCTCGTTGGCGTAGATGCCGACTTGCTGCAAGGCTCCCCGTTCCTGCATGTCGATGAACGGGTCGCCGGCGATCTGGTCGGAGAACCGGGTGCAACGCGCGCACAGGATGCAGCGCTCCCGGTCCAGCAGCACCTGCGAGGAGATGTTGATCGGCTTGGCGAAGGTGCGCTTGACGTCGGTGAAGCGGGAGTCCGCGCGGCCGTTGGACATGGCCTGGTTCTGCAGTGGGCACTCGCCGCCCTTGTCGCACATCGGGCAGTCCAGCGGATGGTTGATCAGCAGCAGTTCCATCACACCGTGCTGGGCTTTGTCCGCCGCTTCCGAGGTGAGCTGCGTGCGCACCGCCATGTCGTCGGTGGCGACGGTGGTGCACGACGCCATCGGCTTGGGCTGTCCCTCGACCTCGACCAGGCACTGCCTGCACGCGCCTACCGGCTCCAGCAGGGGGTGGTCGCAGAACCGCGGGATCTCGATGCCTATCAGCTCCGCCGCGCGGATCACCAATGTGCCCTTGGGAACGCTGATTTCGTTACCGTCGATGGTCAGCGTGACCATGTCCGGCGGACGCACCTCGTCGCCGGTTTCAGGTTTGGCCGCACCAGAAACAGAAGTCATTCGGGCCCTCAAGCCTTTCCGTTCGGCGTGAGCATGGAGTCGCGGGGGTCGAAGGGGCAACCGCCCTGCTCGACGTGTGCGACGTATTCGTCGCGGAAGTAGTTGATCGACGACATCACCGGGCTGGCGGCACCATCTCCCAACGCGCAGAACGACTTTCCCAAGATGGTGTCGGAGATGTCCAACAGCTTGTCGATGTCCTCGCCGGTGCCCTTGCCGGTTTCCAGCCGCTCGTAGATCTGGTCCAGCCAGAAGGTGCCCTCCCGGCACGGCGTGCACTTCCCGCACGATTCGTGCTTGTAGAAGTACGTCCAGCGCCGCACCGCGCGCACCACGCAGGTGGTTTCGTCGAAGATCTCCAACGCCTTGGTGCCCAGCATCGAGCCGACCCCGCCCACGCCCTCGTAGTCCAGCGGCACGTCGAGGTGCTCGTCGGTGAGCAGCGGGGTGGAGGACCCACCGGGCGTCCAGAACTTCAGCCGGTGCCCGGCGCGCACCCCGCCGGCGTAGGCGAGCAACTCCCGCAGCGTGATCCCCAGCGGGGCCTCGTACTGACCGGGGCGGGTGACGTGCCCGGACAGCGAATACAGCGTGAAGCCAGGCGATTTCTCGCTGCCCATCGACCGGAACCAGTCGACGCCGTTGAGGACGATCGAGGGCACGCTGGCGATCGTCTCGACGTTGTTGATCACCGTGGGGCACCCGTACAGGCCGGCTACGGCGGGGAACGGCGGCCGCAGTCGCGGCTGGCCGCGGCGGCCTTCGAGCGAATCGAGCAGCGCGGTCTCCTCACCGCAGATGTAGGCGCCGGCGCCGGCGTGTACCACCAACTCCAGGCCGAAGCCCGAGCCGTTGATGTCGCGGCCCAGGTAACCGGCGGCGTAGGCCTCGGCCACCGCGTTTTGCAGGCGGCGCAGCACCGGCAGCACCTCCCCGCGCACGTAGATGAACGCGTGGCTGGCCCGGATCGCGCACGCGGCGATGATGACGCCCTCGACGAGGACGTGCGGCGTCGCCAGCATCAGCGGAATGTCTTTGCACGTACCGGGTTCCGACTCGTCGGCGTTGACCACCAGGTAGTGCGGCTTGGCCGCCGCACCGGTGTCGCCCTGCGGGATGAACGACCACTTGGTCCCGGTCCCGAACCCCGCGCCGCCCCGCCCGCGCAGCCCGGAGTCCTTGACCAGCCCGATCACCGCGTCGGGCTCCATGGAAAAGGCCTTCTTCATCGCCTTGTAGCCGTCGTTGCGGTGGTAGGTCTCCAGCGTCCACGACTCGGGGTCATCCCAGTAGCGGCTGATCACCGGGGTCAGCGGTGTCGCCTGCGACGTCGTCATGACTGGGCCTCCGGTGGCGCCTCAGAAGGGGTGGGCGCCCGCATGCCGTGTTCCTTTGCGACCTGCAGCCCGGCAAGGGTGGCCGCACCGGCGCCCCCCTGTCCCTGGTCGGGGCGCTCGTCGGGCAGGCCGGCCAGGATCCGCGACGTCTCCCGGAAGGCGCACAGCGGGGCGCCGCGAGTGGGCGACCTGGACTTTCCGGAGCGCAGGGAGTCGACGAGTTCGCGCGCCGACTCCGGCGTCTGGTTGTCGAAGAATTCCCAGTTGACCATCACCACGGGTGCGTAGTCGCAGGCGGCGTTGCATTCGATGTGTTGCAGGGTGACCGAACCGTCGGCGGTCGTCTCGTCGTTGCCGATCCCGAGATGTTCTTTGAGGGTGTCGAAGATGGCGTCGCCACCCATGACGGCGCACAGTGTGTTGGTGCAGACCCCGACCAGGTAGTCGCCGGTGGGTCCGCGGCGGTACATCGTGTAGAAGCTCGCCACCGCCGACACCTCGGCCCCGGTCAAACCCAGCTGCTCGCTGCAGAATTCGAGGCCCGCCGGTGTCAGGTAGGAGTCCTCGGCCTGCACCAGGTGCAGCAACGGCAACAGGGCCGAGCGCTTGTTGGGGTAGCGGCCCATGATCTCTTTGGCGTCGACCTCCAGCCGCGCCCGCACCTCGGGTGGGTACGACTGCGGGGCGCCCTCGACGACGAACGCGTTGGGCTCGTCGGGCGGAGGACCCAGCCGGAGGAAGACCGGCTGGCCCTGCGGGGCGGTCATCGGTCCACCCCGCCCATGACCGGGTCGATGCTGGCGACGGCGGTGACGAGGTCGGCGACCATGCCGCCCTCGGACATCGCGGCGACCGCCTGCAGGTTGGTGAACGAGGGGTCCCGGTAGTGCACCCGGTAGGGGCGGGTGCCGCCGTCGCTGACCATGTGCACGCCCAGTTCCCCGCGGGGCGATTCCACCGCCGTGTAGACCTGGCCCGCGGGCACCCTGATGCCCTCGGTGACCAGCTTGAAGTGGTGGATCAACGCCTCCATCGAGCTGCCCATGATCTTGGCGATGTGCTCCGGTGAGTTGCCCATCCCGTCGGGGCCCACCTTCAGGTCGGCCGGCCAGGCGATCTTGCGATCCTCAACCATGGTCGGGCCCGGCTGCAGCTTGTCCAGACACTGCTCGACGATCTTGACCGACTCCCACATCTCGTTGACGCGAATCATGTAGCGCCCGTAGGCATCACATTTGTCGGCGGTGATCACGTCGAAGTCGTATTCTTCGTATCCGCAGTAGGGTTCGCTCTTGCGCAGGTCGTGCGGCAGGCCGGTGGAGCGCAGGATCGGCCCGGTGATGCCCAGCGCCATGCAACCGGTCAGGTCCAGGTAGCCGACGTCCTGGGTGCGGGCTTTCCAGATCGCGTTTTCGTTGAGCAGATCGCCCATTTCGCGCAGCGGCTGCCGCAACTGCTCGAGGGCCTCGGCGATATCGGTTTCCGCGTTGGGTGGCAGGTCCAGCGCTACGCCCCCGGGCCGGATGTAGGCGCTGTTCATCCGCAATCCGGTGATCTTTTCGAACAGGGTCAAAACGATCTCGCGCCCCCGGAAACCGACGAACATCGGAGTCATGGCGCCCAGTTCCATGCCGCCGGTCGCCAGCGCGACCAGATGCGACGAGATCCGGTTGAGCTCCATCATCATGACCCGGATGACGTTGACCCGCTCCGGTATCTGGTCGGTGATGCCGAGCAGCTTCTCCACGCCCAGGCAGTAGGCGGTCTCGTTGAAAAACGGCGACAGGTAATCCATTCGGGTCACGAAGGTGACGCCCTGGGTCCAGTAGCGGTATTCGAGGTTCTTCTCGATCCCGGTGTGTAGGTAGCCGATTCCGCAGCGGACCTCGGTGACCGTCTCGCCCTCGATCTCGAGGATCAGTCGCAACACCCCGTGTGTCGACGGGTGCTGGGGGCCCATGTTGACGACGATCCGCTCGCCGGGGTCCGCTCTGCGGGCCGCATCGACGATCTGATCCCAGTCCTGGCCGCCCGCGACCAAGACCGTCTCGGCTGCGCCACCATCGGAGTCGGCGATTGTGCTCATCAGTTGTACGATCTCCGCTCATCGGGCGGGGGTATTTGCGCCCCTTTGTATTCGACGGGGATGCCGCCGAGGGGATAGTCCTTGCGCTGCGGATGTCCGTGCCAGTCGTCGGGCATCTCGATGCGGGTCAGGGACGGGTGTCCGTCGAAGATGATCCCGAAGAAGTCGTAGGTCTCGCGCTCGTGCCAGTCGTTGGTCGGATACACCGAATACAGCGACGGGATGTGCGGATCACTGTCCGGCGCAGACACTTCCAGTCGGAGCCGGCGGGTGTGGGTGATCGACTGCAGCGGGTAGACGGCGTGCAGTTCGCGGCCGGTCTCGTGCGGGTAGTGCACCCCGCTGACGCCCAGGCACATCTCGAAGCGCAGGTCCGGTTCGTCGCGCAGGCGCTGGGCGACCTGCGGCAACTGGTCGCGGCGGACGTACAGGGTCAGTTCGTCGCGGAACACCACGACCTTCTCGATCGCGTCCTCGAATTCGACACCGCCGCTTTTCAATGCCTCGGCCAGGTGGTCGACCACGTCGTCGAAGTAGCTGCCGTAGGGGCGGGGACTGCTGCCCGGGAGGGTGATCTCCCGCACCAGCCGCCCGTACCCGGTGGTGTCGCCGGTGCCGTTGTTCCCGAACATGCCGCGGCGGACGTCGATCACTTCTTCATCCGCGGCAGGTGGTGTCCCTCCCACCTCGCTGGCCGCGAGCTTGGGGTCGTGGTCCGGTGAGCTCATCGCAGCAGTCCGCGCAGCTCGATCGTGGGCCGGGCCGCCAGCGCCGCCTGCTCGGCCTCGGCGATGGCCTCTTCCCGGTTGACGCCCAGTGGCATCTCCTGAATCTTCTCGTGCAGCTTGAGGATTGCGTGCAGCAACATCTCCGGCCGCGGCGGGCAGCCCGGCAGGTAGATGTCCACCGGAACCACGTGGTCCACGCCCTGCACGATCGCGTAGTTGTTGAACATGCCGCCGGTCGACGCGCACACGCCCATGGCCAGCACCCACTTCGGCTCGCCCATCTGGTCGTAGATCTGACGCAGCACCGGCGCCATCTTCTGGCTGACCCGCCCGGCCACGATCATCAGATCGGCCTGCCGCGGCGTCGCCGAGAACCGCTCCATCCCGAACCGCGCGATGTCGAATCGTGGCCCGGCGGTTGCCATCATCTCGATCGCGCAGCAGGCCAACCCGAACGTCGCGGGCCAGAGCGAGTTTTTGCGGACGTACCCAGCCACCTTCTCGACCGTTGACAGCAGGATCCCACCGGGCAGCTGTTCTTCGAGCCCCACGTCTTACCTCAATCCCACGTCAGGCCGCCGCGGCGCCACACGTAGGCGTAGGCCACGAGAACCGTCAGCATGAACACCACCATCTCGACCAAAGCGAACGTTCCGAGGGCGTCGTAGCTGACCGCCCAGGGATACAAGAACACGATTTCGATGTCGAAGACGATAAACAACATTGCGGTCAGGTAATACTTCACCGGGAACCGCTGGCCGGGCGTGGACTGCGGGCCGCTGACCGGAGTCTCGGTGGGCTCGATTCCACACTCGTAGGCCGCGAGCTTTGACTTGTTGTAACGCGACGGGCCGACCAGGCTCGCGATCACAACCGAGCCCACGGCGAAGGCCGCACCTATCGCTCCCAAAACCAGGATGGGTATGTAGACGTTCAACTCGCTCCATGATCCGTCGTACGGGCCGCCTTTGAAAGGCGGCCGGGCGGTGACCGGGCTGCTGTGACGAACCGGGTCCGTGGCTCGTCGCAGTGACCTTAAACATAGCGTCGCGGTGGCCGGCGTGCGTTGTCGGGGTGGGAGTTTTTGTGTCGTGTTTTGCGTCTGGGCAATCGCGGCGCCGACGGCGGCACTGCACGCACGTGCGTGCAAAGGTGCCTAGCGGATACGGATTACCCCAGGTGGGAGGCGGATTTTCGGGGTGGCGGGAGCCTACCGGGTGGGAGTGCGGAGCAGCCCCAGCACTGTGCGGCCGAGCACGATGGGGTCGAGAGGATGCGGCACCGCGGCCTCGGCGCGTGACCAATTGGCCAGCCAGGCGTCGTCCGGGCGGCCGGTGAGGACGAGGATCGGCGGGCAGGTGGCGAGCTCGTCTTTCAGCTGTTTGGCGATTCCCATGCCGCCGGTCGGCGTGGCCTCCCCGTCGAGGATCGCCAAGTCGATGCCGCCCTCGTCCATCGTGCGGACCACCATCGGGCCGGTCGCCACCTCGACGTAGGTCAGCTCGGGGAGATCGGGGTGCAAGTGCGTGCCCAATGCCCTCTTTACCTGCTCGCGGGTCTGGGCATTGTCGCTGTAGACAAGGATCCGCAGGGCGCTGGTCGAGTCGGACACGGTGCAAATCGTACTGGGGCCGCACCCGCCTTACCGGGGCGACCGCACAAAGTCTTATTCGCGGTCTTATTCGCGGTCTTATTCGCGCGATCGCACGAAGACGGCTTCGGCGGCCGCCGTCGCGGTCGCGGCGACCATGCCGAGCCTGTTCCAGCCCAGGTCGAACTGCGCCCGGTCCACCTCGGTCTGGCCGGAGATCAGGATCGACCCGTCGTCGAGTTCGGTGATGGTCACGGGCAGCGGTAGCGGTGCGGTGACGCCTTTGATGGTGAAGGTGGCCCGCAGGTCGGCGACCTTGCCCTGGGTGGGCCGCACCCCGGTGACGACGACGCTGATCTCGCCGAAGCGCTCGACGTCGAAGAAGTCGGCCGACCGCAGATGCTTGTCCCGGCGGCCGATGCCGGTGTTCAGTGAGGCGGCGCGAATGTCGACACGGCCGGAAACCGCGCCTTTGCCGGTCAGCTGCCCGTCGCCGCTGAACTCGGTGAAGCGTCCCTTGACGTTGAGCAGGCCCCACATGTTCCTGACCTTGAAAGTGATGGCCGAGCGGTCGGGGACCAGGTTCCACACGCCCGCCATGTCGGGGTCGCTCAGCAGGGTTTCCAGAGCGGTCATCGTCCCCCTATCCGATTCATGACATGTCAATTGAGCAACGGCGCTGTCAGTCGAGCAATGGCGCGATGTCGGCGGGATCGAAGTACTCATCGATCCGGGTGATCATGCCGTCGGCAGCCACCCTGATCACGATGCAGACCCGCATCGAGATCGATTGGCCGGCATGGCCGGCGGCATTCAGGATGTGCTGCTGGACAAAGCCGCTCGCGTGGGCGTCACCGAAGAGTTGGCGGTCGAGAACCTCGTAGCGACGCGCGGTGGTCGCGGTGAGGAACCAGCCGATGACCCGCAGCGCGCGTGCCTTGTCGTCATCGCGGCGCGCGCCGGTGCGCCAGACGGCGATGTCGCCACTCCATATCCGGTCGACCGCCGCGAAATCGCCCTTCTCGATCGCGGCGAACAGGCGGTCGGCCACGTCGGCAATCGTTTCCGCACTGGCAGCGGGCATCGCACTTGCTCCTAATCGCTGTCGTATCCGGGATGGGCAACGGCCAGCCGGTGTCGCACCAGTGTGCGCAGGCAGGCGGTGACCTCGTCGTCGCGCCCGTCTAGCTCGCCGGCGCGGATCGCGGCGACCAGCTCCTCCTCGTCGGCGAAGCCGAGGCCGGCCAGTGCGGCCCCGGTTTGCGCTTCGCTCTCGTCGAGCAGTTCGCGCTCGACGATGCGCAGCGCGTTGGCGGCCACCCTCGCGTGGAAGTTAACGTGCCCGCTCGTCGCCTGCCGGACATCGGTTTCCAGGAACTCCGCCACCGCGCCCACCAGTTCGGCCGCCAGCGGACGGCCGTAGGCGCCGATCACGGGCGGACCGCCTCGAGCAGGCCGAGCAGGTCCCATTCGTTCTCGCAGACCCGCCGGCCGATCGCCGCCAACTCGACCGAGCGGAACTGGCCGCTCAGATGCCGCTCGGCCTGATACCGGCAGATGACACCCCAGCGCAGCGTGGCCAGGACCAGCCACCAGTGAAACGCCACGCGGTCGACGTTAGTCGCGCCGGCTTCCTCGTAGGCGTGGAGGAAGTTTTCGATGCTGCCGAGGCCGCCCGCGCCCAGGCTTGACGGGGCGCCGAACCGCCAGGCCCGGATGCAGAACCAGGCGAGGTCCTCGTGAGGGTCGCCGACGTGCACCAGCTCCCAGTCGAGGACGGCGGCGAGGTCGGATCCGTCGACGATGAGGTTGCCCATCCGGAAGTCGCCGTGCACCAGAACGGTCGCTGCCGGATGCGGCCGATGGGCTGCCAGCCAGCGAAACGCCCATTCGAAGGTTGCGGTGGTGTCATTCATGGCGTCGAGCCGCTCGCGCCACTGCGCGAGTGGGTCCTCGTTCGTCAGGGCGGGGTCGCCCGCGTCAGCCCGGTGGATGGCCGCCAGTGCCCCCGCGCACTGCCGCAGCAGGCTCGCGCGGGCCCGTTGCCCGCCGGCGGCGTCGAGCTGACGCTGGATGCGCCGGACGATCGTCTCGCCCTTGATCTCGTCGCAGATGAGGAACGGATTGCCCAGTGCGCCAGGTGAATCGGTGGCGACCAGGACGTGGGGGACCGGCGCCCCGGCCGCGGCGGCGGCGCCCTGGGAGCGCGCCTCGAGTTCCATTCCGGCGTGCACGTCGTCGGGTGGGCCGATGCGCAGGATCAGCGATCGGCGTTGCTCGCCCGTGACGGCGTCGAACGCCCATGTGGTCCTGCTGGCGCCACCGGTGAGTACGCGGAGGTTGTCGACGCCCACGCGGTCGGCGCCCAGGGCGGACCCGAGCACTGCGGACAGTTTCGGGGCCAGTTCTGCCTGCGACTGCGCCGAGTCTGTCTGCACCGTCACTGCTTGCCGAATTTGAAGAGCCGCTGCGCCACTCGGCGGATCTGGATCTCCTCGGCGCCTTCGGTGATCCGGTAGCGGCGGTGGTGCCGGTAGATGTGCTCGAAGGGCTCGTGCCGGCTGTAACCGACGCCGCCGAAGACCTGCATCGCGCGGTCCGCGGCGTCGCAGACCAGCCGGTTGGCCCGGTAGTTCGCCATCGACACCTTGTCCGAGACCTCCATGTGGTGGTTGCGGTCCAGATGCCAGGAAGCGTAATGCACCAGCAGCCGTACCATCTGGGCCTCGGTCTGCAGCTCGGCCAGCGGCCATTGCACGGCCTGGTTGACCGACAGCGGCTTGCCGAACACCACTCGCCGGCCGGCGTACTCGGCGGCCCGGTCAATACAGTATTGCGCGGCGCCCAGGCTGCTGGCCGCCTGCCGAATCCGGTTCTCGTGCAGGAACGTCTGCGCGACCTCCAGGCCTCGGTCCACCTCGCCGAGTACCGCGTCGGCGGGCACCCGCACATCGGTCAACTGGACTTCGGCGTGGTCGGTGGGCATGTTGAACGACCACCAGTAGTACGGGATGGCGAAGCCGGGCGCATCGGTCGAGACCAGAAACGCGGTGATGCCCCGGGCCTGCCCCGGCTCACCGGAGGTGCGGGCGAAGATCAGGTCATGGGTCGCTTGGTGCACGCCGGTGTTGAACCGCTTGGAGCCGTTGATCACCCAGCCGTCACCGTCGGGTTCGGCACGCGTTTCCAGCCAGGTCGCGTCGGAGCCGTGCAGTGGTTCGGTCAGGCCGAACGCCATGGACCGTTCCCCGGTGATCAGCGCCTCCGACCAATCCCGCCGTTGTTGGTCGGTGCCGAACCGCTCCGTCATGATCACCTGCGGGAAGTTGCCGACGATCGACGACTCGTTCTGCAGGTCGTTGTGCAGGCCAAGACCCTTGTGCGCCAAATGCTCCCGGATGACGGCCATGTCGACGTTGGTGCCGTCGCGGCCGCCCAGGGATGACGGCAATCCGTAGCGCAGCCAGCCCGCCGTGTCGGCTCGCCGGCGCATCTCGGCGAGCAGCTCCTCCCATTCGCGCGTCGGGATGCCGTCGTTGTCCCAGTCGGTGCGGGCGTGCTCGCGACGCTTGTCGAAATACTGCATGTGTTCGCGTTCCAGTGGCTTGATTTCGGCCTCGATGAACGCGTCCATCTCGGCGAGCAGGCCCGGAAGGTGCTCTGGTAGTGTGAAATCCACGTTTATCTCCCTAAGATTTCGTTAGGTCGCCGTACAGGGTCTTCTTCCAGATCGTCGACAACGTCGCAACGGCTTCATCGTCCCCGATCTCCACACCGAGACCTGAGGTCCCGACGAAGACGGTGGTGAAATTCTCGAACAGCAGCGCGATGGCCGCCGCGACGTGTCGGGCGTCGAGCTCGGTTCCGTAGCCCTGCTCCTGGGCGCGGCGCACCGACGCGGCCACGATGTCCATGCCGAACCGGCGAAATTCGTTCTGCACGGCCGCGAAGCGTTGCTGGGTGGCGGCGAGCTGCGCGACGGCGATCATGATGCCGATGTTCTGCTTGAACATGTTCCAGTATCCGCTGACCACGGAGGTGAAGAATGCGTCGTCATCCGGCGAGTTCGGCAGCTGCAGGCTGAGCCCGGACGGCTCCACGACGTCGTGGAGGAAGGACTCCGCGAGCGCGGCCAGCAGGTCCTCTTTGTCGGCGAAGTAGCGGTAGAACGCCGCCGGCGACTTACCGGCGGCCGTCGTGATGTCGGCCAGCGTGGTTCCGTGAAAGCCTCGTTCGGCGAACAGCTTCCGTGCCGCCTGCTCGATGGCCGCCCTGGTCTGGCGGCCCTTGGCGGTCAGGCTGTCGGCCGGCATCAGCCACGGATCCGGTCGCCGGCGCGCAACAGCGCACCCGGCAGGTCATGCCCGACAACGGATTTCGCGACCTGAGCCGCGTCGATGGCGGTTGCCAGGTCGACATCGACGTCGACGCCGCTGTCGCGCAGCAGGTACACCAGGTCCTCGGTGGCGATGTTGCCGGTCGCGCCCGGCGCGAAGGGGCAGCCCCCGAGCCCGCCGACCGAGGCGTCCAGGCGGGTGACCCCGGCGCTGACCGCGGCGTAGGCGCTGGCCAGTCCGGCGCCGCGGGTGTTGTGGAAGTGCCCGCCCAAGGGCAGGTCGCCGATCACTGGGCGCAGTTGCGCGACCAGCGATGTCACCCGTCCCGGGGTGACGGTGCCGATGGTGTCGGCGATGGAGAAGCGGTCGACGCCCCGGTCACGTGCCGCCGCGGCGATGTCGAGCACCCGCTGCGGTGGGGTGGGCCCGTCGAACGGACAGTCCCACGCGGTGGCCACGATGACCTCCACGGTGATGTCCGCGTCGTGCGCAATGGCGATGATGTCGCCGATCTGTTCGGTGGCCACGGCGCTGGGCCGCCCGGCGTTGGCCATGCTGAACGCGTTGCTGGCGGCCACCACGTACTCAATCGAGCGCAGCCCGGCTGCGACGGCCCGCTTGGCGCCGTTCGGACTGGCGACCAGGGCGGAGAACTCGATGTCGGGGTAATTGTGCAACTCGGCGGCGAGTTCGGCGGCGTCGGCCATCGACGGCACCTTGGTGGGGGAGACGAAGGCCGTGGCCTCCACTTCGCGGACCCCGGTGGCGGCCACCGCGGCCAACAGTTCCAGCTTGGCCGACAACGGGATTGGCTTCTCGATCTGCAGGCCGTCACGCAGCGCCACTTCGCGAATGTCGACGTGGGGCGTCATAGCACCTCCTCGGCGCGCAACTCCTGGAGCTCCTCGGCGGTCTTGCCGAGCAGCCCGATGTAGACCTCGTCGTTGTGTTGCCCCGGCCGGGCGGGGCCGGCGGTGCGGACACTCCCCGGCGATTCCGACAGCACCGGAACGATTCCCGGCCCGAGCACGGTCCGCTCGAGCCGCTCGTCGTAGTGCTCGACCAGCATGCCGCGGGCCCGCAGCTGTGGATCCTCGACCACCTCGGCGACCGTGTTGATCGGCCCCGCGATCACCCCTGCGGCGCTGAGGGTTTCGATGATGTCGCCGGGTTGGCGCTGCGCGGCCCACGCGCCGATGATCTTGTCGAGTTCGTCCTGGTTACGGCCGCGGGCGACGTGCGTGGCGAACCGGTCGTCGGTGGCCAGTTCCGGGCGGCCCATCGCCTTGCACAGCCGGGAGAACACGGTGTCCTGGTTGGCGGCGATCACCACCCAGGAGCCGTCGGCGCTGCGATAGATGTTCGACGGCGCGATGCCCTCCAGCCGGGTGCCCGACGGCCCACGCACGACGCCGCCGACGTCGTAGTCGGGGATGGTGGATTCCTGAATGGCCAAACAGGATTCGGTCAGCGCGACGTCGACCACCTGCCCGCGCCCGGTGACGCCGCGGCGGTACAGCGCGGCCAGCGCGCCCTGGGCGCCGAACATGCCGGCCAGGCTGTCGCCGAGGGAGAGCGCGAGCCGGGGCGGCGGAGCGCCGGGGAAGCCGTTGAGGTGCCGCAGTCCGCTGGCGGCCTCCGCCACCGACGCGTACCCCGCCTTGTGCGCCTCGGGCCCGGTCTGACCGTAACCGGATACCCGCACCAGGATGATGCCCGGGTTGCGTTCGCTGAGGACGTCGTAGCCCAGGTCCCATTTCTCCAGGGTGCCCGGGCGGAAGTTCTCGACCACGATGTCGGATTTCTCGACGAGGTCGAGGAAGAGTTCACGGCCACGTGGGCGGCGCAGGTCTAGCGTGACGGCCCTCTTGTTGCGTGCGTGCACCGTCCAGAAGACATGGTGCCCGTCGAGTTCGGCTTGGCCCCAGGTCCGCAACGGGTCCGGCGCGCCGGGGGGTTCCACCTTGATGACGTCGGCGCCCATGTCGGCGAGCAGCCGGCCGGCGAAGGGCCCGGCGATCAGGGTGCCCAGCTCGAGCACCCGGATCCCGTCCAACGGTCCGGTGGCAACTGCCATGCGCCGCTCCTCCTCATCGCTTCGCTCTGCATCGTCGCTGGCGGGTATCAGGGCGCCGCGAAGTCGTGCCGGACCAGCCAGTCGGTGGCGAGGTCGACGGCCTGCCGTAGCTTGTCGCGCTGGTCGGGCCCCGCGTAATAGTGTGTGGCGCCTGGAATTTCGTGCATCTCCTTGTCCGGGTGCCCGATCGCCCCGAAGAGCCGTCTCGTGTGGCTGGGCGTGCAGGCGTCGTCGGCCAGATTACCGATCACCAGCGCCGGGACCGCGACGTCGCGCCCGCAGGCCACGCCGTCGCCGCGGGCGTCGTCGTAGCTCCACTGCGAGAGCCAGCTGCGCAGCGTGCAGTATCGCGCCAATCCGACCGGGCTCATGTTCACCACTTGCGGATCGCCCAGATAGCAGGATCCCGGGGTGCGTTCGTTCGGATCGACGGTCGGATCCAGCCACCGGGGGTCGGCCATGGTGCCGTGTACGACGAAGCAGAACTCCGCAACGTCTGAGTCCGGACCGCCCGAGGCCTTCAACACGGCGAGTTTGTCCTTGACCCAGGAGGTGATCCGGCGGTTGCGGTCGATCTGGGCCTGCCGGTAGGTGGCCAGGAACTGCTCGGTGTAGGGCGGCTGGTTGGGGTTGTCGGGGTTGTACAGGTCCAGCTCGGGATCCCGTTTGGTGGGGTCGGACTCGTCGAGGATCGACGCGTCCAGCCATTCGGTCAGCGTGCCGTGGCGGCTGATGTGCGCGGCCAGGAGCATGATGCCGTCCGCGGGGATGAGGTCCAGCGCGGTCAGGTCGGGGCCGTCGCCGCACGGGCTCGACGTGATGGTCGGGTGCTGCGCCTGTTGCTGGTAGAACACCGACAGCGAGCCCCCGCCGCTCCATCCGGCCAGCACCACCTTGGTGTAGCCCAGTCGTTTCTTGGCGTCCTTGATGCACTCGCCGAGGTCCTCGATCACCTTCTCCATCAGCAGCGCCGAATCCGTCCCGCGGAACCTGCTGTTGCAGTAGATGACGTGGTGGCCGGCGCGGGCCAGGGCGTTGATCATCGGCAGGTACGCGCCGCCGCCGATCGGGTGCATGACCACCAGCACGGTGTCCGACGGCTTGTCCTTCGGCTTGAGCAGGTAGCTCTCCAAGACGGTGATTTCGGCTAGGCCGCCGTAGACGTCGCGGACACCGGAATTATTCTGGAAGGCAACGAGATAGGGGATGCGTTCGTACTCGCGGCGGGCGGCCATGGTCAGTGCTGCCCGAGGTCGTGGGCCAGCACCTCGGCCGACGGTGTCAGCCTTCGGCGGGTGTCGACGGCGATCACCTGCCAGTCGACCCGGGAGTAGTCGTCGAACTTGCGGCGTGCCCGTTCGCGCGCCTTCTCCGGGGCGCCGTGGTGCACCCCTTGCGGCGCGTGCGAGATCAGGCCCGGCGGCATCGGGATGCCGTACAGCGAGCCGCCGTGGAAGAAGGCGATCTCGTCCAGGTCGACGTTGCGGTGATACCAGGGTGTGCGCTCGGTGCCGGAAACGGTTTCGGCCGGCCGGGGCAGGAAGTTCATCACGTAGACACCGGTGGCCTGCATGAACAGATGCACCGTCGGCGGCAGGTGGACGCTGTCGGAGGTGATCACGTTGTAGTCGGCGATGTTGTAGGCGAAGGGGAAGTTGTCGCCGCGCCAGCCCTCGACGTCGAGCGGATGGTGTTGGTAGAACAGCGTTGTGGGGCCGCCCTCGTGGATGAGCCGAACCTCGTATTCCTCGCGCCCATCGTCGTCGCTTGGCTGGGGTTCGGGAATGGTGGCCTGCGACGGGTCGAACGGGAAATGCCGGCCCAACGCTCCGGCGGGCGGGACGCGAAGTTCGTCGGTGGTCTCGACCATCAACAGGGTCGTCTCGCTATCCGGCACCTGGCGCCAGGTGCACGCCTTCGGGATGTAGAGCCAGTCGCCCTCGCGGTAGCGCAGCGGCCCGAACTCGGTTTCGGCCAGACCGCTGCCCCGGTGCACGAAGCACAGCAGGTCCCCGTCGACGTGGCGGGTGAAAAATGGCATCGGCTCGGTCCGGCGGCTCAGCGAGATGCGGCAGTCGTCGTTGCTGAACAGCAGCAGCGGCCCGCCATAGGCGTCGGTGGCGTCGCTGGGCTTCAGCTCGCTGGACAGCACGTCGATCGGCCGCAGCGGGCCGACCGCCCGGTAGGCGGTGGGGTCGTGGCGGCGGTACATATTGGCGGTCCGGCCCGTGAATCCGCCCCGCCCCAGTTCGTCGTCTTTGAGGCCGTCGAGGTCCGCGTGCAGGCGGCGCGGTGTCCTGCCTTTTCGCAGGTGAATGAAGGATTCCATGGGTGACTCCCGAGCTCTGTGCGGGTCGTGGCCTGGGCGGAACTGAAAGTGACATTACTTTTGCTTCTAGTGGTGCACAAGAGCGTCTTACAGTCGCCACCTCGCGGAATCAGTTTCGTAGTTCTGTCACAACAATCACACGTGTCTCCCCGGGAAGGGCACACTAGGTTCCCGCCTCCTAGCGACACGTTCGGCAGACGCAATCTCGGCACGCCCGGTTGTCGCTGGAAGGCGGGCAAAAGGTCGAGTCCTTCGGAGTTGAGGCGTGTGTGACAGCAGGGGCCGGGGGCGATAGCGAACCGGCGGCATCCATCAGTCGCGTATGCGCAGCACGACTTTCCCTCTTGCGGTGCGGTTCTCGAGGGATGCGACCGCGCTGGCGGCCTCCTCCAGCGGAAAGACCATCGGCTCGGGCGGGGGAAGCTGACCGGAGCTGAGCAACCGCTCCAGTCCGGCCCACTGCTCGGCCAGCGCGCCCGGGTGCGTCGCTGTCCACGCGCCCCAGCCGACACCGACCACGTCAATGTTGTTGAGCAGCAACCTGTTCACCTTCACGGTGGGAATCTCGCCGCCGGTGAACCCGATGACCAGCAGCCGTCCTCCCGGGGCAAGTGAGCGCAGCGAATCGGTGAACCGGTCACCGCCGACCGGGTCGACGACGATGTCGACGCCGCGGCCGTTGGTCAACTCCTTCACCGCGTCCTTGAACCCGTCGGCCAGCACCACGTCCGTGGCGCCGGCCGCCGTGGCGATGTCGGCCTTCTCCGACGCGCCGACCACCGCAATGACACGAGAGGCCCCGAGCACCGATGCCAGGCGCAGCGTCGACGTGCCGATCCCGCCGGCCGCCCCGTGCACCAGCACCGTCTCGCCGTCCTGCAGCCGGCCACGCACCGACAGCGCGAAGTACATGGTCAGGTCGTTGAAGAGCAGGCCGGCGCCCGCCTCGAAGCTCACGTTGTCGGGCAGCGAGAACACGCGGTCGGGGGAGAGCACCGCGACCTCGGCCATGCCGCCGGTGAGCATGGTCAGGCCCAGGACGCGGTCGCCCGGACGCACGTGGGTGCCCTCCGGCGCCGACCGGACCACGCCCGCGATCTCCGCTCCGAGCACGAACGGCGGATCCGGACGGTACTGATACAGGCCGCGGGTGAGCAGAGCGTCCGGGAACGCCACGCCGGCCGCGTGCACCTCGACGACCACGCCGTCGCCCGCGGGCTCGTCGACGTCGGCCAACTCGACCGCGTCCGGACCCTCGAGCCGAGTCACCCGTGCCGCGCGCATGCCACCTCCGTCGTCAGTGCCGCCCGAAAAGCGCCCCGAAGCGCTCGTTCAGCGTACTGCCGGCTCAGAACCCGCCGGCGACCCGCTCCACGGCCCGGCCGGTGAATGCGCCCCCACGCAGCTGGTCGAGCACGCCGACGACATCTTTGACGTCGACCTTGCCGGTGGCGGCCGGGTGCCGTCATCGCCGGCGCTGCGCACCACGCCTGGAAGCTAACCTCACCGTATGGCTTCGTTTCCGCTCGGTCGCTTTTCGGTCGCCCGCATCGGCTTCGGCGCCATCCAGCTTCCCGGCCGCGGAGCGTTCGGGCCGCCGCGGGACCGTGACGAGGCGCTCGCGGTGCTTCGACGCGCCGTTGAGCTTGGTGTCAATCACATCGACACCGCCCAGTTCTACGGTCCCAACGTCTCCAACGAGTTGATCCGCGAGGCCCTGTACCCGTATTCAGAGAATCTGGCGTTGGTCAGCAAGGTCGGTGCCCGCCGCGACGATGCCGGCGGGTGGGTGCCCCTTCTCGACCCCGCCGACTTCCGCTCGGATATCGAGGCCAACCTGCGATCGCTGGGTGTCGATCAGCTGGCGGCGGTGAATTTGAGACTCATGGACAACGACCGCCACGACGAACACTTCGAGGAGTTGCTGTCGGTCATGATCGCTGCGCGTGACGAGGGACTGATCGGCGGCATCGGGCTCAGCAACATCAGCCCCGAGCACTTACTGCATGCCTTGGATCGCACCGAGATCGTTTGTGTGCAAAATGTTTTCAGCCTCGTCAACCGGTCATCGACGCCCGTGCTCGAAGAGTGCACGAAGCGGGGCATCGCGTTTGTACCGTTCTTCAGCCTGAGATCGCCGTTCGCGCCGCCGGATCAAGTGCTCGGAAACGACGTGGTCCTGGAGACCGCTCAGCGACTCGGTCGCACGCCGGCACAGATCGCACTGGCGTGGACGCTGAGCGTGGCGCCCAACGTCCTGCTGATCCCGGGCACCTCGTCGGTGCTCCACCTGGAGGAGAACATGGACGTCGCCTCCATCGTGCTGGACGAGGACGCCCGCGAGCAGTTGAATGCCGTCACGGGTTGATCGCTCAGTGCTTCTCATTGAGTTCGCGGCGGAGTAGCTGAGTCAATCCCTCGACGATCAGATCGAGTCCGAACGCGAATTCTTCGTCCAAGGGCACCGGGAGACTGCCCGCGACGGCGACGGTGGCGGGGAAGAGCTGCGAGTCCAAGGCGTGGAAGACCCCTGAGAGCCTGGCGTCGTCGAGATCCCCGGCGGTGCTGAGTTGAATCGCAAAACCCAGTACGTAGCGAGCCAGCGTCGCATAGGACCGCGCGGCGAGCGGGGGCGGGAATCCGTTGTCGAGCAAGACTGCGATCATCCGTTCGCGGACGGCCATCGCGTGCGGTCCGATCGGCACATCTTCAGCCAGCAGCGGCGCGACGTTCCGGTGACGGCGCAACGCATCAAACATCGTGCAGGCGGCTGCTTTACATGCCTGCTGCCAGGTCATCGCGCCGAGCTCGGCATCGTCGAACTCGACCGCACCGAATACCCGGTCGACGACCTGAGCGATCACCTCAGCCCGGCTCGCGAAGTGCCGATACAGCGTCGCCGTCCCGGAGTCCAGCCGCTGGGCAAGCGCGCGCATCGACAGCGCCGCGGCGCCTTCGTCATCGACGATCTGCAACGCTGTCGTGACGATCCGATCCAGAGGAAGCCGCGGCCGCCCGGCAGGGCGCCGAATCACCTCTCGCTCCTCCGCCACGCCGCGACGCCCGGTAGTCACGCAGGCCAGTATGGCGACCACTGATCACCCCGGCAATATCGGGAACATCGTGACCATTACTCGCGGCCCTTGCCCGCCGCCCAGATAACGGTTACGGTGTAACCGATATTTTCTGATCGAGCACTCGACCTCAGGCGATGGAGGGCGGCTCATGCTGTTACCGCTTGCAACCGAACCGTTCACGGTTCCCACCGACCGCGACATGCTTCCGTCGGAGCGGCGCACCTTCGTGCGCACCCATCGCACCTGCGTGTACGGCTACCGCCGCTTGCACGACGGGCCCGCCATGTCGATCGTGTACTACGTCCCGACCGACGACGACGAATTGCTGGTATCGACCATGGCCGGACGGGGGAAGGCTCGTGCTGTCGCGCGCGACGGCAAGGTGAGTTTGTGTGTGCTCGATGAGCGTTGGCCCTTCGCGTATCTGCAGGTGTATGCCGAAGCCACCGTGGAGCGTGACCGCGACATCGTCGTCGACGTGATGATGGCCGTCGCCGGTCGGATGTCCGGTCAACCGCTGGGTGAGGAAGCCCGCCCGTTCGTCGAGGCGATGGCCGTCGAGGAGGATCGGGTGGTGGTGCGCTGCCGCCCCTACGCGACCTTCGCTCAGCCGCCGCGGCACCTGCACCGCAATGACCAGGAAGAGCGCATCACTCACTGGGTGTCGGCCACCGTCCCGTGGCAAGAACCCGATCCCGCTTAGCCGCGCCAACGCTCCCGACCGGAACCCGTGGCCCGCTACTTGAGTTCAGCCGAGGACAGACCCAGCAGCCGACGCGCGACGACCAGTTGCTGGATCTGCTGGGTGCCCTCGAAGATGTCGAGGATCTTGGAGTCGCGGGCCCACTTCTCCAGCAGTGACTGCTCGGAATAGCCTGCGGTCCCTGCTAATTCGACGGTCTTGAGGGTGACGTCGCTGGCCATCCGGCCGGCCTTGGCCTTGCTCATCGACGCCTCTTTGGAGTTGGGGATCTTGTTGTCGGCCTGCCAGGCCGCGCGCAGCGACAGCAGGTAGGCGGCCTCCCAGTCGGCCTCCATCCGCAGGAACTCGGCCGCCGCGGCGCTCTGGGCGTGCGACGGCTTGTCGTAGGAGATCTCGACGCCGGCCTCGGTGAGGATCCTGCGGATCTCCTCGAGCGCGGCGCGGCCGAGCCCGACGGCCATGGCGGCGACGATCGGCCGGGTGTTGTCGAAGGTTTCCATCACCCCGGCGAAGCCCTTGCCGACTTCGATTTCCGATCTGCCGAGCAGGTTCTCCTTCGGGATGCGCACATTGTCGAACCGGATTGCGGCCGTATCGGAACCCTTGATGCCGAGCTTGCGCTCGAGCCGCTCGACCGTGACGCCCGGGTGCTCGCGCGGAACGATGAACGACTTGATCGCGGCGCGGCCCTGCGACTTGTCCAGCGTGGCCCACACCACGATGTGGGTGGCGCGCGAACCGGCGGTGACATAGATCTTCTCGCCGTTGATCACGTACTCGTCGCCGTCGAGTTTGGCGGTGGTGGACACCGCGGCGGAGTCCGAGCCGAAACCCGGCTCGGTGATGGCCATCGCCGCCCACACCTTGCCCAGGCGTTTGAGTTGTTCGTCGGTGGCGACCGCGGAGATAGCGGCGTTGCCCAGCCCCTGGTAGGGCACGGACAGCATCATCGCGACGTCGCCCCAGCAGGCCTCCAATGTCTGCAGCAGCGCGGCCATGTTGGCGCCGTTGCGGTTCTTGCCGCTGCCGTCGTCCTCGCCGCGCAGCGCGTCGGCTCCGGCGAATTCGACTGACTCCGAGGCGCCTTCGAACAGGTTGAGCAACGTGTCGAGCTCGACGGGATAGGCGTGTTCGTTCAGGTCGTACTTTCGCGCGATCGGCCTCATCAACTCCGCGGCGCCCTGATGGGTCTTGACCATCACCGCTTGCAGCTTGCGGGGTAGCTCCAAATTAATTGCCATGATTGAACTTTCAGCTCGTATCAAATAACGACGACGCCCTCGGCGACACCGATGGCCCGCAGGTCGCGGTACCACCGCTCGACCGGGTGCTCCTTGGTGAAGCCGTGGCCGCCGAGCAGCTGCACGCCGTCCAGGCCGATCTGCATGCCCTTGTCGGCGCCAAGCCGCTTGGCCAGCGCCGCCTCGCGGATAAACGGCAGTCCCTGCTCGGCGCGTGCCGCGCCGCGCCAGGTGATCAGCCGCAGCCCGTCCAATTCGATGGCGATGTTGGCGCACATGAAGGCCACCGCTTGGCGATGGGCGATCGGCTCGCCGAAGGCCTCGCGTTCCTTCACGTACGGCACGACGTAGTCGAGCACCGCGTGGGATGTGCCGACCGCCAGCGCCGCCCAGCCCAGCCGGGACAGCGCGACCGCCTCCGAATAGGCCTCGTCGTATTGGGCGTCGGCCGCATCCGGTTCGCCCAGCCGGGCGCCCAGCGGCACCGAGACCCCGCGCAGCTCGACGTGACCCAGGGCCGCGGCCCGAATCCCCATGCTCGGATCCGCCTTGACCGTAAGGCCTTTGGTCGACGACTCGACGATGAACAGCGCCGGCTTGCCGTTCAGCTGCGCGCCGACGATGAACAGCTCGGCGTCCGCGGCGGCGGGCACCAGCGACTTGACGCCGTCCAGCCGGTATCCGCTCGGGGTGCGCATGGCGGTCGTCTTCAGTCGGGTGGGGTCGAACAGCGGTTGCGGTTCGGCGATGGCGACGCAGGCCTGCGGGACGTTCTCGCCTGCGAACTCGGGGAGGTAGGTGGCCTGCTGGTCGGCGCCGCCCCAATGGGTCAACGCGGACGCCACGCCGCCGGGAGCCAGGATCGGCAGCGCCAGACCCATGTCGCCGTAGGCCAGCGCCTCGGCGACGAGCACGTTGGTCACGCTGGAGCGGTGTTCGGCGATGCCGTCGAAGTCCTCAGGAATGTTGACCGCGGTGATGCCCAGTTCGGCGGCCTTCGCGATCAGGCCGCGGGGACAGGTCGCCGCCTCGTCGGCGTCGGGAGCCGCCGGCCGCAATATCTCCGCGGCGAATTCGTCGATGGTCTCGACGATCATCTTCTGGTCGTCGTCGGGCGTCAGGTCGAAGAAATCCTTGCCGCTCGACTTCAGCCGGGTCGGTCCACCGCGCAGGCTCTGCACCCGCTTGAACTGACGGGTCGTGGCGGCGGTGGTGGAGAAGACCGTCTTCGTGCCGTAGCGCAGACCCCGGTTCAGCGGGTCACGCAGGTGGTATTTGTCCAGGAACTCCTGTCCGACCAGCGGGGTGAGCACCGCTATGGCGATGTCGATGCCCGTCCTTTTGTGCGGCTGCAGCCCCACACCGTTCTGGCTGCCACGCCGCTTGACGCGGGGGCGGAGGGATTTCGATTTCTTCTTGGAACCGGGAAGAGTTTCGGTCATTTTCTGCAGCCTCGATCGTTGGGGCGATGCGAATGAGTCTATCTTACTCCCAAGTAAGATACGAAGGCGTGGTGTTAGCTCGGTCACAGCGCGCCTGCGCCGAGGCTGTCGAGCACCCGGCGTTGCAGCAGTCCGTTGGTCGCCACGGCGCTGCCGCGGTGCGGTCCCGCCTCGCCGTCCAAACCCGTCAGCGTCCCGCCCGCTTCGCGAACGAGGATGTCGAGCGGGGCAAGGTCCCACACCGACACCTCCGGTTCGGCGGCGATGTCGACCGCCCCTTCGGCGACGAGGCAATAGGAGAGGAAGTCGCCGAAGGCGCGCACCCGCCACACGGCGTCGGTCAGCTCGATGAAGCGTTCCCGCAACCCGCGCTGCGCCCATCCGGAGAGGCTGGAAAACGACAGGCTGGCCGAACTCAGTTCGGAGACCGAGGACACCGACAACCGGCGCGGCGGTCCGCCGTCCACCGCGACGAACGCGCCCCGCCCCTGCGCCGCCCACCAGCGACGCTGCAGCGCCGGGGCGCTCACCACGCCGACCGACGGAACGCCGGCTTCGAGCAGCGCAATCAGGCTGGCCCACACCGGGACTCCGCGCACGAAGTTCTTGGTGCCGTCGATCGGGTCGACGACCCACTGCCGTCCGGAGAACGCAGCGGTTCCGCCGAACTCCTCACCGACGACGCCGTCGGCGGGCCGCTCCCGGGACAGCGCCCCCCGGACGCCGGTTTCGACCGCGCGATCGGCGTCGGTCACCGGCGTCAGGTCCGGTTTGGTGTCGACGCGCAGGTCGAGCGCGCCGAACCGGGCGGAGGTGATGGCGTCTGCGCGGTCCGCCAGCGCCATTGCGAGCGTCAGATCGTCCTGACTCATGTGAGCAGTCCTACCATGGCCGGATGTGGCAATTCGGCGTGCTCATCATCCTCCTAGCGGTCTTGGCCGTGGCCCTCGCTCAGCGATTCCTCCCTCGCGGTCCCCGCGGCGAGTCACTGAGCGGAACGCTGCTGGTGACCGGGGTCAGCCCGCGGCCGGACGCGACCGGTGAGCAGTTCGTCACCATCGCCGGCGTCATCAACGGACCCACGGTGAGCGAGCACGAGGTGTACGCACGCCTGGCCGTCAACGTCGACCAGTGGCCGACCATGGGGCAACTGCTGCCGGTGCTGTATTCGGCGAAGAATCCGGACAACTGGACGGTGGCGCCCGGCGAACCGCCGGCCGCCTAGAAGGCGCATGACCCGCGGCGTTGAGCCGTGTCCCGCGGGGCGGCAAGAGGACTTGGGTCCCATGCAGAGGGACCAATGGCATCCAGGTGTAGACCAATGCCCCTGGGTCGCCGTCGTTTTCGTCCATAAGGTACGCACTGGCTGTCTTTAATGACCCGCGCAGGAGACCGTGATGATTGATTCCCACGCATTCGTGAGATCTGCGGCGCACAGTAAGCCGCGGATCGAGTGACCATGACTGCGCCGGAGCCGACGGGGGACGAGACCGACACGGCTGTGCGCCCGCTGCGGCAGACTTTGTCTCAACTGCGCCTGTGCGAGTTGCTGGCCGAGGTGCAGGACCACGTTGAGCTGATGGTCGAGGGGGGTGACCGTCTCGACGGGCTGGTGGAGGCGATGCTGGTCGTCACCTCCGGACTGGAGCTCGACGCCACCTTGCGCTCGATCGTGCACTCCGCAACCAACCTGGTCGATGCGCGCTACGGCGCGCTGGAGGTGCATAGTCGAGACCATCGCGTGTTGCAGTTCGTCCACGAGGGCATCGACGACGACACCGTCCGGCGCATCGGGCAGCCTCCCCAGGGCCGGGGAATCATCGGCCTTCTGATCCATGACCCGAAGCCCTTACGCCTGGAGGACGTCTCCGAGCATGCGGCTTCAACTGGCTTTCCGCCGCACCACCCGCCGATGCGGACCTTCCTCGGAGTTCCGGTTCGGGTCGGCGACGAATCGTTGGGCACCCTCTACCTGGCCGACAAGACCAACTTAAAGCCGTTCAGCGTCGACGACGAGGTGTTGGTGCAGGCGCTGGCTGCTGCCGCCGGAATCGCCATCGCCAATGCCCGCCTCTACGAGCAGGCCAAGGCGCGCCAGTCCTGGATAGAGGCCACCCGCGACATCGCCACCGAATTGCTGTCGGGCATTGAACCGGCAAAGGTCTTCCGGCTCGTCGCCCAAGAGCTGGTCAACCTGACCGGGGCGGACGGCGCCCTGGTGGCCATTCCGCTGGACGAGAGTGCGCCGAGGGCCGACGTAACGGAGCTGTTGGTGATCGAGACGGTTGGCGGCGCCGCGGACGCCGCCGTCGGACGAACCATTCCCGTCGCGGGCACATCGCTCGCCGAGGTATTCGCCAAGAGCGCTCCGCAGCGGGTGGACGGGATCGACCTGGGCGGCGTCGAGGTGGGATCGGCGCTGGCTCTACCGCTACGGGCCACCGGTACGGTCGCCGGAGTCGTGGTGGTGCTGCATCGAGACGGTACGGGCTCGTTCACCGACGAACACGTGGAGATGATGGCCGCGTTCGCCGACCAGGCGGCGCTGGCCTGGCAGTTGGCCACCTCTCAGCGCCGGACGCGCGAACTCGACGTCGTCACCGAGCGCGACCGTATTGCCCGTGAACTCCACGACCACGTGATCCAGCGGCTGTTCGCGGTCGGCTTGGGACTGCAGGGCACCGTCCCCCGGGTGCGCGATCCGGAAGCGCGGCGGCGACTGTCCGAAGCCGTCGACGACCTGCAGGGAGTGATACAGGACATCCAGACGACGATCTTCGACCTGAACGCCGCACCCCCGGGAACCTCCCGGCTTCGGCAGCGCATCGACGAGGCGATCGCCGAACTGGCGGGCACGCGGTTGCGTACGACGGTTCAATTCGTCGGTCCGCTGTCGGTGGTCGACGGCACGCTGGCCGATCACGCCGAGGCGGTGGTCCGGGAGGCGCTCAGCAACGCCGTGCGGCACGCTGGGGCCAGCACCGTCACGGTCCGGATCGCGGTCGACGACGATTTGCGGATCGAAGTGAGCGACAACGGTCGCGGCATCCGCGAGGAGGTCGCCCGCGGCGGGTTGATGGATCTGCGTCAGCGCGCCGCGCGGGCCGGCGGTGAGTTCACGATCGAGAGCGCGCCTGCCGCAGACGGAACGGTGGTGCGCTGGTCGGCGCCGCTCCTCTGAGCGCTGCTCGCTCAGCCGTGGCTGATGCGCAGCAGCTCGGCCAGGTTCGGCAGCTTGACGCGCGGACGCCCGTGCGGCTCGCCGGCCGTACGTTCGTGGCGGTCGATGATCTCCCAATGCGCGGACGTGACCAGCTTCGGCTGGCGCGAGGCCAGCCAGCCGGCCAGCTTGTCGGCGTGGTCTTCCGGGAAGTCCGCGAGTGCGTCGCCGGCCGCCAGGTCGTTCAGCAGGGTGTCGACCGTGTCCTGGGAGTCCTTCTTATTGGTACCGATCACACCGGTCGGCCCGCGCTTGATCCATCCGACGACGTATTCGTTGCGCCTGCCCTCGACCCGCCCGCCGGCGTTGGGAATCGTCGCCGTCCTGTCGTCGAACGGCAGCCCCGCGGTTTGCACGCCGCGGTAACCGACCGACCGCACCACCAACTGGGCCGGCAGCTCCTCGCGCTCGCCGGTGTCCTTGGCCGCCACCCGCCCGCTCTCGTCGACGACGAGTTCGTTGCGGCCCAGCACCATGCGCTCCACCTTGCCGTCGCCGGTGATCTCGATCGGGGAGGTCAAGAACCGGAAGACGATTCGGCGATGACCGGGTCGCGGCGCGCGCTGCGCATAGTCGCGCAGCACCTTGATGTTCTGCTTGGCGGTCTTGCCCGCCTCGGCCGCGTCCTCATCGGTGATGCCGTCCAGCTGCGCCGGATCGACGATGACGTCGACGTTCTCGAGGTCCCCCAGCTCGCGCAGCTCCAGCGTGGTGAAGGCGGTCTGCAGCGGACCGCGCCGACCGATGATCACCACTTCGTCGACGCCGCATGGGCGCAGCGACTGCAGGGCGTGGTCGGCGATGTCGGTGAGCCCCAGCACGTCCGGATCGGTGACCAGAATGCGCGCGACGTCGAGTGCCACGTTGCCGTTGCCGACGACGACAGCCCGGGTGCCCGACAGGTCCGGCGTCGCGCTCTCGAAGCTCGGATGCGCGTTGTACCAGCCCACGAAGTCCACGGCGGAAATGCTTCCCGGCAAATTCTCACCGGGGATGTTCAGCGCGCGATCGGACTGCGCCCCGACGGCGTAGATCACGGCGTGGTAGCGCTCGGAGAGTTCGCCGGGCTGGACGTGCTGCCCGACCTCGACGTTGCCGAAGAAGCGGAAACGGGGTTCTTCGGCGGTTTTCTCGAACTGCCTGCTGATCGACTTGATCTTGGGGTGGTCGGGGGCGACGCCGGAGCGCACCAGCCCCCATGGCGTGGGCAGCATCTCCAGCATGTCGACGGCCACATCGATGTCGTCCGACGAATCGGCCGCCTTCAGCAACGATGCCGCGGCGAAGAACCCCGACGGCCCGGAGCCGACGATCGCGACGTGGTATGTGCGCATAGGCGAGCCTTTTTGTTCGTGCCGGGCCGCGGCGAGGCAGCTGAGTGGTCGCGGCCCGGACTGCACGTGGTGGTCACTTGATGCTAAACGCTGCGGCCCGGACCGTGACCTGAGCATTCGGCGCGCGCCGGGGCGGCGGTAACGTGGTCGGCTGTGGAACCCGACCGTCAAGCCGACATCGCCGCCCTCGACTCCACCCTGACCACGGTGGAGCGGGTGCTCGATGTGGACGGTCTGCACAGCCGCATCGAGAAGCTCGAACACGAGGCGTCCGACCCCAAACTGTGGGACGACCAGGCCCGTGCGCAGCGGGTTACGAGTGAGCTATCCCACACGCAAGGGGAGTTGCGCCGGATACAGGAGCTGCGGCAGCGCCTCGACGACCTGCCGGTGCTCTACGAACTGGCGGCCGAGGAAGGCGACGGCGCGGCCAGCGGCGTCGAAGCGCTCGCCGAGGCGGACGCCGAGCTCAAGGCCCTGCGTGCGGAGATCGAGGCCACCGAGGTGCGCACGCTGCTTTCGGGCGAGTACGACGAACGCGAGGCGCTGCTCACCATCCGTTCCGGCGCCGGTGGGGTGGATGCCGCCGACTGGGCCGAGATGCTGATGCGGATGTACATCCGGTGGGCCGAAAAACATAAGTATCCGGTGGAGGTGTTCGACACCTCCTATGCCGAAGAGGCCGGCATCAAAAGCGCGACCTTCGCCGTGCATACGCCGTTCGCCTACGGCACGCTGTCCGTCGAACAGGGCACCCATCGGCTGGTCCGGATCAGCCCCTTCGACAACCAGAACCGGCGCCAGACGTCGTTCGCCGAAGTCGAGGTGCTTCCGGTGGTGGAGACCACCGATCACATCGACATCCCGGAAGGCGATGTGCGCGTTGACGTCTACCGTTCCAGCGGGCCCGGCGGCCAGTCGGTGAACACCACCGACTCGGCGGTTCGCTTAACGCACATCCCAACGGGTATCGTTGTGACTTGCCAGAACGAGAAATCGCAACTGCAGAACAAGGTTTCGGCGATGCGGGTTCTTCAGGCAAAGTTGTTGGAGCGCAAGCGTTTAGAGGAACGCGCTGAACTGGACGCGCTGAAGGGTGAGGGCGGCAGTTCCTGGGGCAACCAGATGCGTTCCTACGTACTGCACCCGTACCAGATGGTCAAGGATCTGCGAACCGACTACGAGGTGGGCAATCCGGCGGCCGTTCTGGACGGAGACATCGACGGATTCCTGGAAGCGGGCATCCGGTGGCGCAACCGAAAAGATGACGACTAACACTGTTCTTGCTTCGACGATGATGCTGGGCTGGCACGACTTCTGGCGCGGCGAATTCGGTCAGTGGATCATCACCCGGGGTCTGCGGATCGTCATGGTGCTGATCGCGGCGGTGCTGGCGGCCCGCTTCGTGAACTGGGTCGCACAACGGGTGACTCGACGGCTGGACGTCGGCTTCGCCGAAAGTGACGCGTTGGTGCGCTCGGAGGCAACCAAGCACCGCCAGGCGGTGGCGTCGGTGATCTCCTGGGTCTCGATCGCGATCATCTGCGTCGTCGTTATTGTCCAGATCACCGGCATCATGAATTTGTCAGTCGGTTCTCTGGTCGCGCCGGCCGCTGTGCTGGGCGCCGCGCTGGGCTTCGGTGCTCAGCGGGTGGTCCAGGACCTGCTCGGCGGGTTCTTCATCATCGTCGAGAAGCAGTACGGGTTCGGTGATCTGGTCGCGTTGACTGTCACGGGGGTTGCCGCAGAGGCACGCGGCACGGTCGAGGACGTCACGCTGCGGGTGACCAAGTTGCGCTCCAGCGACGGCGAGGTGTTCACCATTCCCAACGGCCAGATCGTCAAGGCCGCCAACCTCTCCAAAGACTGGGCGCGGGCGGTTGTGGACATCCCGGTCTCGACCAGCGCCGATCTCAACCTCGTCAACGAGGTCTTGCACCAGGAATGTGAGCACGCCCGCGACGACAAGGTGCTGGGGGAGTTGCTGTTGGACGCGCCCACCGTGATGGGGGTGGAAAGCATCGCCGTCGACACCGTCACCCTGCGCTTGGTGGCCCGCACGCTGCCGGGCAAGCAGTTCGAGGCGGGCCGACAATTGCGGGTGCTCGTCCTCGCGGCGTTCGCCCGCGCCGGCATCGTGACCGCGGCCGACGCGACGGTGGGGCTGGTCGAAGACCCCGCCGTGCCGGCCGCCAAGGCCGCCGAGGAGAAAGCCCGCAGCGAAGCCGAGGGTGCGGTGCGGCAGCGGTGAAGTTCACCTTGAACGTCCTCGAGAGACGCAGCGACGATACGGGCAGACGCTGGAGCCACCTGTTCGGCGGGCGGGTCCGCACGTCAACCTTCGTGCTCATCGTCGCGTTCCTGGCGGTGTGGTGGGTCTACGACACCTACCGCCCGGAACCGCCCGCCAAGCCGCCGGCACCCCAGGTGGTGCCGCCGGGTTTCGTCCCGGACCCGAACTACACCTGGGTGCCGCGCAGCCGGGTGCAGCAGCCCCCCACGGTCACGGTCACGCCGACTCCGACGACTACCGCGCCGCCGACGCCGACCACCACGTTGCCGGTCCCGACCACGACCGCACCGCCCCCGCCGTTCGGTGTACCCACGCTGCCGTGCCTGCTGCCGCCGCCCTTCTGTCCGCCCAGCACCAGCCCCTCGCCGTCAGCGCCGCAGCTACCGCAGCCGGGGCCCGGTCCGGCGCCGACTTCGCCGCCACCGGCCAGTTGACTTCGCTCGCCAGCGAAATTCACGGCTACACTGGCGTGCCGTGATGATCACCCTGGACCACGTCAGCAAGAAGTACAAGGCGTCGGCGCGCCCGGCGTTGGACGACGTCAACGTCAAGATCGACAAGGGTGAGTTCGTCTTCCTGATCGGCCCGTCAGGCTCGGGAAAGTCGACTTTCATGCGGCTGCTGCTCGGCGAAGAGACGCCAAACGGCGGTGAGGTGCGGGTCTCGAAATTCCACGTCAACAAGCTGCCCGGCCGGCACGTACCGAAGCTGCGCCAGGTGATCGGCTGCGTGTTCCAGGACTTTCGGCTGCTGCAACAAAAGACGGTGTACGAAAACGTCGCGTTCGCGTTGGAGGTCATCGGCAAGCGCTCCGACGCGATCAACAGGGTGGTGCCCGAGGTGCTCGAGACCGTCGGGTTGTCCGGCAAAGCCAACCGGCTCCCCAGCGAGCTGTCTGGTGGCGAGCAGCAACGGGTGGCGATCGCCCGCGCGTTCGTCAACCGGCCCCTGGTTCTGCTGGCCGACGAGCCCACTGGCAACCTCGACCCGGATACCAGTAAGGACATCATGGACTTGTTGGAGCGCATCAACCGCACCGGCACGACGGTGGTGATGGCCACCCACGACCACCACATCGTCGACTCGATGCGGCAACGGGTCATCGAACTGTCCCTGGGCAGGCTCGTTCGCGATGAACAGCGCGGCGTTTACGGGATGGACCGCTAAGTGCGCTTCGGCTTCCTGCTCAACGAGGTCCTGACCGGACTTCGTCGCAACGTCACCATGACGGCGGCGATGATCCTGACGACCGCGATCTCCATCGGCCTATTCGGCGGCGGACTGTTGGTAGTCCGCTTGGCCGAACACTCCCGCGCCATCTATCTCGACCGCGTGGAGACGCAGGTCTTCCTCACCGAGGACGTCTCGGCCAACGACCCGGCCTGCGGTGCCAACCCGTGTAAGGCGCTGCGGGAAAAGATCGAGGCACGACAGGACGTTAAATCGGTGCGGTTCCTCAACCGTCAGGACGCTTACGAGGACGCCATCCGGAAGTTCCCGCAGTACAAAGACGTCGCCGGGAAGGATTCCTTCCCTGCGTCGTTCGTCGTCAAACTGGACAATCCCGAGCAGCACAAGGAGTTTGACTCCGCGATGCAGGGCCAGCCCGGGGTGCTTTCGGTGCTCAACCAAAAGGAGCTGATCGACCGGTTGTTCGCGATCCTGGACGGCTTGAGCAACGCCGCGTTCGCCGTCGCGCTGGTGCAGGCCATCGGCGCGATCTTGCTGATCGCCAACATGGTCCAGATCGCCGCCTACACGCGGCGCGAGGAAATCGGCATCATGCGACTGGTCGGGGCCAGCCGCTGGTATACGCAGCTGCCGTTCCTGGTGGAGGCAATATTGGCCGCGACTGTCGGTGTGGCCATCGCGATCGTCGGCTTGGTGCTGGTGCGGGCGTTGTTCCTGGAAAACGCGTTAAACCAGTTCTACCAAGCCAATTTGATCGCGCGGGTGGACTATGCCGACATCCTCTTCATCTCCCCGATCCTTTTTCTGCTCGGCGTGTCGATGGCCGCCCTGACCGCGTACGCGACGTTGCGCCTCTACATCCGGCGGTAACTGTGGCCGACAACTCCGGCCGGGCCCAGGCGGCGGGCGGCAAGCGTGGCAACAAACAAATCGTTGCCACCAATCGCAAAGTGCGGCATGACTATTCGATTATCGAAATATTCGAGGCAGGCGTCGCTTTACAGGGCACCGAGGTGAAGAGCCTGCGCCTGGGACAGGCATCTTTGGCCGACGCTTTCGCAACCGTAGACGACGGCGAAGTTTGGCTGCACAACATGCACATTCCCGAGTATGTGCAGGGTAGCTGGACCAACCATGACCCCCGCCGCAAGCGAAAGTTGTTGTTACATAGGCAACAAATCGACAGGCTGGTCGGCAAGATCCGCGATGGTAACCTCGCGTTGGTGCCCATGTCTGTGTATTTCTCTGACGGCAAAGTAAAGGTCGAGCTCGCTTTGGCGCGCGGCAAGCGGGCGTACGACAAACGGCAGGATATGGCCCGCCGCGATGCCCAACGCGAAGTGGTCCGTGCACTGGGCCGCCAAGCCAAGGGCATGAACTGATCGGGGCGCTTACGCAGAGCTGTCGGCCGTTACCTATGGCGTCAGCGATTTCGTCGGCGGTGTAGCCGCCCGGCGGGTAGCCGCGTTGCGCGTGATGCTGGTGGCCTACCCGCTCGAAACGGTCTTGCTCGGTGCGCTGGCCATCGTCGTGGGCGGCCCCATCCAGTCCGGTGCGGTCTTGTGGGGTGGTCTTTACGGCATCGGCATGGCATTCGGGATGTGGGCGTTTTTCGCGGCGCTGGGTGCGGGGCCGATCTCGGTGGTCTCACCCTTGGCGGCCGTACTGAACGCGGCGGTGCCGGTGGCGCTGGGGGAGCAGGCGCCGCACGCATGCAAACTGTCGCCCTTGGTATTCGCCCGCATGTCGGCCACCCTGGTGGTGCTGCTTATGTCCGGGGCGAGCAAGAACCCTACGGCTGCCGCGCGGGAAGCCGCTGAAGCTGGCACTGGGCCTAGCGCTGCTGGGCATCTGTGCCAACGTGGCGATGCTGGTGGCGTTGCACACGTGGCTGCTCTCGTTGGCCAGCATCTTGATCTCGCTCTATCCGGTGGCAACCGTCGTGCTGGCGATGGTGATCCTGCGCGAACGGGTGAGCCGCTGCCAAGGCGTCGGCATGGTGATGGCGATGGGCTCAGTGGCAATGATCGCCGCAAGCTAGAGGGCTGTGAAACGCCGTCTGCTCTCCGGTGGGCGGCCCATGAGCGCCGCCCACGCCCAGCACATCGAACTCGACGGTGACCAAGACGTCGCGGCCCGCATCGCCGAGCACCTGAACTTCGTCATCTGACTCCGGCGGTCGGGTAGTTACGCGACCCCGAATAGCGACATATCTCACACACCGCGCCGGGCGAGATTGAGGCGGCGACCGGGATGGGTAGCCGAACCCCATGGCGCAATGGCGCCGAAGCAAGCCGTCAACCTAGGAGGTGCCGCGATCAAGGAACTCACCGCGCCCAACGACGTCCGGGTCATCAGCGCCTACGAGGAGGCGCACAAGAATCGCCAGCGAATCGTCCTGGCCGCTCAGACTCGCGTTGCCGCCATCGCTCAAGAGTTGGTGGGCATCAACTAGCAGTTCGCCGACCGAGTGCCCCTGGTCACCAGATCAGGGACACTCGGCTGTGCGGCCGGGTAGGGAACAAAAATCCGTTGCCGCTGGTTAATTGCGGCGTACCATCAAATTGTCCTGCCGTAAATCGGCGGGGGTGCGAGGGGCTGAACGGTTTCGACTTCGCGCATCGAATCAAGGGAAGCGTGCCGGTGCAGGCAAGAGACCACCGTAAGCGTCGTTGCAACCATATAAGCGCCGATTCACATCAGCGCGACTACGCTCTCGCTGCCTAAGCGACAGCTAGTCCGTCAGACCGGGAAAGCCCTCGGCCCGGACCCTGGCGTCAGCTAGAGGGATCCACCGGTGAGTCCGGTCGCGGGACTCATCGGGACATGCACAGCGACTGGGATCGTCATCCTGGCTAGTCCGCGTGACCAGGAGATCCGAGTAGAGGCATAACGGACTGCGCACGGAGAAGCCTTGAGGGAATGCCGTAGGACCCGGGTTCGATTCCCGGCAGCTCCACCGAGTACTAGCAGGTCATAGGCCTAAAAAGCGCCGATTACAGCGGCCACGTCAAGGCCTGCGTCAAGATTTCGGGTGTATCCTGCGGATCCATGGCCAGCGTCCGGACCCGCACCCGCAAGGACGGCACCGCGTATACCTCGGTGCTCTACGTCCATCAGGGCGAGCAGACGAGCAGCAGTTTCAACGACCATGCTGAGGCGCTGCGCTTTCAGGATGTCGTGAACCGACTCGGCCCGGCCGAGGCCCTGCGGATCTGGAAAGCGGCCACACCCAGTGACGGCCAAACGGTCAAGTCTTTCATCGAGGAGCATATCGACGCGCTGTCGGGCGTTGAACGCAAGACCGTCGCCGAGTACCGGCGCTATCTGACTCGCGACATCGAGCCAATCCTTGGCCACATCCCCCTGCGGACTCTAAGCCGGACCGACATCTCCCGGTGGGTGAACAAAATGCGGGAGGCTGGGGCCTCGGGCAAGACAATCCAGAACAAGATCGGCTTCCTGTCGGGCTGCCTCAACACCGCTGTCAGGCAGGGATTGATGCCTGCCAACCCCGCGACTGGGGTCAGACTGCCCCGCACTGTCGCCCGTGAGATGACCTTCCTGCGGTGGACTCGGGCAACGGCATCCCACCACCACAGCACGTGGTCTGCCGCCAGGCGCGCCGCTCTTTCTTAAGGCGTCAAGCGCCGGGAGAAACCAGGCATCACCCGGCGGCAGACCACATAAGAACAAGCGCGGTCTTACGACCGCTAACCCATTTCCACTAAATGATTAGGAGAGCCACTGTGCTTTCTGGTGCCGCAGCGCCGTGGCGAATTTGAACAGTTCATCCCACGAGTACTTCCAATTAGTCAGGCTCCTGCTGAACTACTGGCGGACTACTACGCATGGCGCGAGCATCGCAGTGACTTCAACGAAGATCTCAAGCGTGCCGGGTCACCTGCGGCACAGGCCGGATGGCAGAAGGACTATTTTCGCGGTTCATTACCCGACGGTTCGGCCACGCCGGAACACCAGACACGAATGCACCTACGGCCGTTCACCTGACTCGAGCGCAGGCTTTGTGGCGGATCGCGGATCGGGCTTGAAAGTGTAGGTAAACCCTTGTTGTCCGCTGCCCGCGCCGTCAATAGGCTAGCTATGCCGTAACAGGGCCCTTGGAACCGACGCGTGAGGTGCCCGCGTGGCAACGAGGCGTCGACTCCTGAACGGAGCACGGGCATGACCACACAAGTCCTTGATGGCACCACGTGGTGGCTGAAGCGCCGCGACGACATGACCGTCCTGAAGTTGACGTTCTCAAACATCAGCCTTGTCGACGACTCGTCCGGATCAACCCGGCTGATGCCCACCCACACTGGTGCGCCGGCGCAGCTCACAATCGTGTTCCCGCCGCAAGCGGTGTTGGAGCAGGCCTACACGCCGGATCCGAACCACCCCGGCCAAGTGTTCAACATGCCCGGTCCGTCACAGTCGTCTTCGGCGCAATTCGCGAACGAGAGCACGCTCGTCCTAGATCTTCCGACCAACGGGCTTCCGATGCAATTCACGGCCGCAGGGCTGCTGGCGTGGGCAGGCCTAGGCACCGATACGGCACAGACGCCCAATGCGCCACAGACGGCCCTGGAGTGCGTGTGGGGCTTGGCTTTTCGGCCCGCGGGGCCCCCGCCGGCGACGTCACAGGTAGCGTGGCTACACAACCGGCAACCCGATGTATCCGACAGCGGGGTGACCGCGCTGTGGCACACCAGTTTGATGTGGGGCGACGGCAACGGGGCGCCGGATTTCAGCAGAGCTGATCCAATACCGTTGACAGCCAACCCAACTAATGAACAACAGCTGGATAACTACCTCACCTCGTTGAATGAAATCGGCGACCCGGATGAAAATGGCAGCCCCCCGGTGCCAGTCGGGCAGGCGGGTGCCCAGGCCAGCGGATTGCGCCGAGACATCGCCGACTCCAGTCTCGTTGCGCCGTTGTCGGCGCGCGAGGTCACTCTTAGCGCGCTGGGCGCAACGATCGATCTCACCGGCCACTGGGACCCCCCGCAAGCGGGCAGTCTCACAGGGTATAAACACCGGGCCGTCCTCGGTCGAGACGAGCACGTCTTCACAGAACAGCGCGGGTATCTGCTGCCCTTCGGTTTCCCCGCGCAGCTCCAAACGGTTACGACCCGAATCTGCGAATTCGTCGACGACGCAGTTTTCGGTGCAGCCATCCTCAGTAAGACCGACACAGTGGTCCTGCTCGACCAGATGGTGACCTACCCGGCTCTGCCCGGGCTGCCGTACGCGGGCCGTCAGTTCCCGTTCCGAACCGTGCGCGTCCATGAACGGATGGCAACGGTTTCGGCGCCTCCGCTCCCTGCGGACGTGGACCCCAACGTCGACTACATCAACGAGCCCGGCAGCGATGACCGCTACCAGTTTCACCTCATCGCCGAGGACTACGGCGGCAACACAATCGAATTCACCGCGCCGGCTTACTTCGTCGGGGAACGAGAAGCCTTAAATGCAACAGCAGGGGTGCTGAAGGCCGCAATCGACCACTACGACGCCGAGGTGAGCATTCAGCCCAGTACCGCAACAGGCCGCATCGGTCTAGCCAGTGACGCGCCAAGCGACACGATGGTCGACGTGACCGCGATCTATCTGGGTGCGGTTCCTCCGGCGGACGGCTATCTGCCTGGCCTCGTGGCGGCCGGGCATTTAGGCGCCTTCCCCAGGGTAGCTGGCGTGAATGCACGGATCCCGGCGATCGACGCGCTGAGTTCGCTGCAGCCCGACCATTCCGTGCACACCACTGATGCAGTTGCGGGGCCTGAACTCGTGTGGCCGACGGAGACGAACTACCTCGCTCAAGGACTCGGCCAAACCGGTGTCTACGCTCAACTGACTCAGCCGGTGG
>JARLGR010000128.1 GCA_031292665.1 Mycobacterium sp. | reverse complement strand
GACCGCGACCACCGAAGCCACCAGGCAGATCGCTACGATGAACCCCTTGCGGTATCCCCTCGCGATGAGTGCACCGATGATGAGCACGACCACGCCGCCGATCCAAGCGTCGCGGGTATGGGTCAAGAAGATGCCGTAGCCGCAGGCGATGGCGACCACGAATGCGAACCACCGTAGCCAGGTTGGCTCGCTGCGCCGGGAGAGGAGCAGCATCGCGATCGCCAAGCCGAGGGCGAGTAGCCATCCATTGACGACCGGTTGTTGGAAGACGCCTGCGGCCCGGCCGGGCCAGGTCTTTGGATCGAGCATGTAGCGGGGCCAGACCAATTCGGTTGGGCCTGAGAATTGCATAATGCTCATCGCCGCCGAGTAGGCCGCCAAGATCAGGATCGCCCAAAGCAATGCCCGCACTACCGCTGCGCGGTCGAACGCGGAGCGCCCCACCCTGTACAGCACTAATGGGAGCAGCATCTGAACGACAATCAACCGCCAGACCACCACTGGCACGTTGTTTCTACCGGACGGATCGAGACCCCCTATTGCCATGTATTCGTGCGGACTGATCATCGAGTAGACGTTCCAGGTCATGTACAGCGCTATCGCCCACTCGATCGCGTCCATGCCGCGCGGCCTATCGGGGTTTCGCTGCATCCACAGCACCAATGCTCCGACCACCCCCGCGAACACGATCCAGAACGTGTCGATGGGTAGCACGTGCGGCGTCGCGGGCCGTAGGCCGATCGCGATGATCAGGATGATGGTTGCGAAGGGCGGGCTTCTCAGAACCATCACCCCCAGTACGAGAGCGACTGCGCCGAGTACAAGCAGCTGGCCGAACTTTGCACCCGGCAAACGCACCGCCGCGACAACCACGACACTCGCGGCGAGGGCCGCCGCCGCCGCCAACCATGCGCCCAATTCGCTGCCACCGGTCTTTGGGTCGGTTTTCCTGGTCAATACAAAGAACGGTATCGACCCAGGCCGGGCCGTTGCCGACAACCATCCGCCGAATTGGCCGCCACGGGTCTGCGGGCGTGTTCTCCCGGGCAATACCATCATCGGTCTCGATTCAGGCCGGAGTCTGCTAGGACATTTTCTTCGGATAACGAACTCTGCAGGTTCACGGGTGCGATAATGGGCTCGGATAGGCTTCCGACAGCCGCACTGCGGCGGGCGTTTCGCAAGCCCGCTTGCCCGTCGTTCGACCCTTCGATCAGCACGGCACCCAGCAGAACCGCGTGTGCCCTCGCGAGGGCCTCGGCGGCGGCAGTGACGTCGCCGGCCCGGGACTTCCCTTTGGCGGCGACGAGGACCGTACGCTCGGCGGCGGCGCACAGCAATTGCGCCTCGGTGGAATCGGCGATCGACGGCGCCGCCACCACGATCGTATCTGCGACCAGCCGAAGCTTGTCGAGGAGCGCGCAGATTCGCTCACGGGTAACACGCGAGGACCGATCCGCAATGGCGCTGCTACCGCCGGGCAGGACCTTCATCGATGCAACCGCACCGTCGTGCAGCACCTCATCGAACCGGTCGATCCAGCTGTTGTCGGCGAGAGCATCGATAAATCCCCAGCCTCCTTGGCACGACGCCTCGTCGGCGTAGACCAGAACGGTCCGATGCCCTTGCTTCGCCCAGAACTCGGCCAGCGTCCGTGCGACATCCTGCGCTCCACGGGCTCCACGGGTATCGGTGACCGCCACGACCTTCGGCATACCGAGATCTCCGGAACTCACCATGTTGGCGAGTGTCCGCAATCGGTGCTCGCGCAACCGATTCCGCGCGACCGATCCAGATTCGGGCACCTCGACCAGCGGTTCGACGTCGGTCTTCTCCCGTATGTCAGCCGAACTCCACAACCGCGTCGACAACACGCTGAGACCCAGCGCGGCAAGGAGGCCGAGCAGCAATCCACCCATAGCCGGGAGGGCCAGGCTGCCCACACCGTGTTTCGCGTTCGTGGTGACGCCGGCCCGCAGTTGGAGGTCTTGGAGCTCGTTGGTCAAGTCCTGTTGCGTGTTGAAAATTTGCTGTTGCAGAGGGGCGGCCAGCAACGGATTGATCGGATCCTTGGACGTAGGCTGAGTGCGGTCCAATTGCGATGTCAGGTCCGCGAGTGTTTGTTTCTTCTTCGCTTCGTGGATCGCGTTGACGTCCTGACGGAAGGCAACGGCCATGTCCTGCGCCGCAGTCTCTGCGGTTTTCGCGTCGTCTGCGGTGGCTTCGATGGTCAGGATCGGGCTTGCGGCAACTGGTTTCGCCTCGAAGGTGATCCCATCGGGAATGTGGTTGGCGGCCTGCAACCGGGCGATCGTTTCTGGGTTGTTGAATAGCGCGAAGTAGCCCTGGACCAGCGCAGCGTCTTGGTCGGGCGCTCGTCCTGGCGAGGATACGATAAGTTCCGACTTCCCGACATACGTCGTATGCGCAGTTAGCAAGGACACACCCGCTAGGGTTACGGTGAGCGCCGAGATCGCCACAACAACCCACCATCGCTGCTTGATCTGCTCGATCCGGCGCTTCAACAGAAGATTCATGTACCCTCCCAATGTGATGCACTTGCGCTGACCCGGCGCATCGATTCACCCACGCTCAGTACGCTCCCGACCCACCGCAAATTACCGTGACGGTTTTCGCCGCAATGGCCAAATCGCTTAGCATCGACCAGTTTTCGACGTAAGACAGGTCCAGCCTCGCCGAGTCCTCCCAGGACAGGTCGGATCGGCCGCTGACCTGCCACAGTCCGGTAATGCCGGGACGCACCAGCAGCCGGCGACGTACCCGGTGGTCGTAGGTCTCGACTTCGCGCTGCAGTGGGGGGCGGGGTCCGACCACGCTCATGTCCCCACGCAGTACGTTGATGAACTGCGGGAGTTCGTCGATGCTGTACCGGCGCAAAAGCCTGCCCACCCGAGTGACTCTGGGGTCCTCGCGGATCTTGAACAGCACACCGCCGACACTGTCGTTGAGGTCGGCCACCTCCGCCAGTCGCCAGTCGGCGTCGACAACCATGCTGCGGAACTTGATCATCCGGAACGGCACACCGTCCAGGCCGATGCGTTCGGAACAATAGAAGACGGGGCCCCGACTGGTTACCTTTATCGCAACTGCAGCAGCGATCATGACCGGCGAAGCCGCCAGCAGCGCCAGCAGTGAAAAGCAAACATCGAATGCGCGCTTCTGAAACCGCTTGGCCCCCTGATACTGCGGCTTGTCAACGTGGATCAGCGGTAGGTCGCCCACCGGGCGCACGGTCAGCCGCGGGCCGGCCACATCGACTATTCCCGGCGACACGACCAGGTCGACGCCGAGCTTCTCCAACTGCCACGACAGGTCGCGGATGCCTTCTGGCCCCAGCTCCGCCGCCGACGTCAACGCGACGGTGTCGGCCTGCGACGCTACGATCGCGTGTCGGATGTCGGCTTCGTAGGGGAACACGGGCAGCGGCCCGAGGCCGGGGACGAAGATGTTTTCACGGTGGGGAATACCGGGAGTGCACACACCGACAACGCTGTAGCCGTCGGCCGGATGCCGCGTCAGCGACTGCGCGAGGGCCTTGACCGATCGGGGCTCGCCAATTGCGAGCACGGCGGTCGTGAAGCTGCCGCGGCGACGCTGCGCTGCGACGTACCTGCGGGCCAGGTGGCGATTGACGGATAACGCGAGAAGGCCGAGCGGAAACGCGATCGCCAGATAACCGCGTGCGATCTCGAGCTTGAACAGAGTCGAGATAACGGTGACGACTCCGAACACCCACAACGTGGCCGTCCACACCCGGCGGAACTCCTCAGTGCCAGCTCCGATCACTTGCTGCGCACGGGTGTGGTAAATCCCAAGCACCAGGGCCCACGCGACCACGATCAACACCGAGACCGCCGAGTAGGCAACCGACTCACGGCCCGCCCACATGCTGCCGCGTGTCACGTTGCCGAAACGTAGAATATGTGCCATCGCCACGACACCGCTCACAACGATGACATCAGAGGCCACAAGCCAATTGCCGTAGCGTTGCTGCCACCGTGCACGAAGGGACTTAGGCAGCGTCGCGAGTGCATCGAAGTCGGATGTCCGCAACGGGGTGACTGCGGCCAGCTCAGTATTGCGCGGCCCCGCGGTGCACCGCTCCGAACCCGGCAGGGGCGACGTAAAGGAATCTCCAGCGGAGATGTCCTCACGCTCGACTAGCCCGTTGCCAACAATTGGGGAATCGGACCGCTGCACCAGTTGCGGAGTTTCTGGTTCCTGGTAGAGAAATGTCATCGCCTAGGCTCCGCTCCAACAACCCATACCGGATTCGTGCCAGCGATTCTGTAGATCACCCAGGCTGGCTTGCAACGACCGCTGACCTGGCAGATGACTTCCGTCTTGTTGGCCAGCGTCTGGAAGCCGTGTGCGACATACGGTCTGCGACTTGGGGCGAACCTCAACGTCGACAATGGCACCGCGAGTGCAGCGCACCAGCTTGGCCTCGGCGTACGGCGGCATTCGACGGTGCAGACCGCGCAAAGTGCCCCGGGTGTGGTTGAACGAGGTATTCACCTGCGCGACCGTGGAATTCGGCCCGCACTCAGCGAACT
>JARLGR010000127.1 GCA_031292665.1 Mycobacterium sp. | reverse complement strand
CTCAAGCGCCAACTGATCGCCGAGGGTACGGCGCCGCGCGAGGGGGAGGTGCTGTGGGAGCGCGAACCGCGCGGCGCCGCCTACCGCGACAGCGCGGCTAGCCGTGGGGTACCCGGCGGCGGATCTGCCCCTTCGACCGTCACACCCGTTTGACGGGATCCCGCGTTGTGCGCGTGGCGATCTCGTCGCGCAGGTGCGAAATGTTCGAGACCTCCGCATGCAGGCCGCGGATGGTGTAGCCGAGGACGGCGAGGGAGAAGCCCGCGTCTTTATCTCGCCGGCGGCGAGTGCTCGTCGTTGGCCGCCAGCACGCCCAGGACGAGATCGGCGGTGACCGGCAGTCCGTCACTGGTGCGCGCGGGAGCCACGGTCACCCGGTGAAGTACGGCAGCGTCACGTCGGGGCCAACGGGGTGGAATTGCACGCGCACGCGCATGCCGATGGCCAAGTCGTCGGGTGCGACACCGACGACGTTGGTCAGCATCTGGTAGCCCTCATCCAGGGTGACGATGGCCGGCGCGTAGGGTGACTCGAATCCCGCGGTGACCGGTCGATGGACCACCGTCCAGCTGTAGATCTCGCCGACACCGCTGCCGGGTTTCCAGTGGAGCCGTGGCGAAAGGCATTGGCGGCAATGCTCGGTCGGCGGAAAGTTCGCCAGGCCGCAGGCCTCGCACCGCTGATAGCGCAGCTCTTGTAACCGGCATCCTTCCCAGAACGGGACGCTCAGTTGACTGCTGGCGTGGGGCACCGGCCCCTGTTGTGGCCGCATGTTGTTCACAGTGGTTCGTCTCCCAGGATCAGCACCGTCGTGAATAAGGCTCCCGCTCCCCCGTTGCTGCACAACGCGACATGCGCGTCGGGCACCTGCAGGTCGCCTCCCTGACCGCGCAATTGCTCGACGGCTCGGATGGCCCGCTGCATCATCTGCGGATTGGAGCCCGCGTGGCTGAACGACATGGTTCCTCCGTCGGTGGTGATCGGATGGCTGCCATCGATGGCGATGTGGCCGTCGGCGACGAACGGTCCGCCCTCTCCCTCGCCACAGAATCCGAATGCCTCCAGCTGACGGATGATTTCGAACGAGAAGGGATCGTAGAGCTCCAGCACGTCGACGTCGTCGCGCCGCAGCCCGGCCTGCTTGAAGGCGCAGTCGGCCGCGCGTCTGCCGACGACGCCGTTGACGTACCCGCCGTGCTCCCGTCGTCGCCCGGCGAGATCCCACGCCGGTGGATGTTGGTAGGACGGGCCGTAGAAGTCCGCGCCGCTGCCCAGAACGTATATGGACTGGGCGGCGGTATCGACCTTGTCGATGTTGGCCACGACGAGCGCGCACCCTCCTTCGGAGGTGGTGGCGCAGTCGAGGAGGTGGAACGGGTCCGCGATGGGCCGTGACGCGGTGATGTCGTGCGGCGTGAACGGGCCCCGTTGGTGGTACACGGCCTCGGGGTTTCGCGATCCGTTGTTGCGGATGGTCGCCGCCACGATCGAGAGTTGTTCGCGCGTCGTGCCGTAGACGTGCATGTGCCGCCTCGCGATCAAAGCGAACTCGGCGGTGGTGAACATGCCCCACGGCGCGACGAATTCGTTCTCGGGCCGGGTCCACGGCGCGGTGGCCTCGTGGTCGCGGTATTCGCCGGCCTGCGCGGCGACCAGCACCACCACGTCGGCCATGCCGTGCTCGATGGCGGTGGCCGCCTCGGTGATCATGCCGACGCCGAAGGCCAGGCCTTGCCAGGCCGGGCCCAGGCGCAGGTCGTAGATCAGCGCCGTGGAGATTGCGCCGGCGCTGATCCCGTCCACGTCGGCGAGGCCCAGGCCGGCGTCGGCGAGCGCGCCCTGGATGGCCTGCAGCGCCAGGCCGCGCGACGTTTCGCCGTCCAGCCGGCGCCCTTGCCGGGTGTTGTGCACGCCCACGATCGCCGCGGTGCGGTTGTTCGCTGTCATAGGCTGCCTGCCTTCAATTTTCGTCCGCGACGACGCCGAGGTACCGGCCCACCACGTCGTATTGCCGGCGGTCGCGCGTGATGGTGCCGATAGTCTTGATCCGTGCGTCGGGGTAGTCCGTTCCGGCTTCGACCACGTCGATCCTGACATCCACGGGGCGCGCGGTGTGCGGGTCGGTGATCTCGACGATCATCGCCACGGCGCGCTCCTTCTCGTCCCACTCGACGCCCGTGATGCGATGGCGGGCGGTCAGTTCCATCACCACGGAGTCCTCGCGGAGCAGGAAGCGCACGGGTGCGCACAGTTCGCCGGCGCGCGGCGGCACGCACAGGGTGACCGCCACGTCACAACCGCGCGGGCCGTGCGCTGATGGCCCCCGACTCGCGCAGCTGCACCAAATCCTGTTCGGCGTAGCCGAGTACGCCCGTCAGGACCTCGATGGTGTGCTGACCGTACAGCGGCGGCACTCGCCGAATCCAGCGTCGCGGCCTGCCGGCGAATACGAACGGCATCCCGGTGCACAGAAACGATCCAGCGACGGGATGATCGACCTTCTCCCAGAAGCCGCGGGCGAGCAGTTGCGGGTCGCGCAGCAATGCCGCGGCCGGCGTCACCGGCGCCGCGGCCACGCCGCCGACGCGCAGCGCGTCGACCGCTTCGGCCACCGAACACCCTGCGGCCCAGCCCGAGATCAGCTTGTCGAGTTCGTCGGCCCGCTCGCGCCACTGGGCTGCCGCCAGCGGGGGCTGACCGATCAGCTTCGCCAACGACGCACGCGCGGCGTCGCCCATGGCGGCAAGCGCCACCCAATTGTCGTCACCCCGGCAGGCATACACGCCTTGTGGCGTGGCGCCCGGACCCCGGTTCCCGGCTCGGCGCATTTCGATCCCGTTGCGGGAGTACTCCAGCACCATCTCGGCGGCCACGTTCAGCGCCGACTCCACCATGGTCGACTCGACGTGCATTCCCGCGCCGTCCCGGTCGCGGATCACCAGCGCCGCGATCGCGGCGAAGGCGGCGTGCAGCCCCGCTATCGGGTCGCAGACGCCGCGCGGGATCACCGGCGGGCCGTCGGCGTGCCCGGTCATCCATGCCATTCCCGTCGCCTGTTCCATCGTCTGCGCGAAGCCGACGCGGTCGCGCCACGGCCCGTCGAGCCCGAACGCCGGCATCCGGACCATGACGGAGCGGGGGTTGGCGGCGCGCACGGCATCCCATTCCAGGCAGAAGTTCCCCATCACCCGCGGCGAGAAGTTCTCGATGACGAGATCGCTGGTGGCGATGAGGTCCAAAGCGATGGACCGTCCGGCGTCGGTGCTGAGTTCCGCGCTGATGCCGCGCTTGTTGTTGTTGCTGCACAGGAAAACCGGTCCCCACTCCCACCACTGGTCCCAGGTGGGTGGGCGGCCCGCCGAGAACCTCATGCCGTCGGGCCGGCGAACGCCCTCGACCTTGATTACGTCGGCGCCCAGCGCGCCGAGCAGTTGGGTCGCAACCGGCCCGGCCCAGAAGGCGGTGAAGTCGGCTACTCGTATGTCCGACAGCGGAAGCGCGTCCGCGCGGGCACTGGGTCGCGCCGGTCGGGCTGGCCAATTGACGCGCCCGTTGTCGGCACCGAGTTCCGGCGGTCGCCAGGGCGGCCTGGTCATCATCGCGTCGCTGCGATAAGGCACGCGCGGTTGCAGCGTTCCCGGCTCGGATTCAACGAACACACCCCGTTGCACGAAGTGGTCCGCCTCCGGCAGGGTGGCGGGAGTCCCGATCGGGGCGACCGGGATTCGGAAGGCCACCGCAAGGTCGACGATTTCCTGGGTGGTGCGGGCCTCGGCCCATTGCGTGACCATGCCGAGAAACTCCTCGCGGCGAGCGAGCCGCCCGTCGAAGGAGGCCAACTCGGCGTCGTCGACCAGGTCTGCGCGGTCGATCATCACCAGGAAGTCTTGGAACTGTTGCGCGGTGATGGTGCAGAAGCCGACCATGCCGTCGGCCGTGGGAACGATCGACGGAAGTTCCAGACTGCGCTGGTGCAGAGGGGAATCCGCCCCCAGCACGCTTGCCGACATGGCCGACAGCCCGCCCATCGCGATTGCCATCGCCTCGTACGTCGAGACGTCGATCACCTCGCCACGTCCGCTACGGAGCGCGTGCCGGGTGGCGGCGGCGGCGACCGCTGCGGCGAACGTACCTGCCAGCCATTCGCCGAGGCGGCCTCCCGCCTGCACGGGTTCGTCACCCGGCCAGCCCCGGCCGGCGATCGAGCCGGACAGCGCCTGCAGGATGAACTCGTTGGCGGCGATGCGCTCGTCGACGTAGGGACCCGTTGTGCCGAACGGGGTGACGGACACGACAACCGCCGCGCGGCCGGTGTGGGCCAGGATGTCATCGAGGGTCCGACCGTCGGTCAGGTCGGTGAGCACGACGTCCGCGCCGGCCAGCAGCGCCGCGACGTCCGCGTCGTCGCGATCCACCACCGACCTCTTGCCCGCGGCCAGGTAGCCGAATAGCGCGCCCGGCGGGCCGCCGGCCGACCACCCCCGCATCGAATCCCCTGGCGGGGCCTCAATTTTCACGACCTCGGCGCCCGCGTCGGCGAACATCTTGCCGCAATACGCCACCGCGATGCCGTCGGACAACTCCAGCACACGCCAGTCCTCGAAGGGCGCCCGGGCTGTCACTGGCCCAGCGTGGTGGCGCGCAGCCGGGCGGATCGCCCGGAAATATCGGAAGCCTCCGCGGTCACCGTCGCCGACCCCTGCGCCTGCAGGGCGAATTGTGTCATCCGGGTCCACGCGTCGCGGTCGCGCCGGCTGGCCCGGTGGCCGACATGCGTGACGACGTCGACGTCGGTGGCCTGGCCGCGGAGGTGGCCCGCACGCGCCTGCTCCTTCGGGATATGCCGGAACGGGTCGAACGAGTAGGCGGCCATGGCGTTTTGGTGGGTGATCTTGTTGATGACCGAGTCGTCGAGATGACCCATCGTCACCATGATGTCCTCGGGCGCGAACGGCCAGTTGCTGTCGGAATGCGGGAAGTCGGATTCCCAGCACAGCATGTCCTCGTTGAACCAGTCCATGTTTCGCACACCGACCTTGTCGCTGATGAAGCATGTGTAGAAGTGCCGCTTGAACACGTCGGTCGGTCCGCTGTAGCCCGGCGGGAACGTCGCCAGCGTCCAACCGGAGTGACGCGTGTAGACGTGCTCGGCGCGCCAGAGGAAGTAGGGCATCCAGCCGACATCGCCCTCCGTGAGCGAGAACTTGATGTCCGGGAAGTCGGCGTAGAACTGTGCCCAGATCAGCTCGGTGAAGGTGAACATGCTCATCATCGACGAGGCTGTCATCATGACGCTGGGCGGGGCGTCGGTCGACACCATCGGGGATCGCGAGGCCGAGCCGACATGGGTGCACAGCACCGTCTTGTTTTCGCAGACGGCCTCGAACAGCGGGTACCAGTACTTGGTATGGATGCTGGGCATCTGCAATGCCTCGGGATTCTCCGAGAACGTAACGGCGTGACAACCCTTGTCGGCGAGCCGTTTGACCTCCTTGGCGGCTTCGGTGACGTCGAACAGCGGCAGAATGCCGCAAGGGATGAACCGACCGGGATACGCGGCGCACCATTCGTCGACGTGCCAGTCGTTGTAGGCCTTGATCATCACCAGGTTGACCTCGCGGTCGGGACCCTGATTGAGCACCTGCCCCGAAAATCCAGTGAAGTTCGGGAAGTTCAGGCCCGCCAGCTGGCCGCCGGCGTTCATGTCGCGGATCCGCTCGTCGACGTTGAAGCAGCCCGGCCGCATCTCGTCGTAGCGTGAGGCGTCGACGTTGTACATCTCGCGGGGTTTACCGGCGACGGCGTTGAGGCCCATGTTCCGTCCGCGGACCTCGCCGTAGTACCACTGCTGGATGCCGTCGGGTTCGGTGACGACCCTCGGGGCGAGGTGCTTGTACTTGGCGGGCACGTGCGCGTCGAACATGTCGGCCGGCTCGGCGATATGGTCGTCCACGCTGATGAGGATCAGATCGTCCTTGTTCAATGCCGACCTCCTCCGCAAGTGACTAGTACACAATGACGCCGATCGCAGTGTCAACGAATGCGCTTTTGGCTTTAGCCGTTGCCTCACAATTCATGTGCCGAGCGATCCACGCGCCGTCATATCGCTCGGCTAGTGACTATTAGACTGTCGATCTGGCGCCGCCCGGAACACCTGGCGTTTCCGTACATTGCGGCAGCGCGTGCTGCCGGTTGTCGTCTCGTGCCACCATGAGGCATGGCCGGGGCCGGGGAGGTGACGCGGAGTTGAGCACGAACAAGATTGCGCGACCCACCACCGCCGACGTGGCCCGCCTGGCCAGCGTGTCCACCGCGACGGTCAGCTACGTGCTGAACAACGCGGAGGGCCGCCGCATCTCGGCGGGAACCCGGGAGGCGGTCTATCGCGCCGCGAAACTACTCGGTTACCGGCCCAACCTGGCCGCGCGCAGCCTCGCGCGGGGCAAAAGCGGTGTGGTGCTGTACGTGGTACCGCACGCGGCGGTCGGCGAGATGCCCATGCAAGCCGGCAGTCGGATGACCACCGAACTGGCGCGCTTCGGTTTGCTCCAAGTACAGATCTTCGAGACCGAAGACGACCAGTACGTCGCCGATGCAATCGAAAACCTCGACCCGATCGCGATCACCACCCTGTTCCCACTCAGCCCGGCCGCCGTCGACGCGGTGACCGCGGCCGGCATTCCGCACATCGAGATCGGGACGCTACCCGCACTCGGAAATCCACACCTTTCCGTGGGCGAGATGCGCGTCGAACACCTCGTCTCACGTGGTCACCGACAGATCGCGTTCGCCTACACCGGGATCGCCAAATGGCGCACCCTTGGCGATGCCTGGTTCGAAGGTGTCTCGCGCGCGGCAGAATTGCGCGGCCTTCCACCGGTCTGCGTCGGCGAGATCACGGTCGACAACGCCGCGGACGTGGTAACCGGTTGGGTGCAGCAGGGCGTGACCGCGGTGTGCGCCCAAAGTGACGAGATCGCCTTGCTGCTCCTGTACGGCATCTACCAAGCACGCCTTCGCTGCCCACACGACCTGGCCGTCATGGGCGTTGACGCCAGCCCCATGGGGATGGTGAGCACACCACCGTTGACCACGGTGGAATTCGACCCCTCTGCCTTCGCCGACGCCGCGGTCGCCGCCGTCTTCGAACGGTTAGGACTCCCGAGCCCACCATCTCCTGAGCTGTCCGATATCGCTCGGCTGGTAGTGCGCTCCTCGACATGACGGCCACGCGCGAAGCCGACACACGGCTGCGGTTGAGCGCCGAAATGAGCCTCCGCGCTTCCTTGATACTGTCCTGGACAACGAGAGGTTAAGCGCATAACCTTCGGCGTGGCCAAACGATTGTCGAGGAGGGATAGCTATGCCCGTGCAGGCCGTGCTGGACGACGTCCGTAACCGACCGGGGACGGGTGACGTCATTCCGATCATCGATCCCGCGACCGAAGAGCAGGTCGGCGAATTCACCGATTGCGGCCCCGAAGCAGTCAACCACGCGGTCGCGCGCGCGAAGGCCTCCGCCGAATCCGGGGTGTGGTCCGGCCTGCCCGACTACGAAAGAGCCAAGGTGCTGTGGCGGGTCGCCGATCTGATCGACGAGAACGCGGGAATCCTCGCCGAGCTCGAGTCCCTCGACGCCGGCATTCCGCCGGCTCAAGCGCAGATCATCACGAAGGTCGGCTCCGAATGGTTCCGGTACTACGCCGGCTGGTGCACGAAGATCGACGGAATCGCACGTGACGTCAATACGGGCGGTCTGACCGGCGTCGACTCGCATATGCACGCGTACACCCTTCGGGAGCCGTACGCCGTTGTGGGACTGATCTTTCCGTGGAACGGGCCGATCTTCAATTTCTGCGCGAAGCTGGCGCCGTCGCTCGCGGCGGGCTGCAGCAGTGTGGTCAAGCCCGCCGAGGAGACGCCACTTTCGGCACTGGTCCTGGACCGGATCCTCGCCGAGGCTGGGGTGCCCGAGGGCGTCGTCAACCTGCTGCTCGGTTACGGCCACACCGCCGGCGCGGCCATCACGGCGCACCCCGACGTCGAGAAGGTCGCGTTCACCGGGTCGACCGAGGTCGGCAGGGAAATCGTGCACGCCTCGGCAAGCAGCAACCTCAACAAGGTGACACTGGAACTCGGCGGCAAATCCCCGGTGCTGATCTACGACGACGCCGACCTGAATCTGGCCATCCCGATGGCCTCGTTCGGCACCTTCATCCACTCCGGCCAGGCCTGCGTGTGCGGGTCGCGCATCTTCGCCCAGCGCGGGGTCTACGAGCGGGTGGTCGAGGGCATCGCGAACATGGCCAACGTCATGCAACTCGGCGGTCCCAAGGACGAGGGCGCCATGGTCGGTCCGCTGATCAGTCAAAAGCAGCTCACCCGCGTGCTGGGCTACCTCGACCAGGGCAGGTCCGACGGCGTCGAGATCGTCACCGGCGGGCAGCGACTCGACCGCAAGGGGTACTTCGTTCACCCCACCGTGGTCACCAACGTCGACCCGGACACCAGCAGGCTCTTCCGGGAAGAGATCTTCGGCCCGGTGGTCACGATCCTGCCCTTCGACGACGACGACGAAGCGGTCGCGCTGGCCAACAACAGCACCTACGGGCTGGCCGCCACCGCCTGGACCAGAGACCTGGGCCGAGCGCACCGGATAGCCAAGCGGCTCAAGGCCGGAACCGTCGGTCTGAACTGCCAGATGCAGTTCGACCACTCGATGCCGTTCGGAGGGTACAGACAGTCCGGTTGGGGGTACGAGTCCGGCAAGGCCGGCATCGACACCTACTTGCAGACGAAAATCGTCTGGGCGCAGATGTAGTCGTCAGTCGGGCGGGCTGCGTATCGCAGCATCGTGACGCCGTGTTCCGGGTAGTCGCAGAACACCGGCCGCACCCGCATCCCGACCGGTAGATCGGCGGGATCGACATTGGCCATCTCGGTGGAAAACCCTGGCCCTTCATCCCATTCGACGATGGCCCGCAGCCGCGGCACCCCGTCGGCGAGGTTCGGGCCGAGGGGTCTGCAGGCCACGGTGTAGGAATGCAACGTTCCCAAGCCGGAGATCTCTCGCCATTCCGGGTCGTCGGCCAGGGTGCGCCGCGCGCACCCGCGACTTGGTGGGGTGGGTGCGCAAACTCGCGGCAACTCTAACGACGGGGCGCGGCTCGGCCATACTGCAGATCTTGACCGTCGCGGGCATGGAGCACGAGGACCCTCCGTCAAGCTGCGTGCCGGATTCAGTGAGCCGCTACACGACGGCGTCAAGACTCGAATTCTTGCCGACGGTATCGATGAGACCACCGCCGAGTCAGCCGCGGACGCCATCGTCGGCGGCGTGGTGTATCCGATACTCTCTGGCGCGCAAGCATATTCACTACCGCGCGCCGAACTGGCGACGCGAATCATCGTTGATTCCCTCATCCGCGGACGCTGACCAAGACCGTAGGGGACGGAACAACGCGTTTTTCTTGTAGTGGTGCTCTGCCATTCGCCGCATGATGTTGTCGAGCACGGTGACCGCGTCGTTGAGGTATGGGCCCTTGTTCAGCATCACGCACTCGGCCCGCTCGCTCATCGCCGCATCGCTGATCTCGGCGCGGGACGGAAGCCCGGTCTTGGCGAGTTGCTCGAGCACCTGCGTCGCCCAGATCACCGGCAGGTGCGCGGCCTCACACAGCCACATAATCTCCTCTTGCAACTCGGCCATCCGCTCATAACCGCACTCGACCGCCAGATCGCCGCGAGCGATCATCACCCCGACCCGGGGCCGGCGCATCGCGGTAAGCAGCAGTTGCGGCAGGTATTCGAAGCCCTGTCGGGTTTCGATCTTGAGCACGATGCCTAAGTTGTGACCGCCTAGCCTGTCGAGCTCGTCGAGCAGCCGCTCGACATCAGATGGGGTGCGCACAAAGGACATCTCGACCAGATCCGCCAGTTCGATCACGGCAGACAAGTCAGCGATGTCGCGGTCGGTGAGCGCCGATATCGGCAAATCGGTGTCGGGCATATTGATGCCCTTGCCGGCCTTCAGGCGGACTTGCCCCTGCACCGGGTGGTCGACGCGCACGGTGAGGAGATCGCGGTCGACCGACACCACCCGCCCACCGATCTTGCCGTCGTCGAAGTGGACCCCATCACCGACATGGGCATGGTCGAACACCTCGGGCAGCGTGCAACCGATGCGCGGAATAGCTTGGCTACCGTCGACCGGGGCCGGTGAACAGTCGCGCGTCAATTGCAGAAGGTCTCCACAGTGCAGCACCAAACTCTGCTCCGTCGTGGGGAGCTTGCCGACTTCGGTCGACTCCCCGCTGGCTCCGGCATGCAGCACCGTTCCGGTTTCCAGGTAGGTTGTTTTTCGCGCGGTCATCACGAATCCGCCCGACGCAGGGGGCTTGTCAACGGCCTCGAGAACGAGGTGACGCTTGGATCCGCGTGCGTCCTGCAACACCAGTACATCGCCGGCATCGCGGCTGGTCAGCCACTGCCGCGGCACCGAAACCCGTGTCATGCCGCGTGCCGTCGGGTCGGTCGGTTCCTCAGTCGACGTCAGCCACGCCCGCGCCGGGGCGACCACGTGACCGACAGCGTCTCTTTGCGGACGTAGTTTGATGACGCGCGGTCCCGGCTCCAGGGGCCCCGTTCGCAGCTTCGGCCCTCCCAGATCCATCGCCACCCGACATGTTGTGCCTGCACTGGCGGCCATCGCCCGGACATGGTGCGCCATCGCGCGCCACGCCTCTACATCGTCGTGGGCGCAATTGATCCGGGCAATGTTCATGCCTCGCTGCACCAATCCCCGAACCAAGTCGGGGTCGGTCGCGGCCTCCGATGGCAGCGTGACCATGATGCGGGCCATGCGATGCGCGGGGCGGGGCCCCAGCAGCTCCACCGTGTGTTGTCGCAAGATTTTTGGTCCGTGCTCAATGGGCACCGCCGACGGTGGAGGCGGCTGCCACGTTCCACCCATCATGGCGGCCATCGCCGAGCGAACCGCCACAAGCGTGGCCTGGACATGTGCTTCGCTGCGGCCCAGCGAGGAAAGTCCGAACATCGCAAGTCCCGCTTGCAGTTTACGCAAATCGAATTGGCGAATCGCCCAATAGTGCACAAGGTTTCGCGCGCTTGACCGATGCTCGGGCGCAACGGCGGATATCCAGCCCGCCCATGAAGACTCCGCCTCCGACAAGCTGGTCAATAAGCCGTCGACCTGCTCGAGCAAACCGACCAGTCGCCGGGTGGTGTCGGCCTCAACTGGCGCCGGTGTGCCGTGCGGGGCACTGCTCAACTGGCTGGCTAGGCGCTCACTGGGCACGACAACTCCTGTTTTGTGGTTTCGCGGCCACATACTGTTAACGTCCGTGTAATGGAATCTCGACGTGAATCGTCAAGGCAGGCATCAAATTACCGCTGACCACTGCGCCGCGGCAGAGGCATTGGTCCCAAATCGGCGATGGCGTCAGCCGTCGTTTGCGACGGCTTTCAGCAACGCGTCTACGAGCCCGCCGAATCGAGCCCTGGGGATCACCCGATGGTGATCGCGGCCAGACCCTGACGCACCCGGTCGGGTAGTGATCCGCCGTGGCTAAGCCAGTCGTCCAGGGCGATGCGTACCGTGGCCATTGCCAATGCACCGATCAGGCGCGGCCTGGGGTCCTGGGGAGCCAACTGGGGTATCCGCGGTGCGATCAGCTCGGCGATCGCCGATTCGTACCGCACGTAGATGTGCAGCGTCCACGCATCCAATGTTTCGGAAGACCTTGTTAGCGTGGCTAATTCACGGACCTGGTCCTCGAGCTCGGCGAATCCGCGAGCGAGTTCATGAAAAGCGCCGACGACCGCCTCGGTGGCTGTCAGGTGCACAGGTTGGGCGGCCAGGGCGGTGGTGATCCGGTTCAGCCAATGGGCGTTCATGCCCTCGGCGACGGCGTCTTCCTTGGAGCTGAAGTAGCGGAAGAAGGTTGCCCGGCCGATGTCGGCCCTGTCGGCGATGCGGTCCACCGTCGCCCCCGCCAAACCGCGACTGGCTACCAGCTGGGCGGCGGCGGCGGCAATACGCTGACGCATCGCCGTTCGCTTCCGTTCGGCCAGCGACGTCGTGGCAGACATTGGCCCCACCCTATTCATGTGAATCGACACCTAACTGTTAAGACATAGTCTTAGCATGAGACGATGTCTCAAAGCCCGCCCGGCCCGTCCGATCAAACCGCCTCGAACACACTCGCCGCGTGGCGGTTCTTCCAGCAGATGCTCGCCGACGTCACCAAGATCGTGGCCGAGGATGCCGAATCGGAGCGGGAACTTCTCGAAGGGCTGCGGGTGATCGCCCGGGTGTCATCGTTGTGTTCGCAGCTGTCGGTCGAGGCCGACACCGACCGGCCGTCGTTCTTCGATATGTGTTCGGACAACAGGATGATCGGCGGGCCGAACCCCGATGGGAATTACTACCTGGCAATGCTCCGCGGCGACCGCCGCTACCGGATCACCGGCACCCGCGGCACAACCGCCTACCTCGGTTTTCAAATTCTGGCCGGCACCGGCCTGACTCCGCGGCGCATGGCCAATTACGTGAGTGACGTCGATTTGGCGCTGCGCGGCGGCGAGTTCGCGTTGGTGCTCTCGGCCGATGAGCCCGCCGATCTCGCCGGCGCACAGTGGGTGAAGATTCCCGATGACGCGTCGTCGGTCGTCGTTCGGGAGTACATCGGCGATCCCGACTCCGAAAAGTTAGCCACCCTGCGCATCGAGGCCCTCGACCCCGAACCGGTGATGCCGCTGACGGACGAGGAACTTGCCGACCAGTTCACGGCAATGGCGTGGACGCTGATGAAACTCGTTACACTGCACCGCACCATCAAGCCCGAGCTCCTAGACCGGCCCAACACCCTGATGACCGCGGAGGCCGCCGATCTGGGGGCCGCCGACACCACCCCGGACAACCTGTACATGATGGGAACGTTTCGGCTCGATCCCGGCCAGGCGCTCGTCCTGGACATCGAGCCACCCGACACCCGGTATTGGAACGTCACGCTGGAAAGCATCTGGCACGAGTGCCTCGAGCCGCGCCGACGGCACAGCTCGGTCACGAATCGTGCCGTGCGGCCGGACGCCGACGGACGGGTTCGCATCGCAATTTCCGCGGACGATCCCGGATTCGGACACTGGCTCGACACCGGCGGCCGCCATCGCGGGTTCGTAGTGGTGCGCTGGCTGGACAACCCCAGCCCACCCGACGTCAAGGTATCGGTCCTCGAACGGGAGGACCGCAGATGACGCTGCGGGAACGATTCACCCCCGAACGGCTCATCGCCGCCGCCTGCGAGGAAGCCGGAAGCGACGACTTCGGCGATGACGGCTTTCAGCCCGGGCTGCAGCGCCTCGCCGACGGGCTTGTCAACGAGGCCCGGCTTTCGGCCATCGGGGTGGAGATCGCCTGCCTCGACATCATGCGCGCCCTGAAGAACCGCCTGGATGTGATCGCCTGGCGCAAAGAACATCCCGAGATCGCCACCGAGGCAATCACGGCCCCGATATTCATCGTCGGCCAACCGCGTACCGGAACGACGATTCTCTACGACCTGCTCACTCAGGATCCAGAGCTGCGCTCACCATTGACCTGGGAAGTGGACGCGCCCTGCCCGGTACCAAGGCCCGAGACCTACCACGACGATCCACGTATCGCGCAGACGCAGGCCAGCATCGAACTCTCCGAGCAGATCAAGCCCGGTTTCCTGGCATTCCACCCGATGGGCGCTCTGGTCGGACAGGAGTGCGTCCGCATCACGGCCAGCGAGTTCACCAGCATGATCTATTCAACGCAGTACCGCCTGCCGAATTACTATCGCTGGCTGCTGAACGAGGCGGACCACGCCGGAGCTTATCGCTTCCATCGAATCTTTCTGCAGCATCTGCAGTCTGGTGTTCCCGGTCAGTGGCTACTGAAGTCGCCAGCGCACTTGTGGCAGCTGGATAAGCTGCTGGCCGAATACCCCGATGCGTTGATCGTGCAGACCCACCGCGATCCGCTCAACGTCATCTCGTCCATCGCGGCGCTGATCCACCACCTGCGCCAGATGTCCAGCAACGAATCCAACATCGCTGAATGCGCGGCCCAGTGTTATGAGGAGATCATCGTCGGCCTGGATCGCGAGATGGCGTTGCGCGACAGTGGATTCCTGCCCACCGGCCGTGTGATCGACGTTCGGTTCCGGGACTTCATGAAAGACCCGTGGACCACAATCGAAGACATCTATCAGAGGCTGGGTCGCGAGTTGCGGCCCGCCGCCGCGCAGAAGATGCGCGACTTCCTGGCCGCTCATCCCGGGGACGGCGGGCGCGGCCGCTACACCTGGTCGGACACCGGCCTGGATGCCGATGGGGTTCGCGAGCGGGCGCGCGCCTACCAGGACCGCTACGGCGTACCGACGGAGCAATTGCGGTAACGGGTCAAAGCCCACAGCCCGCCGTCACATCGGGCACATGCGTCACTGCGCGGCAGGAATGGGCGATGTGCCCACCTCAGCGCGACAAGCCGCGTAAGGAGCAGACCGCGGAACCGAATTGTCGCGGTGAGGCGGGCACAACACGTACCGCGGTCTCGCGGGATGCGCCCGCCCTATTCCTCGCCGGTTCGTAGCGCAGCACCGTGACATCGTGGTCGGGGTAGTCGAAGAAGACCGGCCGGACCCAGTGGAAAACCCTGGGCCCTCGTCCCATTCGACGATCGCAAGAAGCTGCGGCATCGTATCGGCGAAGTGGGATAGGACAGCGGCTCATCGAGCCGTCCGACCAATTCGCATCGGACTGCTATCCTGCGTCACAAGACGGACCGTCTCGTCTTGTGGGAGACGTTGGCGGGTTGGACGATGTAAAGCGCAATCGACACCGCCGACGAGTGGGATGCGACCCCGGGCACCCGAGGATTGGGGATCACCAGATGTCGACCGATCTCACCCGGGTGAACCCGCCGGCGAGCTCTCGCAGGCGCCGGAGCGAGAAGTCGCGCACAGCGATCGTCACCGCCACCCGCGAATTGCTGCTCGAGCGCGGGTTCGACGGTTTGACCATCGAGGCGGTCGCCGCTCGGGCCGGTGTGGGGAAACAAACCATTTACCGCTGGTGGCCCAGCCGCCCGGCGCTCGTGGCCGACGTCATGCTCGAAGACGCCGACAAAATTCTCGCGTCGGTGGACCACACCGACGATCTGGCCGCCGATCTCGTGCGCTGGGTAAGCAAGCTGGTCACCAGCCTCATTACCGCCCGCGGCTCCGCCATGCTGCGGATCTTGACCGTCGCCTGCATGGAGCATGAGGAGACCGCGGTCAGGCTGCGCGCCGGATTCAGTGCGCCGCTGCATGACAGCGTGCGGGCCCGGTTGCTTGCCGAAGGAATCGACCAGACAGCGGCGGACTCGGCGGCAGATGCGGTCGTCGGCGGCGTGGTGTATCCGATTCTGTCTGGGGCGCACCGATATTCACGACGGCGGGCAGAGCTCACGACACGCATCATCGTCGACGCCCTGACCCGCGGACTCTGGCGAGCGTAACAGGGTGCTGTGATTCCGAAAATCCGCGCGTTCATCGCCGCGACGGATGGCGCTAATGGCTTCTACCCGCGGGTTGTCGACAGGCGCGACCCGTTCGAGAGTTAGGAGTTGCTCATGCACAGTGCCGAAATGCCTGGGCGGAGCCACCACGATGAGTCGCGCTTGGGTAGCCGTTCCAGCTTCGCTCGCCGACTTCACGATTTGCCGCTCAGTGATCGTCATCGGCACCTAGTTTGCGAAGCTGTGGTGCCTACGGAGTCGCCGAATTCCCCGGTGTCGCATTTCTGTCGGCGTCGCAACCACGGAAGACACAAGTTGCATGATTTCCTCCAGAACTTCACCCACGAGTGCAAGCCGCTGTTAAGAAGGGCTCAGCCATGCCACTCAGGGCGTATGTCCATCCTGTCGCGACACAAGTACGATCCAGGTGAGCGACAGGAAATCGTCAGCGGTCGCGCGCTTTCCCGAAGTAGCGGCTCGCGCAGCAGCGCCTGAGGAGCGGCCGTGGACGAGGATTGCTTGAAGCTGACGACGTATTTTTCCGAGCGGCGACGCGCCGGCAATGACTTCGTCTCGGATCTGCTGCTCGGCTTGTATCAACAGCACCGGGTTGCCAGCAGCGTCGTGTTGCGCGGGATCGGTGGCTTCGGTACCGGACGTCATTACAGGACCGACGAGTCCCTGACATTGTCCGAAGACCCGCCCGTTGCAATTATCGCGGTCGACACCAGAACAAACATCGAGGCGCTGCTCGGCCCGGTCCTTGCCATAAAACAACGCGGCCTGGTGACGTTGGAGCGCGCCCGGCTGCTTCGCGACCACATCGGGCCGCTGGAGTTGCCCGAGGAGTTGCACGAAGCCGTCAAGCTGACCATCTACGTGGGCCGCAAGGACCGCGTGAACGACGCGCCGGCCTACATCGCTGTCTGTGATCTGTTGCACCGGCGCCGCGTTGCCGGGGCATCGGTGTTCCTGGGGGTCGACGGCATCGCACACGGACACCGACAACGTGCCCGCTTTTTCGGTCGCAACGCCGACGTGCCGGTGATGATCATCGCCGTCGGGTCCGGGGACCGTATCGCTCAGGTGCTGCCGGAAGTCGGCGCGCTGCTGCCGCAGCCGATGATGACCCTCGAACGCGTTCGCGTCTGCAAGCGCGACGGCAAGCTGCTGGAACGGCCGCACGCGTTGCCGGGGGCTGACGAGCACGGCCTGCCGCTATGGCAGAAGCTGATGATCTACACCTCCGAAGCGGCGCAGTACGAGGGCATGCCGATTCACCGTGCGCTGGTCCAACGGCTGCGGCGGCGCAAAGCACCCGACGGTGCGACCGTGCTCCGCGGCGTCTGGGGCTTTCACGGCGATCACCGGCCCCACGGAGACAAGGTGCTTTCGCTGACTCGTCGGGTGCCCGTCGTCACCATCCTCATCGACACCCCGGCAAACATCGCCGAATCCTTTGACGTCGTCGATGAAGTGACCCGTAACGAGGGGCTGGTGACCAGTGAGATGGTGCCCGCGTTGGTGTCCGACGAAGGCGATTCCGGCCAGAGCGGACCACCCATGGCGCGCCACCGCTATTGATTGGGTGACCCCCGGCGGGCTCAGCCGGCGACCGAGGCGTCGTAGATCGACTGGATCGCCTTGTCGAGGCTGGCGTTGAACTGCTCGTCGGACTGGTCGACCGACAGTCCCTCGGTCAGCGCGCGGCTGAAGCTGGCAATCACCCCGGTGTTCTTGGCCAGCAGGTCGTTGGCCTCCTCGCGGGAATAGCCGCCGGAGAGCGCGAGCACCCGCATCACCTTCGGGTGGTCCACCAGGGTGCGGTAGTGGTTGGCCTCGGTGGGCAGGGTCAGCTTGAGCATCACGCGCTGTCCGTCGGGCACGGTCTCGAGGTGCTTGGTGATTTCGTCGCGCAATATCTCCTCGGCCTGCACCTTGTCGGAGATCGAGATGGTCACCTCGGGCTCGATGATGGGCACCAGGCCGTGCGACAGCACCTGGCGGGCAAACTCGAACTGCTGGGCGACCACCGCGGCGACGCCCTCGGCGTTGGCGCCACCGATCACCGACCGTTCCTTGGTGCCGAATACGCCCTTGCCCACGGCTCGCTCCAGCAGCCCGTCGAGTCCCGGCATCGGCTTCATCAGCTGCACGTCATCGGACGCCTCGGCCAGGCCCTTGTCGATCTTGAGGATGGGCACGACGCCCTTGGTCTCCCACAGGTAGGTGGTCGACGGTCGGCCCTCGATCTCGCGGTCCATGGTTTGCTCGAACAGAATCGCCGCCAGGACGCGGTCGCCGGTGAACGCCGGGGCGGTGATGATCCGCGAGCGCATCTGGTGAACGAGGTCGAACATCTCCTCCTCGGAGGAGTACGCGACGTCCTCGATGCCATACAAGCGCAGCGCTTTGGGCGTCGACCCGCCGCTTTGGTCGAGTGCCGCGACGAATCCCTTGCCCGAGGTCATCCGGTCCGCTTGCTGTTCGTTCGGCATGGAAAGCTCCACTTCCTCGTGGTGGTCGTGCCGATCATATGTCGGCCCGTTGCGGCACTAGCGGTTTGGTCGGCCATAGCGCCATGCAATCGAGGAGCCGGTGATCGCCCCGATGAGTATGGAAACCTTGCCGCGGACATTCGGTCGCCGCTGAACAGCGTCGGGGCAGGCCCGAACGACGGCGCGGCCGCCTCGCCGCTGGTGTTTCGCGTGCCACGTCGCCCCTTGAACGCAGTGCTTCCGGTGTGTTGTGCCACGTGACCTACAATCAACTGAACGCGCGGCTGCGCACCGCTTTGCGGAATCGGGGAGTGTCTTACCTTCCTGGCAAGCGGGTTTTGGCGGGGTTGAACCAACAGCCCCAGGTCAGCAGTGCCTGTCTGAGAGCCAGCGGTGTTCCGCAGGGAACGAATGTGAGAAACAGCATGATCGAGCAATCCGGGGACTCTGTCGGTCCGACCCCTTTCCAAGTGGGCAAACATCAGGTAGACCAAGCGGTCGTGCTCACCGTCGCGGGTGAAGTGGACATGCTCAGCGCGCCCCAGCTGTCCGAGGCGATACAGACCGCTACGGCCGCCAAGCCTGCGGCATTGATCGTGGACCTGTCGAAAGTCGATTTCCTCGCCTCGGCCGGGATGACCGTCCTGGTGACCGCGCAAGCGGAGGTCGTGGCGCCTACGAGGTTCGCGGTCGTCGCGCACGGGGCGGCCACCAGCAGGCCGATCAAACTCATGGGAATCGACAGCGTGCTTTCCCTCTACAGCACGCTCGACGACGCGCTGAGCGATATCACCGATCGGTAAGCTTCTAAAGGGGTGGGTACGCAGCTGGATTCGATGAGATGCTCTGATCGTCAGCCGCAGAAAATGCCTAACATCGATGACCGATCCCGCTTCGTGCGATAGCGAGTCTCCGCCGATGCCCGCAGCGCTGCTCGCACGAGAGCCGAGTTCGCCACGTGGCTCGACAGGCATTTCGCGCTTGGCGCCGAACGCTCCACCGAAGTGCTTCTGGCGGTGAACGAGGCAATCGCGAACGCCGCCGAGTTCGCCTATGTCGATTCCCGGCAACCCGGCACGTTGGACGTCGACGCAACCTACGACGCCGATTCCGGCACGCTTGCCGTGACCGTCAACGACCACGGGCGCTGGCCGGACAAGGTCCCGCAACCGGGCCGGCGTACAGCGGCAGTTTCGGGGCCGCGGCATCCCGCTGATGCAGGCACTCGCCAACGAGCTGATCATCGACCCCACGCCGCACAGGACACGCGTCGGGATGACTTGGAAAGACCTGAAGCATCACCGCTCCACGCCTGACGGGCCGTCGCCTGCGTTCCGCAGGCCGCACGGTCTTACATCGCTTGTCCGAGGACCTGTCGGATGCGGTCCTCGCGCGGAAGCACCGGGCCGTCATCGAGGGGTTCGTCGATGCCAAGTTCGGAGAGCCCGGCTTTGGTCATCAGGGAGGTGCCGTAGGCGGCCAGCACGAGTTTTTGATCGTCGCTGTGGCCGTCCTCGACCAGCATTGCGCCGATGAGGCAGATGACGGCCATCTTGTAGGCATTGAACGCGCGGTACCACGGGCGGTTGTGGACCTTGATCCCGCTGGTCGCTTCGTAGTGCGCGAGCAGTGCATCGATGGTGAGCGCGGCGGGGTGGCTGTTGATGCCGACGGGCTGCATCCACAGCATCTCGAGCCAACCGATGTCGGTCAGGGGATCGCCCACCGTGGTCATTTCCCAGTCGAAGACCGCGCTGACGTCGCCGTCCGTGAAGGCGAAGTTGCCGGGTTTGGCGTCGCCATGCACCAGCGTGACCCGGGGGCACGGCTGGGGCTGGCTGGCGCGCAGCGCCTGGTGGAGCCGTTCCAGCGCAGGTAGGGGACCGCGCTTGACGCGGTTCATCTCTGCAGACCAGTGGTTCAGATCGCGGTCCAGCTGGTCGCTGCCGTCGTCGAGGGTGTCAAGCCCGGTCTGCTGGAGGTCGACCGAGTGGATCGCCGCGAGTTGTTCGGCCAGACTTTGGCACATCCTCACCACGGTGTGGTCAGCGACGTCGGTGGGTGACTCCATCTCGTAGACATCGCCCGCCGCGCGCTCCATGACGAAGAACGGCCGTCCCAGCACGTCGCCGGTGTCCTCGAGCCACAGTGCCCGGGGAACGCGGACCGTGGTGTGCTCCAATGCCCGCAGGATGCCGAACTGGCGGGCGAGATCGTAGGGCTCCAGCAGCGCGGGTGGCTTGGGGCGCAGACGCAACACGACGTCTTGACGCGTGTCCTGATCGCCGTGTCGCGTGAGGACCGTCAACGTCAGCATTTCGGCCGAGTGACCGAAGCTCACCCGGTCCAAGCCCTCGATGCGAACCTCGTCGGTGTTGTCCAGTTGTCGACGCAGCCACGCGGTTAAGCGCTCTTCGACATCGGCGGTCAGCGTCATTGACGAGCTCCTTCGCCATCCGCGGTTAAACGGTCGACCGGAGTCTTGTCCTGGGTGAATGCCGACATATCCATCGCCACCCAGTTCGGGTAGCGACGGTAGCCCCCTCCGCCCGAAAGCAACTCGAAGATTCCCCAACCGACGTCGCCGTCGAGTTCGAAGCGCATCAGCTGGTCAAGCGCCATCGATTTGCCCTCGGTCTCGGCGAGTTGCTCCAGATTGGTGCTATCCCAACGAAAGTGGATGAAATACGCATCCTTACCCAGATCCTCGTAGTGGCAGTGCGCCATCGGTAACCCGTAGTAGGCGTTGACATCCTGGTGCGGTGCGTCGGCCGTGACTCGGTACGTTTTGCCGTCTTCGTCGGTGAAGACCAAGGCCGCGCGGGCGGGCCGCTTGCTGTCGCCGTCGAATTCGACGTCGTGCTCGATCTTGACGAACCGCCTCGACAGGGTACCATCCGCATGCGTGATCCCGCCGTCAACGTAGTTGACTGTGCCATCGGATGATTCGATGACCCATGCTTCGATGGCGCGGTCTTCGAAGCCCGCATCCAGCCATAGCCAGAAGTCGATCTTGTCGGAGACGCGGACGCCGAAAGTACGGTCCCGGCCGCCATGAAAACCGTCAACGCTGATGTGCTCACCGTCGATCTTGACCCAACCAGTCCAACGCCCCGGTTCCTTCATGTGATACATATCAGCCAGCAATCGGCCGTCTTCGTCTCGCACCTTCATCGGCAGCAGCTCCCACATGGGGGCGGTGGGCTCGTAGTAAAGCTCCCACTCGATTCCCGAGGCATTGGGCTCGACGTCCAGGCGCCACTTTTTCAGCGGCTCAACGCAGCTCCAGCGCATGGGGCCGGCGCTCAGGTCACCGCGGTCGTCGCCGGCCACAGGCCGGCCCGACAACAGGTCCCAATGCTGGCCGTCGGCGAGAGTGACCTTGACATAACCCAAACCGGTGCCAGTGTTCGGGTTGTTGCCGTAGCCGCTCGCGAGCAACATCATGCCGTCCGGCGACGCGGCGAAGAAATAACAGCGATCCGACCACGTGGGATCGGGATGATGCACCTGATCAAAGGTCGTCGGCAGCTGGTGGGTGAACGACTCGTCGGCGGCGGAGTAACCCATGATCGGCCTCTCTGGCTGGCGAATAGGCTGGCTTGCAACGGGATTCGGCGGAAAGCGTGCGGGGGAAGGCTCCAGGCGGATCAGATGCTCCCTAGCGCAACGCATCCCGTAACATCGGCGCCATGGAACCGAGCCGGTGGTGGGGTGACGAGCGCGCGATCCTCGATGACGAGGAAGCCCGCAAACGCATCCTGGACGCCGCGGGACGGTGCATCCTGCGCCGCGGCAACACGCAGGTTCGGATGGGTGAAGTGGCCGACGAGGCGGGGGTTTCACGGTCCACCGTGTACCGGTACTTCCCCGGCCGCGACGAAGTCCTGCTGGGTCTGATGCTGAAGCGCGTCGACAACGCGCTCGCGAATCTGGTGCGTTCGCTGCCCGCTCCCGAAGACCCGGTTCGGTCGGTGCCGGAAATGGTCCTGGCGCGCGTCGAGTCGGTGGACGGCAATCCACTGAACGAAGCGCTGTTCGCCGCCGAGAGCACTGCCGTGGCCACAGCCCTCGAGAAGGGCTCGGAACCCATCGTGGAGTTGCTATTGAGTCATTACGGGCCGCTGCTGAAGCGCTGGAAGCTCGCCGGGCGACTCCACGACGACCTCGATCCTCGGTCGCTCGTCCAGTGGCTGCACACCACCACGTTGTTCCTGCTGACCCCCTCCTGGCGGTACCGCTCGCTGGCCGACAAACGCGAATTCGTCGACCAATTTGTAGTGCGCGCCCTGGTGCCACAGATCAGACAATAACCACGTATTGTCCTATGTCCAGACGCTAAGTAAGTTTTGTCTCACGACGCACTATCGACGTTTGGCGCCCCCGGCCGCCCGTAACCGACGTCGCCAACCGAATGGACGCATATGGAAAGTCCTGTGGGGCAAGCCTTCTCAATCATTGCTCTGGCCGCTCACCTGGCCCGTGGTGTCGGCCGGGTGACCGCTGACGCGGTGCTGGGAGGCCGAGCGGGGTTGCCGCGCGCGGTCGGCGAAATCGACACCGCGATCCTGTCCGCCGTCATGGGCACCACGGTCCGCTCGGTCAGTGTTGTGGGCAGCGACGCAGGGACGTCGTCGCGGGCCCGGCTGGCGCTCGCGGGAGACGGTGTGCCCGAGTCGGTGTTCGTCAAGCTGGCGGCAGCCACCGCCGTCACCCGATTGATGGGCGAACTGGGTCGGCTCGGGCACACCGAAGTCCGTTTCTACAGTGAACTCGCATCGCAAGTCAGCGGTGTCCCGCGGGCCTACGGCGCCGCATTCGACGCCTGGACGGGCCGCTACCTGCTGGTGTTGGAGGACCTGCCCACCGAGTCATGCGAATTTCCCGATACCTTGCACCCGATTTCGGTCGACCAGGCGAGCCTCGTCGTCGAACTGCTGGCCGGCCTGCACGCCACTTTCTGGGATCGGTTGCCGCGCTCCGGGCGCGGGCCGCTGGGCTGGCTGCACACGCCGTCGGGCGACGCCACGTCCCTGTTGACCGGCTCGCTGATGAAGGCCTCGATGAAGCGGCTCGCCGAGCGCACCGCTCTCCCGGTAGATACGGGCAGCTTCATCGCCGACAACTACCGCGTAGTCGCCGCGCTCATCGACACCCCCCCTCATACGGTGATGCACGGCGACGCACACCCCGGCAACATGTACTTCCGCGACGGCAAGCCGGGACTTCTGGACTGGCAGGCGGTGCGGCGCGGGCACCCCTCCCGCGAACTGGCCTACACCTTGGTCACCAGTCTGACGCCGGAGGACCGCCGAGTAGCACAGCGCGACCTACTCGACGATTACCGACGCGCGCTCGCAGCGGCCGGCGGACCCGACCTGGACCGCGACGACCTGTGGCTGCGGTACCGGCAGGGCGCGCTGTACGCCTATGTGGCCCCGCTGATCACCGCGGGAATGGGGGGTATGCAGGTCGAAGACATCGCCATGGAAGGGTTGCGTCGCGGTGTCGCAGCGCTTGACGACCTGGAGACCGTGGCGGCACTGAAGAGTTCTCTATAGCCGGCCGAATTCGGCTGGACCTATTGCCATGGCCGCCACAGCAGTTACGCTACTTAGCGTAGCGAAATACTGAGGGTCGTCGACAAGGAGGGTCCCATGTTCGACCTGAAGATCATCGGTGGCACGGTCGTCGACGGCACGGGCGCCGAGCGCTATCGCGCTGACATCGGCATCAAAGACGGCAAGATCGTCGACGTTGTCCGCCGCGGCGCCGGCGATCCCGAGATGGGTGGTTTGGAAATGGCCGAGGCCGCCGAAACCATCGATGCCACGGGGCGACTGGTGGCGCCCGGCTTCGTCGACATCCACACGCACTACGACGGCCAGGTGAGCTGGGACAGCCTGCTCGAGCCATCGAGCGGCCACGGGGTCACCACGGTGGTCACCGGGAACTGCGGCGTCGGCTTCGCCCCGGTCCGGCCCGGCACCGAGAGCTGGCTGATCGAGTTGATGGAGGGTGTCGAGGACATCCCCGGCACCGCGCTGACCGAGGGCATCACGTGGGGCTGGGAGACCTACCCCGAGTACCTCGACGCCATCGGCAAGCAGAAGTGGGCGATCGACGTGGGCAGCCAGGTCGCCCACGGCGCCATCCGCGCGTACGCGATGGGTGAGCGGGGCGCCCGCAACGAACCGGCCACCCCCGACGACATCGCGGCGATGGGCCGGCTGGTCACCGAGGCGATCGAGGCCGGCGCGCTGGGCTTTTCGACGTCTCGCACGCTGGGACACCGCGCGATGGACGGCGAGCCCGTGCCCGGCACGTTTGCCGCCGAAGAAGAGCTGTTCGGTCTTGGCCGCGCCATGGCGGCCGGGGGCCAGGCGGTGTTCGAGCTGGCCCCGCAGGGATCCGCGGGTGAGGACATCGTCGCCCCCAAGAAGGAACTGGACTGGATGCGGCGACTGAGCCGCGAAATCGACCGGCCGGTGTCGTTCGCGCTGATCCAGGTGGACGCCGATCCGAAATTGTGGCGCGAGATGCTGGACCTCTCCGCGGACGCGCACGCGGCGGGGAGCCGGCTGTACCCCCAAGTCGCGGCGCGCCCGTTCGGCATGATGATCGGCTTCCAAGGCCATCACGGTTTCAGCCACCGGCCCACCTATCGCCGGCTGAAGGCGGAATGCAGCCGCGAGGAGCTCGCGCAGCGGCTGGCCGACCCCGCGGTTAAGGCCGCGATCCTGTCCGAGGATGACCTGCCCGCCGACCCGAGCCTGTTGTTCGACGGAATGTTCGCCCTGGTGCAGCACTCCCTGAAACGGCTGTACGCGCTCGGCAACCCGCCGGACTACGAACCCACCCCAGACTGCACCGTCGCGGCCATCGCCAAAGCGCGCGGCGAGGACCCGCTGTCCACCCTCTACGACCTGATGCTCGAGTCGAACGCGACCGCCATGCTGATGCTGCCGCTGTTCAACTACGCCGACGGCAACCACGACGCGATCCGTGAGATGATGCTGCACCCCGCCGGCGTGCTGGGGCTGTCCGACGGCGGGGCGCACTGCGGGATGATCTGTGACGCTTCCTACCCCACCTTCCTTCTCACCCACTGGGCCAGAGGCCGGCGCCGCGGCGACCAGCTGTCGCTGGAATACGTGATTCGCAAGCAATCTCGCGATACCGCCCACCTGTTCGGCCTCACCGATCGCGGCACCATCGAGCCGGGCAAGAAAGCCGACATCAACGTCATCGACATGGACGCCCTCACGCTGCATCCCGCGGCGATGGCCTGGGACCTGCCGGCCGGCGGAAACCGGATCCTGCAGCGGGCAAGCGGGTACGCGGCGACCATCGTCAGCGGCACCGTGACCCGCCGCAACGACGTCGACACCGGGGCCCGTCCCGGCCGCCTGGTGCGCGGAGCGCGCTAGAAGTTCGGCATGGACGTGGCGGCCGGCAACCCGGCCCGCACCGGCGACGAGGACGCGATCGGCACCCCGCCGCACACGCCGACCCTGGTGCCGGCCGAGCGCTATCACTCTCCGGCGTTCGCCGCGCTCGAGGGCGAACGAATGTGGCCGAAGGTGTGGCAGCTCGCCTGCATGGCCGACCACGTCGCCGAACCCGGCGACTACTTCGAGTACCGCTGCGGCCACTACGCGGTGCTGATCGTCCGCGGTGACGACGGAGTGCTGCGCGCCTTCCAGAACGCCTGTCGCCATCGCGGCAACTCGCTATGCGTCGGCTCGGGTTCCGGAATGCGCGAACTCAAGTGCGGCTACCACGGCTGGACCTGGGACCTGGCCGGCACGCTCAAACGGGTCCCCGACCGCAAGGGCTTCGGCTCGATGCGACTGTCCGACTTCCCGCTGCTGGCGGCCCGGGTCGACACCTGGGAGGGCATGGTCTTCGTCAATCTCGATCTCGCGGCCATGCCGTTGAGCGACTACCTGGAAGCCGTGCCCGACGACATCGCCTGGTGCCATCTGAGCGACTTCCGCTGCTACGCCACGCTCACCGTCGAGGTCGACGCCAACTGGAAAACCATCGCCGACGGCTATAGCGAGACCTACCACATCCAGACACTGCATCCCGAATTGCTGCGCTGCGTCGACGACATCCACGCGCCGCAGCAGATCTGGGGTCACACCGGTAAGTCAGATCAGCCGTACGGCGTGGCGAGCCCACGCTTTGACGGCGCGCTGACCGACGAAGAGGTCTGGGACGCCTACGTCTACACCCAGGGCGCGCTGATGGGTGCGGCCGAAGGCACGCCGTTTCCCGCCGACGAACGCTGGCCCGGGCAGACGGTTGCCGACCTGATCGCGGAGCGCACCCGGGCGTTCGCCGCCAGCCGTGGGGTGGATCTGGACTGGGCCGATACCGACCGGATCACTCGGCTCCACCAGTACAACGTCTTCCCCAACATGACGCTGCTGACCAACGCCGACCACCTGACCGTCATGTGCTCGCGTCCGGGTCCGGACCCCGATCGGGGCGAGATGGTGATTTTCTTGATGACGCGAATGCCGCCCGGAGCACCGCTCAACAAGCCGACCGACGTCCGCGCGAGCGCCGGAGAAGCCGAGCCCGGCCTGGTGCTCACCCAGGACATCCGGCTCCTCGCGGGTCTCCAGCGCGGCTTGCATCAGCCGGGCTTCACCCACTTGGTGCTGTCGAGCGAGGAGCGGCGCGTGATCAACATGCATCGCAACCTCGAGCGCTACCTCGACCTGCCCGAATCCGAGCGAATGACCGGGGGCGAAACTCCGTCAAGGTATTCGCTCTAGGCACTCCCGAAATCGGTCCGAGTCGAACTAGACTCCCGCTTGTGACGACCCCGTCCAACGCCTGGGGCGACGAACGACGGCAACTTTCGCATCAGCTTCGGATGCGAACTCCGGCGCTCGGCCGGAGGCGCGCACGACGGCTCTGCCAGCGGTTCGAGCAGGTGGGCGTACGAACCGCGCCGGAGCGGCTCCGCGCGATGGTGGCGGGCGCACCGGCCCCAGCCTGCGAAGTCACGGATGTCAATTTCGCGTTGATCGCGATGGAGCTGGACCGCGAGGCGCGGGTAGCGAAGTACAAGCGGCTCAAGCGACGCAGCACCCGTTCCCTGATCTTCGCCGGCCTGGTGCTCGTTGTGCTGAACTTCCTCTTCTGCATGGCCTACGTCCTGTTGAACTTGGTTCAAGAGGCCACGCCGCTGTGACTCGCTGAGCCGGACGACGCCCTGCCGCCGTCAGGCCAGTCGAGTCCCCGGAATCGCCTCGACCATCAACCAGACAGGGTCAGCCGAACGGCCGGGCGCAGAGAAAATCCAAATTTTTCGGTCGCGCCTCGCCGACGCACGCTGAAGTTTTAGGACGCCGGGCCGCGGCCGTCGCCGGCCAGCCTCAACAACAGGCGGGTACCCCCCAGCGGGCTGGTATGCAAAGTAGCCGTGCCGCCGTGCAATTCGGCCTGCTGGGCCACGAGGGCCAGGCCCAGCCCCGACCCCGAACGCGATGCCGTCGACCCGCGGGAGAAGCGCTCGAAGACCGCGGCGCGTTCCGCCTCCGGGACACCGGTGCCGTTGTCGTCGATCGCGATTTCCACGCCCTCGCCGGAACTGGCCACGCACAGCTGGATTTCGGTCGCACTGCCGTGCTTGACGGCGTTGGCGATGGCGTTGTCGATCACCAGCCGCAGCCCGGTGGGCAATCCCACCATCAAGACCGTCGGCGACGGCACCAGCGACACCCGCACCTCGGGGTAGACGCGAAGTGCGTCGTGCGCCGCGCGATCCAATAGCTCAGTGATGTCGAAGGGAACGAAGTCGTCGACGGTCGTCAACTCACCCTGCGCCAACCTTTCGAGCGCCGTCAGCGTCGCCTCGATGCGGCTCTGGGTGCGTATCACGTCGCCGATCACCTCGTGGCGCTGCTCGGGGCCCAGCTCCAGAGTGGTCAACACCTCGAGGTTGGTGCGCATGGCCGTCAGCGGGGTGCGCAGCTCGTGGGATGCGACGGCGGCGAAGTCGCGAGCCGATTCGAGCGCGGCCCTGGTGCGCTGCTGTTCGTTGCCGATGCGGGCCAGCATGCCCTCGACCGCCTCGGCGATCTCCACCGCCTCGCGCACGCCACGGACCTGAAGCTCGTCCGGGCTGGACTGAGCGTTGATGGCACGGGCCTGCTGGGCGAGCAACAGGAAGGGGTTGACCATGATCAACGAGATCACCCACCCGACCACGACGGTGCCGCCGATGACGCTGGCGCAGATCAGCAACACCCGCAGGTGCAGTTCGTTGATCCGATGTTGCGCCTCGGCCAGCGGAGCGGCGAGGGCGATCGAGGCCGGACCCGCGTTGAAGGTCCGGACGCGGTATTGCACGCCGTCGATCGTGGTGTTCGCGTATCCGTTCGGGAGTTTTGGCAGCACGATATTGCGGGGCATCGAGACCGCGAAATCCCCGATGCGCGCGGTGCGCACCAGGTTCCCGTCCGGCATGGGCCGATCCGCGTTGGCGAACTCCGCGGTGTTGATCAACGAATTGATGTCGCCCAGGCTGGTGACCGAATCGAGGCGGCGGTCGAGCTGGCTGTACTGGTCATTGGTGACGCCGATCCACACCCACGCCCCCAGGGCGAGGACGAGAGCAATCACCGACAGCGCGGCGACGATGACGATGGTGCGGAGTGAGAGCACCCGCATCGGCAGCTGTACGTGCCGAAAAAGGCGAATGTTGGGCTCCAGTCAGTGCGCTCGAAGTGCCAATTGACGTCGATCGTAGCCAGCCAGCATAACCACGCCTCGGCGGCCATTTGCCACGTGGCGAGGTGAGTGATTACTCTCTCCCCCGTGCTCACCTCGGGCCGTGACCGGCTGCTCGCCCAGGCGCTGGAGCTTTTCGCCCATAAGGGCTACGCGGCGACCTCGGTGGCCGATATCCAGCGGGCGTCCGGCCTCGCGCCGGGATCGGGCGCCCTCTACAAACACTTCGGCTCCAAGCGCGAGCTGCTGGAGGCCGCGGTCGCGCACCGGATCGACAGCATCGTGGCCGCCCGGGAGGAGTACGACGCCGGGGAACCGGGCGGCGTCGAGCAGGCGGTTCGCACCGCGGGCCGGCTGATCTGGGACAACCTGAAGCAAAGCGAGGACTTGCTCAAGGTCATGCTGCGCGAACCGGACGAACTGGGCGACCTCGACGAGAAGACATGGCAGGTCATCACCGACAACGCCTACCAGCGATTCGCCGACGAGCTGGCCGCGACAAATCGCTCCGGCCGCACGCACATACCAGATCCCGAGGCCGCCGCGGCCGTGGCGATCGGGTCGCTGTCTTATGCCGCAACGCTGCAGGCCCTGACCGGCCGCATGCCCGGCAACATCGACGAGGAGCGTTATTTCGAGGCGTGGGTCACCCAGACGGTGAGCGTCTTAGCCCAGTACGGAAACCGTTGAACATCAAGATATTCCAGGGGAGAAACCGTGACTTTTTCACTGCAACTCAGCGAAGACGTGATCGAGGTGCGCGACTGGGTGCACCAGTTCGCATCCGAGGTCATTCGCCCCGCAGCCGCCGAATGGGACGAGCGCGAGGAAACCCCGTGGCCCGTGATCCAGGAGGCCGCAAAGGTGGGGCTTTACTCCCCCGATTTCTTCGGGCAGCAGGCGGCCGAGCCGACGGGTCTCGGCATTATCACCGCCTTCGAGGAGATGTTCTGGGGCGACGCCGGCATCGCACTGTCCATCATGGGCACCGGGCTGGCGGCAGCGGCGTTGGCGGGCAACGGAACTCCCGAACAGCTGGGGCGCTGGCTGCCCGAGATGTTTGGTACGCCCGGCGACCCCAAGCTCGGCGCGTTCTGCTCGTCGGAGCCCGACGCGGGTTCTGACGTCGGCGCCATCCGCACCCGCGCCCGGTACGACGAGGCCGCCGGTGAGTGGGTTCTCAATGGCACCAAGACCTGGGCAACCAACGGCGGTATCGCCAACGTGCACATCGTGGTGGCATCTGTTTACCCAGAGTTCGGCACCCGCGGGCAGGCCACGTTCGTCATCCCACCGGCCACCAAAGGGCTTTCGCAAGGCCAGAAATTCAAGAAGCACGGGATCCGTGCGTCGCACACCGCCGAGGTGGTGCTCGACAACGTACGCCTGCCCGAGGACGCGATCCTCGGTGGCCGGGAGAAGTTCGAGGCGCGCATCGCCCGCGTCAAGTCGGGCGCCTCCGCCGGCGGACAGGCGGCGATGAGGACGTTCGAACGCACCAGGCCCACCGTCGGCGCGATGGCCGTCGGCGTGGCACGGGCCGCCTATGAGTATGCCCTCGAATACGCCTGCCAGCGCGAGCAATTCGGCCGCAAGATCGGCGAGTTCCAGGCGGTGGCGTTCAAGCTGGCCGACATGAAGAGCCGGATCGATGCGGCTCGCCTGCTGGTGTGGCGGGCCGGCTGGATGGCGCGCAACAACCACAACTTCGATTCGGCGGAGGGCTCGATGGCCAAGCTGGTGGCCAGCGAAACCGCCGTCTACGTCACCGACGAGGCCATCCAGATCCTGGGCGGCAACGGATACACCCGCGACTACCCGGTGGAGCGGATGCACCGCGACGCCAAGGTCTTCACCATCTTCGAGGGAACCAGCGAGATCCAGCGCCTGGTGATCTCGCGGGCGCTGACCGGCCTGCCCATCCGTTAGAGACCTCGGGCGAGCAGACACAGATCAATTCCGTTCGTCGAGGCATCGTCACGAAAGCGCCCGCACCGCCGCCGCGACAGCCTGTGGCGCTTCGGATTGCGGGTAATGACCGATGCCGGGAAGTTCGCTCACCTCGGCGTGCGGCAGGACCGTGATCGCCTTCTCGAGCACGTGGCGTCCCGACACTGGATCATCGAGCCCCCACACGAGGCGCAGGGGACCGTCCCAGTCGGTCAGGGCCCTCTCCCACCGGCGGTGATGAGCGGCGCGCTCGGCGTTGTAGCGGATGTGCAGATGCGCCAGCTTGTGGCCGCCGTGCAGCGAGACGCCGTGCCAGAGATTGTCGAACTCGGCATCGGTGAGCTTTGACCCGCGGACCGCGTCCAGTGCGGAGCGGAAGCGTCTTGCGGTGATGCGGCCGGCCAGCAGCTTTCCAATGACCGGCAGAATCAGCAGCTTCTGCAGCCGCGTCGGCCGGTAGGCGTTGAAGACGACGCCGAAGTTCAACGCGACAAGGCCGGCAATGGTGAACCCGAGCCCGCCGGCCAATGCTCGGTCGATGAGCTCCTGGCCAACGATGCCGCCGTAGTCATGTGCGACCAAGCGCACTGAATCCAAGTGCAGGTGGGCCGCCAGATCCTCGACGACATCGGCTGATTCGGCAACGGAATACTCGTAGGGATTTGGCTTGTCCGAAGCTCCGTAACCCAGGAAGTCCAGCGTGATTACGTCGTGGTCCCGGGCAAGGTCGTCGGCGACTTCGGCGTAGTCGTAAGACCAGGTGGGAAACCCGTGCAGCAAAAGCACTGTGGGGCCCCGCCCGCGCCGCCGGAAGGCGATGCGATGTCCGCGGCGGCTGATCAACGTCTCGCACTGCCCGATCCACTCCTGTGCCCGAGGAGCGCCGCTCATCGGCGGGCCCATTCCTCGGCAAGCAGCTGGTAGGAGCGCACCCGGTCCTGATGGTCGTGGGTGACCGTCGTAATGATCAGCTCGTCGGCCTCGGTGGCGTCGCGCAACCGCTCCAGCTGGTCGGCTACCTGCGCTGGGGATCCGACGAACTGGGTCTCGACCCGATCCTCGACAAGGTCGCGGTCGGCATCGGTCCAGGTGTGGGCGCGGGCTTCCTCCGGGGTGGGAAACGGGATCGCACCTTCACCGGTGCGGATGCTGCGCACCCACAACCCGTAACCCGTAGCCAGGTCACGAGCGGTGGTCTCATCCTCGGCGACGACAACGTCGGCAGAAACGGAGACGTGCGGGCGGTCCAACTCGGCTGACGGTCGAAACGCTGCCCGGTATGCATCGGTCGCCTCCAGGACCGCCGCCGGCGCGACGTGGTAGTTGGCGGCGAACCGCAAACCCCTGCTGCCCGCGACGGTGGCACTCTCCCCGCCGCTGCTGCCGAGAATCCAGATCTGCAGCTCAGCGCCTCTCCCGGGAACGACATGGGCCTCTTCGCCGTCATCGGAACGATAGGTGCCGGCGATCAGTGCGAGGATGTCGTCGACCTGCTCGGTGTAATTCTGCGATTCCGCTCCCGGCAGCTGCAGTAATGCTTTGTGTAGCGCGAACCGCGGTGATTTCAGGAGCGGCGTGGGATCGAACTTCGCCGGGATCAGCAATCCGTTCGGCATGCGCCCACCGACCAATTCCCGCGATGCCGAAGCGGACAGCACCGACGATGTCGACTCACGCGGTTTGCCGCCGGAACGCCCCAAGCCGAGGTCGAATCGGCCGGGATACAGCGCATCGAGCAGGCCGAACTCCTCCACCGTCGACAATGCGGTGCGGTGCCCCATCTGCACCGCACCCGAACCGAGCCGGATCCTCGAAGTGTGCGCGGCAGTCAGAGCGAGCAGCACGGCGGGCGAGGTGCCGGCGACCCCGGGATTGAGGTGATGTTCGGCGAACCAATAGCGCGTGTAGCCGAGGGCCTCGACCTGCCGGGCGAGGTCGATGCTGTTGCGCAGGGCTTGCGTCGCAGTCGAGCCCGACGAGATCGGAACCAGGTCGAGCACCGTCAACGGAGTCGTCATATGCCTTACGAAGCCACCCCGGTGGAGGCGTCCCGGACGGCCGGTCGCCGTGGTCTCGGCAGGAGCGCCAGCCCCAGATGCTCGCGCAGCGTTGTGCCCTCGTAGTCGGCGCGGAACACTCCGCGCTCCTGCAGCAGCGGCACAACCCGATCGACGAATGGATCCAGACCGCCGGGTGTGATGTGGGGCACCAGGATAAATCCGTCGCTGGCGTCGGCCTGCACGAAGTCGTTGATGGCGGCGGCGACGGTCTGCGGTGCTCCGATGAACGATTGGCGTCCGGTGACTTCGACGATCAGTTCTCGAGTGGTCAGGTTCTCCGCCTCTGCCTTGGCACGCCAGTCGTTGGCGATCGCGATCGGGTCCCGGAACATCCGGACGCTGGCCCGGCCGCGTGAAACGGTGTTCTCCCCCACGACCGGGTCCTCGCTGGGCAGCGGCCCGTCCGGGTCGTGATCGGATAGGTCCCGATTCCAGAGTTGTTCGAGGAACTTGATCGCTGTTTGGGGGGACACCTGCGCGAGCCGTACGTCGTAAGCGATTTCGGCAGCCTCGGCGTCGGTGTCGCCGATGACGAATGTCGCCGCCGGCAGGATGAGCAATTCGTCTCGGTGGCGCCCGTAACGGGCGAGCCGGTCCTTGACGTCGGCGTAGAACGCCTGCCCGGCGTCCAAGGTGCTGTGCCGAGAGAAGATTGCGTCCGCAGCGGAGGCGGCGAAGTCTCGGCCCTCGTCCGAATCACCGGCCTGGAAGATCACCGGCCGACCCTGCGGGCTCCTCGGAACATTGAATCGACCGTGGATGTCGAAATGCGCATCCTGGTGACTGAACGCGCCGGCGTTCGGATCGGACAGGAAGACGCCGCTCCCCTTGTCTGCCACGATCTCGTCGCCGCGCCAGGAATCGAAGAGCTCCAGCGTGGCCCGCAGGAACGTCTTCGCCCGCTCGTAGCGCTGGTCTTCCGGCAGGAATCCGCCGCGGCGAAAGTTCTCGCCGGTGAACGCATCCCAGGAAGTAACGACATTCCAGGCGGCACGGCCACCGGAGAGATGGTCTAGTGAGGCGAACTGCCGGGCGACCTCGTAGGGCTCGTTGAAGGTTGAGTTGATCGTGCCGGTCAGGCCGAGTCGCTCCGTGACTGCCGCCAGTGCGGCCAGCACGGTGAAGGTATCGGGACGGCCGACCACATCGAGGTCGTAGATCTGCCCGTTCTGTTCGCGCAGCCGCAGCCCTTCGGCCAGGAACAGAAAGTCGAACTTGCCCCGCTCGGCCGTCTGCGCAAATTGCGCAAACGAGCTGAACTCGATGTGGCTGCCGGCCGCGGGGTCGCTCCACACCGTGGTGTTGTTGACGCCCGGAAAGTGCGCGGCCAAGTGGATTTGCTTTGTCGGCTTACTCATCTCAGCGATCCTCGATATCGGGTAGTTCAGACGATTGCATAGCGGTTGGCGGGACGGGGCAATCCGAGCAAGCCGCGAAGCGTTTGCCCCTCGTAAGTGGTGCGGAACAGCCCCCGGCGGCGCAGCTCGGGGACAAGGCCCTCGGTGATCTGCGCGAGGTCATGGGGCAGCGCGCCGGGCCGCAGCCGAAATCCCGATAGTCCGGCGGCGTGCCACTCCTGCAGCACATCGGCCAGCCGTGCGGGCGTGCCGACGAAAATGTCGGCGTCGCTGTGGTATTCGGCCCCGGCGCGATCATCGAGCCGGTGTCGCCGCGCTCGTGCCGCCTCTGTCGTGTGGTCGAGGAACACCACCAGGTCACCGAAGATGCGCAGCGTGTCCTGGCTCCGCCCGGCGGCACGATGCAGCGCCCCGATCTCCACGGCGATGTCGGCTGCCTGTGCGGCGTCATGCGGGGTGACGAATCCAACATCGGCGCTGCCGGCGATCAGCCGATACGACACACCGCCATGGCCCAGCGCGGCGACGATCGGCTGGCCCTGCGGTGGACGGGGCGTAATCGAGGGTCCTTTGACCGAAAACCAGCGGCCCTCGAAATCGATGTAGTGCAACTTGCGCCGGTCGATGAAGCGTCCGGTGGTGATATCGCGGATTTCGGCGCCGTCCTCCCAGCTGTCCCACAAGCGGCGCAACACCTCAACGTAATCCACGGCCTCGGCGAAATATTCGCTGAGGTGTTGCTGGCTGACCGGATCGTTGATGGTGTCGACCGACAGGCGCGCCAGAGTGCGGCGCCCGAAGTGGGCTGCCACGTCGGGGCGTGGCGAGACCTGAACGCGGACCCCGGCTCGTCCGGTGCTGACATAGTCCAGCGTGGCGATCGACTTGGACACATGGAATGGCTCGGTGTGGGTGATCGTTGCTGTGGGAATAAATCCAATACCGTTGGTGCGCGGCGCGATCCGGGCGGCGATGAGCACCGCATCCAATCGGCCACGCACACGATCGATCCGGTCGTCGGGTTCGAAGGGGTCGTCGGATTGCATCGCCAGCGAATCCTCGATCGTCACGAAGTCCAACGCTCCACGTTCGGCTTCGGTGATCAGATCAGCCCAGTAGCCGACGCTGAACAGATCAGCGGGTCGCGCGTCGGCTTCACGCCAGGCGGCCGGGTGCCATCCGGCACCATCCAAAGCCACGGCGAGGTGCAGGGGGCTCGACGAAGCGGGCATGAACTCTGCCTTCCTAACGGGTTCGTCCAAGAAATCGACCCGGCAACAACAAGGTGCCGAGTGTTTTCAACGAAAGGAATCGCCGATCGATTCCGGGCCCGTCGCCGCACCCGCGTGGCGCGTCGGCGGCTGACAACACGCACCGCGGTATCGAGACTCTGCTGAGTACACTGTCGTCTCCCGCCCTACCGCACCTGCGATGCGATACCGCAGTTTAGCCGCGCGAATCAGGTAGCGCCGAAGCGCGTCACAGCGTAGGCGTTCCCACCGCCCGATTCCCGGCGGCCCTGCTGAAATCATCAGGATTGCAAATCCGTCTTGCCCAGCAGCGGCAGCACTCCCTCGGCGAACCAGTACGCCTCTTCCAGGTGCGGGTAGCCCGAGAGGATGAACTCGTCAAAGCCCAGCGAATGATATTCCGAGATCAGATCCGCGACTTCCCGGTGGCTACCGACCAGAGCGGTGCCGGCGCCGCCGCGGACCAGGCCCACTCCGGCCCATAGATTCGGATAGATCTCCAGCTTGTCGACCTGCCCGCCGTGGAGTGCGGTCATCCGCCGCTGACCCTCTGACTCCGAACTCGCATGCAGCGCGGTGGCTTTGGCGATCTGCTCTTCTGTAAGCTCGGCAAGCATCTCGTTGGCGACGGCCCAGGCCGCGGCCGAGGTGTCACGGCTGATGGTATGCAGTCGAATGCCGAACCGAACGGTGCGGCCACGTGCGGCAGCCTGCACCCGCACTCGGTCGATCTTGGCGGCTGCCGCCTGCGGCGGCTCGCCCCAGGTGAGGTAGACGTCGGCGAACTCGGCCGCGATTGGCAGCGCCGCCGCCGAAGAACCGCCAAAATATATGTCCGGCAACGGATCCGGTGGCGCCGATACCCGGGCATCGGCGATGGTGTAATACTTGCCGGTGAAGTCCACCGAGTCCCGGGTCCACACCGATGTCACGATCTGCAGGAACTCGGCGGTTCGAGCGTAGCGCTCATCGTGGCTGAGCCAGTCGCCGAAACGGCGCTGCTCGGCGTCGTCGCCGCCACTGACGACATTGAGCAAGACCCTGCCTCCGGAAAACCGTTGCAACGTCGCGGTCTGCTGCGCGGCCAAAGTAGGCGGAACGAGACCGGGACGGAATGCCACCAGGAACTTCAGCTTCTCGGTTTCAGCCAACAAGGCGGCCGAGGTCAGCCACGCATCCTCGCACCACGTCCCGGTCGGAGTCAGCACGCCCTCATAGCCGAGACGGTCGGCGGCGCGCGCCACCTCGGCAAGGTAGCGGCGGCTGGGCGGGCGATACCCATTCGGAAGTGTGCGGTTCGACGACGCGTGTGATCCACCGACGATGGATCGGCTGTCACCGGTGGTGGGCAAGAACCAGAAAAATCTCGGAGACATCTACAACGACGCTAAGTTCCCGACGGGTGCCGTGCAAGTTGTGTTCTGGACGGATTTAAATCATCCCAACACAGGACCGGGCAGAGTATTTTTGCGTGGCATGCCGCGCGAACTGCACCTATTGGCCTACGGGAACACCCGATCGGCCGGGCCGTGGCGTCACCCGGATATCGACAACAGCCCCGGGGGCGTTCGGCGGCAACTGATCGCCCGGGCCCGGGGCGCGGAAGCCGGGGGCTTCGACGCATTGTTTTTTGCCGACGGATTGAACTACGGGCCCCCGGCGACGTGGGCCTACAAAACAACGGAGGACTTCGAGCCACTGACTGCGACGGCGGCACTGTCGTCGGTCACCGAGGCGATCGGGCTGGTAGTCACCGGCTCGGCGACCCTGGTCCCACCGTTTCAGTTGGCCCGCCAACTGCTGTCACTGGATCACCTCAGCGCTGGAAGGGTGGGCTGGAATCTGGTCACCAGCTTCGCACGCGCGGCGGCCGACAACTTCAGTGCCGGCGGGGTCGTGGACCATGATGAGCGCTACGAAATCGCTGAAGAAGCACTCGACGTCGTCAAGAAGTTGTGGGACGGGTGGGCCGACGACACCATCATCGAGGACCGCAAGGCCGGAATTTTCAATGATATCACCAAGATTCGAGTTGCCGATCATCACGGCCGGTACTTCGACGTTCGTGGGCCACTCGGTTCCGCTCGGTCACCGCAAGGCCGGCCTGTGCTGTTCCAGGCCGGATCTTCCCCGACCGGGCGGCGGTTCGCCGCCCGCCACGCCGAGGTGATCTTTACCGGTCAGGGCACGCGAGCGCGGGCGCAGGAGTTCTACCGGCAGATCAACGACGAGGCCCGCCACATCGGCCGCTCCACCCCGCCGCTTATCACCCCGTCACTGCGGTTCGTCATCGGGTCGACCGAGGAAGAGGTCGAGGCCAACAAGCGCAGCGCTTATGAGTACTTCAGCCCCGAGTACCAGGCCGGCTGGTTGTTAGAGGTCGACGTTGACGTTACCGGCGCGGACCTAGATGGCCCGGTACCCACCTCGGCATTCCCCGACAGCACCCAAACCCATCAGACAGCACTGGCCGGCTACCGGGCGCTGGCCACCGACGGCCACCCCACTGTCCGAGAATTTCTGTACCGCACGGTAAATGGATGGGGCGCGAGCGTTTCGGGCACGCCGGAACAGATCACCGACGAGATCGAGGACTGGTTCACGACCCGCGCATGCGACGGTTTCGTGCTCGGCGACTCGGGACTGCCTGGGCAGTACGACTGTTTCATCGAACAGGTGGTACCCCTGCTGCGCAAACGAGCGCTATTCCGGCATGAGTACACCGGCGCCACGCTGCGTAGCCACCTGGGACTGGCGGCGCCGGCGAACCGCTACGAGGCGTAATGAATTTTCCTGCAACCTATCTGAGGCCTGCTACGGCGAACACCGACACGTTGCGAGCACGGTTCGGGCTCCTCTTCCAGCGCGTTGCCGACGGCAACGTGGAGCGCGAACGGTATCGCGTGTTTCCGCACGAGCAGGTTCGCTGGCTCAATGACGCGGGCTTGGGCACCGTGCGGATTCCCGAAGAGTATGGCGGATTGGGGGCATCGCTGGAGCAGACTTTCGCGCTGCTGGCCGATCTGGGTGAAGCCGACGCCAACGTGTCCCACATCTGGCGTAACCATCTCGCATTCGTGGAGGATCGGCTCAACGCGCCGGTGTCGGACACCAACGACAGGTGGATCAAGCGGTTCCTGGCGGGGGCGTTCGTCGGCGGCGGCTGGACGGAAGCCAACAGCGTCACGTTGGCCAATCTGGCCACCACGGTTTCTGCCGAAGACGATCACTGGGTGGTGTCCGGGTCGAAGTATTACGCCACCGGAAGCCTTTACGCCGACTGGCTCGACGTGATCGGCCGGGGTGACGACGGCGAACTGTGGACGGCGCTGGTCCGTGCGGACGCTCCGGGCGTCACGATTGTCGACGATTGGAACGGATTCGGGCAGCGCGCCACCGCCAGCGGATCAGCCCGTTACGAGCGGGTACGCGCCGAACGCGGGGACGTGTTTCCAGCTGCCGAACGGTTCAGCTATCAGCCGCACTTCTACCAAATCGCGTTGCTATCGGTGCTGACCGGGATCACCCGGGCAACCCTGCGCGACGGCAGCGCGGCACTTAAGCGACGCGGCCGCAACTACCCACAGGGACTGGCCGAAACGCCGTCGCAAGACCCTCAGTTGCTGCAAGTAATCGGGCAGGTATCCGCCGATGTGTTTGGCGCGCAGGCCGCTCTGGAGAGGGCCGCCCGCAGCCTCGACGACATCGTCAACGGCCGACTCTGCGGTGACGGCAGCCGGCAACGCCTAATCGACGCCCAAGTCGCGGTCACACAGGCGCAACTGGTGATCATCGATGCGGCCCTACGGGCCACCACCACGGTTTTCGACGCGCTGGGCGCGTCCGGAGTTTCCGAGGACCTATCACTGGACCGGCATTGGCGCAATGCCCGCACGCTGGCATCTCACAACCCGCGGGTGTATCGGGCGCGAATTCTCGGTGATTGGCTCATCAACGGCAATGACCCCCTGCCCGATGTCAGCGCGCGCGGCCGCGACGGCCAGGGCACCTGAGGTATGGCGCTGCGACTACCACTAGCGGTACGAGACATGATTGCGGCATGACCGCCGACATTCGCGTTCTCGACGGCGAGGACGACCTCATCACCGCGGCTAACGTCTTTCGCGCCGCCATGGTCGGCTTCCCTCCCTTGTCCAAACTGCCGCCCGGGCGGATCACCAAGCTATTCGAGCCGGGCCGCACGGTCGGAGCGTTCATCGGCGACCACCTCGTCGGCACCGCCGACGCCGTGACCAGTGGGCTAACGCTTCCCGGTGGAGCGATCGTGGGCCACGCCGCCGTCACTCACATCGGAGTGCTGCCGTCGTTTACCCGGAAAGGTATCGCCACCGACCTGATGCGTCATCAGTTGCGCGACATCGCCGCACGCGGTGAGGTCCTCGCCACGCTGCGGGCTTCGGAGGCCACGATCTACGAGCGGTACGGCTACGGTGTGGCCAGCTCATCGCAGACGGTCGAGGTTCAGACGGCACGGACGGCGCTTCGTCCCGACGTCGGGGTCGGCGGCCCGGTGCGGCTGTTGGACGCTGCCGAAGCCTGGGATGTGCTGCCCCGGATCTATGCGGGAAACCGCCCGTCCCGACCCGGCTCCATCGATCGCCCTGAGGTGTGGTGGCAGGGCCTGCGGCTGCGCACCGAATCAATCTCGGGCGCTTCCTATGTCGCGGTGCACGGCGACCCCGGATGCGAGTCGGGCTTCGCCCGCTACCGCCCCATCGACACCGGGGCGTGGTTCGTCAGCGAGCAGCGGACCATCGCGGTCGAGGATTTCTTCGCGCCCACCGCGGACGCCTACCTGGGACTCATGCGCTTCCTGCTCGGGCTGGATCTCGTTGACCGCGTGGTGTTCTGGATGCTGCCCGTCGACGATCCGCTGCCGTGGCTTCTCCTCGATCGGCGGGGCGTGCGGGTGACCGCGGTGCACGACGAAACGTGGCTGCGCGTGATCGACGTCCACAAGGCGCTGTCGGAACGCCGCTACGCGACGGACGGCGAGGTCACCGTCGCGGTGAACGACCCGATCTTCCCCGCGAATTCGGTGAGTTTCACCATTTCGGGCGACGGCGCCGAAGCGACGGAACGGCGTCCGCAACTTCATGTCGGCGTCGAGGGACTGGCCGCCGTCCTGCTCGGCGGGGTGACGTGGCGCAACCTTGACACGGCCGGGCTGCTCCGCGCCGAGGACCCGGCGGCGCTTGTCGAGGCCGACCGGCTGTTTGCGGTTCTCGATGCGCCGTATGCCGGGTTCTACTTCTGACCCGCGGGGTATGAAGACCACGTGATTCTCATCATCGGCGCGGGGGTGTGCGGGCTCTCCGCCGCCGATGAGCTGTCGCGGCGGGGGGAGGCCGCGATCGTGCTCGAGCGTGGTCAGCCGTTCTCGGAGCAGTCTGCGGGATTGGCGCGGATATTCCGCATCGCCGCGTTCGTCGGCAGCAACCTGATGAAGTCTGGGCCGCTGCTCGGTGAGTGGCTCGCCGAGGCCGTGCTGAAAGATGAACTGTCCGAAGGCCTGATCATCGCCTGACAGAGATGCAGTTCACTTCAGTGAGTATCGGATCGGCAAGTGCTTGAGGCCACCGACGAAGGTCGTGGCCATCAGTTCCGGCTCACCGGCCAGCTCGATCGACTTGATCCGCGGCACGAGCTCCGAGAAGAAACTGTTCATCTCCATCCGCGCCAACGCGGCGCCCAGGCAGAAGTGCACGCCGTACCCGAATGACAGGTGCTTGTTGGGATCCCGGCCGACGTCGAAGCGCATCGGGTCCTTGAACACCTCCTCGTCGCGGTTGGCCGACACATAGGACAGCAGCACCGACTCGCCCTTCGCGATCGGCACCCCGCGCACCTCCGTGTCGGCCTGCGCGGTGCGCATGAACTCCGTGACCGGCACCACGCAGCGGATCATCTCCTCCACCGCGGTGCCCATCAGGCCCATGTCCTTTTGCAGCCGTGCCAGCTCGCCGGGGTTCTCCAGCAATGCGAGCATGCCGCCGGCGATCCCGGCGCTGGTGGTGTCGTGGCCCGCGCTGGCCACGATCACGTAGTACGACGCGGTGTCCATGTCCGACAACGGTTCGCCGTTGATCGTCGCGTTGGCGATCGCCGACGCCAGGTCCTCCGTCGGGTGCTCGCGGCGCGACGCGGTGAGCGCCGCGAAGTAGTTGAAGAAGTCCAGCAGCACGGCGAGCATGTCCTCGGTGGACTTTCCGCGCTGGAACTCCGTGTCGTCGCCGCCGAACATTTCCTGGGTGAGCTTGAGCATCCGCGGGAAGTCCGACTCCGGCAGGCCCAGCAGCGACAGGATCACATAGAGCGGGTAGTTGACCGCGACCTCCTGGACGAAGTCGCACTCCGGTCCTTTCTCGACCATCTTGTCGACGTAGATCTTGGCCAGCTCATCGACACGAACCTTCAGGTCGCGCAGCACCTTCGGACGAAACCAGTCGGCGCCGATCTTGCGCATGTCGCGGTGGTGCGGGTCGTCCATGTGGATCAGCGTGCGCAGGCCGATACCGGCCTCCATTTGTGCGCGCAGCACATCCTCGCCGTCGGCGACCATCAACAACGGGCGCGGATCGTTGGTGAACAAGTCGTTCTGGCGCTCGATGTCCATCACGTCGGCGTGCTTGGTGATGGCCCAGAACGGCCGGTAGCCCTGGACGTCGACCCAGGACACCGGAGCGTGCGCGCGCAGGTGAGCCAGCGCCTCGTGTAAGCGCTTCTCGTCGGTATAGGCCTGGGGGTCGGCCAGCAGCCGCGCGGCGTCGTCCATGATCCGGGTGCCCATACGGTCTCCTAGGGTGCGGGTGCGAGTTGAGGGGGGTGCGACCCGTCAAGCGATGTGGAACGATCGCGTTTGAGATTATGCTCGTTCCGACTGATGGGTCAAGGTGTCGTCATGACTGTCGGAGGCCGCACCTACGGCGGGCTGAGCGCCGAACAGCGTTCGCAAGACCGCCGCGTCCGCCTGCTGGGCGCCGCCCGTGCGCTCATCGCCGATGTCGGTGTGGCTCCGCTGACGGTCGACCTGGTGTGCCAGCGCGCAGCCCTGAGCAAGCGCTACTTCTACACCGAATTCGCCGACAAGGACGATTTGCTCGACGCGTGCGCCGAGGATTTGTTCGGCCGCTTGGTGGCCCAGATGGACGACGTGCTGACCACCGCTCCGCTCGCCAATCGCGTCGAGGGCACACTGCGCGCGGTGGTGCACACCCTGGCGTCGGAGCCCGCGGATGCGCGGCTGTACATGGAGTGCCCGGGTTTTCCGCGGCTCCACGAACGTCAACAGCGCGCGGTTCGTGATTTCACCGAGCGCATGGTGGCCGACGCCATCCCCTTCGCCGGACGCCCGAAGCCGTCCGTCGACCGGACGTTGGCGACGCGCGCGCTGGTCGCCGGCACCACCGCCCTGATTATCGGCTGGCTGCACGGCGACATCGACACCGACGAGGACAGCCTTGTCGCCACTCTCACCGCCGCGGCCCGGGGAGCGGCAGCCGCGATCTAAGTAGTTGCGCTGCTGAGCTTTTCGCTAGGGACAGGGCCGCGGGCGGCCCCGGGGGGCGACAGCATCTGAAGGCTCGGACCCATCCTTCCAGCGCAGCGACACGACCACGAAGCGTGGTCGATAGATGCTCACCTGGCGGTACACGTCACCTCCCGGAGCGGTGTCGACGCTGTTGACGTCGTAGGAGATGACAAGGCTGGTGGATGTCGAGAACTCCGGGTGCACGTGGGCGTTGTAGGCGTAGACGTGGGCGTCGCGATACAGCCCCGAGCTGCCGATCTCGGGTGTCCGATAGAGGGTGACCGCGGGGCCGAACGGTCCCGTCGGTGACGGACCGAAACGTCCCACCAGCCGGTCGGTGTACAGCTTCCCGCCCTGCATCGTGGTCAGCATGTACACGCCGTCACGCAACCTGTGCACGGACAGCTCGGCGGAGATGCCGTCGGCCACCCGCATCGAATCCGACTCCGACGATGACCACGCCCGGCCGGTCCAGTAGGAGAACGCCTGGCGCAGATCATCTCCCGCAACGCGGGCCACGTGCAGGTATTTGCTGTCACCGGTGCTCTCGACGCCGTACACGTAGGTCCATCCCTTGTCGGGCTGGACCCACTGACCCCACTGGATCTCGCGCGACCGCGGAAGCGGGCTGATCGAGGACGGGGTCCGCAGATCGGGGCCGTCGAATCGCGCCAGCGCTGACCCCACGAAACCGAAGTCGAACGGACCCGGCCCGGTGCTTCTCCACTCGCTGAGTGGAACCTGCAGCGCACCACCGATTTGGGTGGCGGCCCCCAGCCAGAACCAGTGCGCGGGGTCGGCCGGTTCGATGAGTGCCGCGGGGTGGTCGGGCGTCCCGCCGACGACGGTCGACCAGTGTCCCCGGGCGTCGCGGACGACGAACGAATTGTGCACGAACGCCGCGTCGGGCGGCCGGCCCGGCGGGGTGATGGGGCCGAGAAAGCTGTCCGAGAACGCGAACAGCTGCCGGTCGTCGGGCAGCGGTGCCGACCAGGTGGAATCCCCACCCGTCCAACCCTCGCCGGAGTTGGCATAGTCCGTCAGGGCGGCTTCCAGGCAACTGAGCGGCGCGGACCCGATCACCGACGGTGCCGCGCGCCACATGGCGGGCAGGGGTGACCACGGGACGAATAGACCCAGCGCGGCCGCAGTCGTTATCAGGACGACGAGGAATCGGCCGGCCCGCCACACCACCACACGATAAGGCAGCTTTGCTCCTCCCAACCCAACATTGGGAAGGTAAGGCTCACTTTGCTAACGCGCTTTACTGAGCAGAAATGCAGCGAAATTTGGGACGTTCGGCCCTAGGGCAGCTAAAGAGTAGCCGCGAATGCTTGGACGGCTTATCATTTGCTGCGCCAGTTGCCGGGTTCCCTGGAGAGGTAGTTCATGACCGCTGAAGCGCCCCCCATCAGTGATCTGGAGGCCAGCCGGCCCTTCCCGGCGCGCACAGGCCCGAAGGGCAACCTGATCTACAAGGTGATCAGCACCACCGACCACAAGATGATCGGCATCATGTACATGGTCGCCTGCTTCATCTTCTTCTTCATCGGCGGCCTGATGGCGCTTCTCCTCCGCCTGGAGCTGGCACGACCCGGGCTGCAATTCCTGTCCAACGAGCAGTACAACCAGCTCTTCACCATGCACGGCACGGCCATGCTGCTGTTTTACGCGACGCCCGTCGTCTTCGGTTTCTCCAACCTGGTGCTGCCGCTGCAGATCGGCGCGCCCGACGTGGCCTTCCCCCGGCTCAACGCCCTGTCGTTCTGGCTCTTCATCTTCGGAGCGCTCATCGCATTGAGCGGCTTCATCATGCCGGGCGGTCCGGCCGATTTCGGGTGGACCGCCTACACGCCGCTGTCGAATGCGGTCCACAGTCCCGGCGCCGGCGGGGACCTATGGATTCTGGGCGTCGGCGTCGGTGGTCTGGGCACCATCCTGGGCGCGGTGAACATGATCACCACCGTGGTGTGCCTCCGGGCCCCCGGCATGACCATGTTCCGGATGCCGATCTTCACCTGGAACATCCTGGTCACCAGTGTGCTTGTGCTGATCGTCTTTCCGCTGCTGACCGCCGCGCTGTTCGGCCTTGAAGCCGACCGCCGCTTCGGTGCGCACATCTACGACGCGTCCAACGGCGGGGTCATCCTGTTCCAGCATCTGTTCTGGTTCTTCGGGCATCCCGAGGTGTACGTCATCGCGTTGCCGTTCTTCGGCATCGTCACCGAGATCATCCCGGTGTTTTCCCGCAAGCCGATCTTCGGCTACACCACGCTGGTCTACGCGACGCTGGCCATCGCCGCGCTGTCGGTGGCGGTGTGGGCGCACCACATGTATGCGACCGGCGCCGTGCTGCTGCCGTTCTTCTCGTTCATGACGTTCCTGATCGCGGTGCCAACCGGGATCAAGTTCTTCAACTGGATCGGCACGATGTGGCGGGGCCAGTTGACGTTCCAAACACCGATGCTGTTCGTGCTCGGCTTCCTGGTCACCTTCCTGCTCGGTGGCCTGACCGGCGTGCTGCTGGCCAGCCCGCCGCTTGACTTCCACATCAGCGACACCTATTTCGTCGTGGCGCATTTCCACTACACGCTGTTCGGCACGATCGTGTTCGCCACCTACGCGGGCGTCTACTTCTGGTTCCCGAAGATGACCGGACGCCTGCTCGACGAGCGGCTCGGCAAGTTGCACTTCTGGCTGACCTTCCTCGGCTTCCACATCACCTTCCTGGTGCAGCACTGGCTGGGCACTTCGGGGATGCCCCGCCGCTACGCCGACTACCTGCCCACCGACGGGTTCGCGACGCTCAACTTCATCTCCACCATTGGCGCCTTCATCCTCGGTGTCTCCGTCCTGCCGTTTGTGTGGAACGTTTTCAAGAGCTGGCGCTACGGTGAGCCGGTGTTGGTCGACGATCCCTGGGGCCACGGCAATTCGTTGGAGTGGGCCACCAGCTGCCCGCCGCCGCGGCATAACTTCACCGAACTGCCCCGGATCCGTTCGGAGCGGCCGGCCTTCGAGCTGCACTACCCGCACATGGTGGAACGGATGCGCGCCGAGGCCCACATAGGCCGCCGCCATGGGGAAGCCGAGCCTGCGGAGGCACTGACCGCGTCATCGCAGGGTTCGAAGTAATCCGGCAGTCGTAGCGACCTGCGACGGGTCAGCGCCGATGGCTCGGCCTCGGTTGAACTAGCAGCGCCGGCGCACCATCCGCTGCTCGATGGCGGCGAGTGCCGCGTCGGTGAGTTTGCCCAAACCGGCGAGCAGCACGATCGCGAGCAGCATCACATCGGTACGGCCGGTGTTCTGGCTGTCAATCAGCAGGAATCCCAACCCCTTCGAGGAGGCAATCAGCTCCGCTGCGACCAGAAACAGCCACGCGTTCGCCAGGCCCAGTCTGAGCCCGTTCACCAGTTCTGGGGCCGCGGCGGGGAGCATCACGGTCGCCAGCAACGAGGCACCACGTCGACCGTAGGCCCGTCCCACCTCCACGAGGTGTGCGTCGACGTGCGACAACGCCGATGCCGTCGTTGTGTAGACGGGAAAGAAAGCGCCGATGGCGACAAGTAACACCTTCGGCGTCTCGTCGATGCCGAACCACAAGAGCAACAGGGGCACCCACGCTAACGAGGGCACCGTACGCAATGCCGCGACCGTCGGCGCCAGCAGCCTGCGCGCGACAGCCGACAGCCCGACGAGCGAACCAAGCGCAAGCGCGGCAGTCGCGCCGGCTGAGTAGCCGAACAGCACCCGCACAAGGCTCGCCTGCAGGTTGGGCCGCAGTTGGCCATGCCTCAGCAGCTCGGCGAGCGCGGCCGCCACATCGCGCGGAGGCGGCAACTGGCTGGCGGAAAACACTCCGGTCGCGGTGACGAACTGCCAGGTCACCAGGAGCAGTACCGGGACGGCCAGTGCGACTGGGGCGTGCGGCAGTTTGGCCGAGGCGTGCGGCAGTTTCGCCAGCGCGGCGGCGCGCCCGGTCACTGAGTGTGTTGGGCGTACTTCGGCTCGAGTATGGCGCTCAGCGCGCCGCGACCGGCGTCGTCGGATTTGATGTCGGAGTCCGCCACCGCGATCGGCAAGATCTTGGTCAGGACGGCAAGCTGAGGTTGGCCCGGCGCCGGGTCGATGTCCAGCGTCGTTCGCTGCAGTTCCTCTTGGGCCACGCTCGGTGTCACCTTTGCCTGCGAGGCGAGCAATGCCGCCAACTCGTCCGGGTGCGCCTCCGCCCATTTTCGGGCCTCCTCGTAGCTGTCGACCACCGACTGGACGGTATCCGGATGGGCGCTGCTGAAGTCATCGCGGACGTTAAGCACGCCATAGGAGTTGAAATCCGGATTGCGGTACAGCAGTCGCGAGCCTTGCTGCTGGACGGTCTGCGCCATGAAGGGGTCCAATCCGGACCAAGCATCGACGTCACCGCGCTCCAGGGCGGTTTTGCCGTCGGCGTGCTGCAGATTGATGATTTCGACGTCGGCGGTCGAAAGGCCTGCTGTCGCAAGCGATTGCAACAGAAAGTAGTAGGGATCGGTTCCCTTGGTGACCGCGATCTTCTTGCCTTTCAGGTCGGCCACCGAGTTGATGGCCGAATTCTTCCCGACAACCAGAGCCGTCCATTCCGGCTTGCTGTACACGTCGATGATCTTGATCGGTGTGCCGTTGGCCCGCGCGACCAGCGCCGCTGAACCGGCGGTAGAGCCGAAGTCCAGCCCCTGGGACCGCAGACCCTCGTTGGCCTTGTTGCTTCCGGCGGAGAGAACCCAGGTGACGGTGTATCCCCGGCTTTCCAGTAGGCGCTGGTCGCGCACCACCAGGCTGAGCGGGTTGTAGTAAGCGTAATCCAACCGGATGTCCTTCGCAGCCGTCCTGCCGCCGCCCGAGCCGCAGGCAGACGTGACCGTGATTGCGATGAGCACCCAAAAGGCAGTCAGCTGAGGGCGTTTCATCGCGATTCCACTTTCTCCTCGATGGCAGCCCGCAGGGTGACGCCGCTGCGTTGCGGCACCCCGAGTTCGCGCAACAACTGATTGCGCAGCGCACTGACACGTGGGTCCCCGCGGTCGCGTGGCTTGGGAATTGCCACTTCAAAACTCGCAGCGACGCTGGCGGCGCCGGTTGCATCGGCGCGCAGGATCAGCACCCGGTCGGCGAGAATCACTGCTTCGTCCACGTCATGCGTCACCAAGATGGTGGTGGCGCCTGCCTCTTGCTGCACGGCGGCAAGCAGATCCTGCATCCGCAGCCGGGTCAGCGCGTCGAGGGCCGCCAGCGGTTCGTCGAGTAGCAGGACGCGCGGGTCCCGAACGAGCGCGCGCGCGAGGCCTGCCCGTTGCGCCATACCGCCGGACACTTGTCGGGGGTAGTGATTGGCGAATTCGCGCAGTCCGACGACCTCGAGCCAATGCCGGACAGCCGCAGCACCGTCCGCGCGGGCGGTGCCAGGCGGCAGCCCATATGCGACGTTGGCTGCCAGGGATCGCCACGGCAGCAGGCGAGGTTCCTGGAACACGATGGCGCAGCGTAGGTCGATCCCGCGCACGGCCTCGCCGTCGATCTCGATCGATCCGCCGGTAGGACTGTCGAGTCCGGCCACGAGCCGCAGGAGGGTAGATTTGCCGCTTCCCGAGGATCCGAGGAGCGCGACGACCTCGCCTGGTTTGATTTGCAGGTCGACCTCGTGCAGCACGGTGTGTGCCCCGAAGGTTCGGTCGATACGACGAAGGGACACGTGTGCCGGCGCCGGGTTCGTCGACATCACCAGCGGAGCCTAAGAGTTACGGCAAGGGTCCGCTAGGTTTGCCCTGCTCGTGAGTCGAATCCGCGCCGTGCATTGGGTGGCGGTGGCCGTCAGCCGTGCGGCGCCTCTGAGATCTTGCTGTCGGGCTTGCCCACCGTCTGGCAGTAGGTCGTCGCGGACAGCCGCGTCGCCGAGATCTCGATGTTGGTCGGGTCGGCGCCGCTCTTGTCCTTGAGCATTTTGCTGACCTCATCGTTCTGCTTCTTCTCGTCCTGCGTCGTGAAGTCCTTGCACTTCGTGTCACCGCCGGTGTTGATGACCTGAGAGGCCGAACACGCGCTGAACAGCAGCGCTGCCGCCGCAATCATGGCCAGTGACGTTTGCTTCATTGTTTGCCTTTCTGCATTAGAGGGGTCGCTACGTTTAGACAAAAACCTCTGGTCCTTAAACATCGGCCCCGGTCCGACTCGGGGAGCTCCGGCAGTTGCCGAGGTGACACGGCTATTTTGCTGAGTGTCTGGTCAGGCCCTCCCGATCCGGACCACCTTCGTGTTCGGCTGCGCGAAGACGCGGCAAGTGGGAATACCTCTTCGGGCGGGCCGGCCTTTTATCGGTCAGGGATCTTCGACCGACACGACGATAATCCTCCCGGCGATGGCGGTGCTGGCGTCCGCAGCTGCGGTCAGTCGAGCGGCGCGGCTGGGACGAGATAGTCACCAGGCCCAATGAATCGGGGTCCGGATCGACACGCTCGCGGCGCTGTCCGCGAGCAGCGGGTTGACGGGTTCTGCCGGCGTGGGACACGATGGCCGCAACGGGCAGCGGTCGTGGGATGCGGGAGTCGGAGTGGCTGACATCACCAGTTTGATCCTCGCGGACCACGAGTGGTTCCGCAAACAGTTCGCCAGGCTCGACGAACTGCAGGCGCAGACACCGGTCAACCGTGCCGCCCTCGCGCGGGTGTGGCACCCGCTCGCCGACAAGCTCGACGTACACGCCTACATCGAAGAGAAGATCTTCTACCCACAACTGCTCAAACGGGGCGCCGACGATCCCGAGGGCGAAACGCTCGATGCGATCAGTGATCACAATGACATTCGCGACGCCGTACGCGCCGCCAACGAGGCGCCGGTTGGCACCGCCCAGTGGTGGGAGGCGGTGGGCAGCGCCCGGCTGGCCAACGACGACCACATGGGTGAAGAAGAACGGGAAGGGCTGTCGGACTTCCGTCGCCACGCCCCGAACGGCCTTCGTGAAGCGCTGGGGCGCCAATACGGCGAGTTCATGGCCGAGCATCCCACCACCGAGGGATTGCCGATCGTCGACCGCGATCCCGCCCGCTACGTCGAGGACATCGAGAACGCCGCGCCGCCGAAACGCACCGACGGGTCGCTGGGCATCGGCGGCCTGAAGGGCCGGTGAGGTGACGCCGCTGCGCTACTTCAGCGGAGCGGCGGACTCCGTACCAATCTGTGGCGCGTCACCGGGCAGCTGCTGGCCAATCAACTCTTCGTGCCCGACCTCGGGAGGCTTCCGGTCGCCGTTGCTCCCGCTGCGCCGCGCCGGCTTCTTCTCGGACGATTTCTCCCGCGCCGGCGCGGGCGGCGGCGCCGGGGAGCGGTGGCCGTTGGGCATGAGCCCGGCAGTTGCACTGGCCGATTCGATGGCTTTCTCGGTATAGACGCGGTAGCCGAAATTGGGCAGGTAACCATGGATTTCGGGCGTGTCGAGATCACGCATGAACTGCAGGATCTCGCGGCTGAACACTTGGCCCGGCACGAGGACGGGAAAGCCGGGAGGGTAGGGCGTTACGAAGGTCGCCGACACGACGTCGACGCCGGCGTCCAACCTTTCGTCGATTTGATCGCCGGTGAGGTATTCACAGTTCGTGTCGTCGTAGGACAGATAGAACCCGCGGCGGACGTCCCCTTCGGGCGTGGGCTCGCTTCCGCTGTGATCCATGAATGCGGGGTGGAAGCCACTGAAATCGGGCAGTGGCAGAAGCATTGCGGTGAGCCGATAAACAGCCCGCTCGAAGTGCTCGCGCTCGCCAAGGCTCATTTCGGAGATCTCTTGGTCGAGCTCGCGCGCAATGTTGACAAGAACTTCCACCAGGAAAGCGACAGAGCTGCGCGTGGTGCCGATATTCGTCATGAACAGCACGCTGTTGCGCGACGTCTTGTTGATCTGGATTCCGTAACGGTCCATCAACTGTTGGCGTTTGAACGTGTCCCCGTCATAACCGGTATGGCCGATGAACAAGGTGATTCTTGACGGATCGAGGACGAACTCGTCCTGATCCCAGGCGGCCATCATGTTGCGCAGTCCTGAGCGGAGAGGCTGGGCGATGGCCGACGGCCGGAAGTGGTCGGGGATCAAGTCCGACGTGCGAAGGCATCTCATGTACTTTCTGAGCAGCGGATGATTGTCGATCGCGTCGCGCAACTGCATCGCGTTCTCGATCTGTCGTTGCACCAGTTCGACACCCTCCAGCGCCACCTGCCGCCGTCCCAGGTCCAAGGACGCGAGGATCTGATAATTGGGCGAGGTCGAGGTGTGTGCCATGTAGGCCTCGTGGAACGGCTCCGCGACCTTCTGGTCGAAGTCCTGATCGAAGACGTGGATCATCGATCCCTGCCGCAGCGCGGTCAGCGTCTTGTGCGTCGACTGGGTGGCATACACGCGCACCCGGGCTCTGGCCGGGTCGGGGATGAGGCGACGGTCCAGAAGCTCGTCATCGCTGAGTTTGGCGGCGGCGACATCGCATTCAGTGGCCAGATGCTCCTCGTAGCGGCGCCTGTAGTCGGGGTCCTGCAGCCGCTCGCGCAGCGCCTGGGCTGACGCCATCGCGGTGCGCGTCCGATAAACCGGGTGAAAACGCGCGAACGCGAACCATGCCTCGTCCCAGAGGAATACCAGGTCCGGCTTGATGGCGAGGCACTCCTCCATGACGCGTTCGACGTCATACACGATCCCGTCGAAGGTGCAGTTGGTCAGCGACATCATCTTGACGCGATGGAGCTTGCCGGCGCGTTTGAGTGCCAGTAGTTTCGATTTGATCTCACGTAACGGCACCGCACCGTACATCGAGTACTCGTTGAGTGGATACGCCTCCAGGTAAACGACATTCGCGCCGGCGAGCATCATCCCGTAGTGATGCGACTGGTGGCAGTTGCGGTCCAGCAGCACGATGTCGCCCGGCGCCACCAATGCCTGGGTGACGATCTTGTTGGCCGTCGACGTCCCGTTAGTGACGAAGTACGTGTGGCGCGAGCCGTAGGTTTGCCCGGCGAGCTGTTGCGCTTCGCGCAGGGGCCCCGTCGGCTCCAGCAGTGAATCAAGACCCCCGCACGTCGCAGAGGTTTCGGCCATGAACACGTCCAGGCCGTAGAAGCCGACCATGTCCTTGATCCAGTGCGAGTTGACGATCGACTTGCCCTGCGAAATCGGCAGGGCGTGAAAGACACCCGTGGGCCGGTGACTGTACTGCTTGAGCGCGCTGAAGAATGGCGTGCGGTAGCGCGCAGCCACGCCCTGCAGGATCGACAGGTGAAGCTCCAGCATGCCCTCCCGGGCATGAAACACCCTGCGGAAGTACTGGCCCAATCGCCCGGCGATGTCCTCCACGTCAATTTCGGTCATCAGGTACAGGTCCAGCTCGGGTCGCAGCTTCCCCAGGGAAACCGCGAGGATCTGCGCGCGCTCTTCAGGCGTCTGGTGGTCGGCCAACTCGTCCGACACCGCGGTGTCGACGAACTCCGACAGAGCCGACAGGTCCCGGGTTGATTGGTGCGAGAATCGCCGCCTGATCACCACCGCCTGCAGGTTGACGTTGAGCCGGGCCGCGATGAGGGCCTCATCTCCGCTGGACACCACCACGAGTTCGTAGACGAACTCGTCGTCGGGACGTCGCCACTTGCGGACCTCGCTGCGCAGCACCCGTTCCTGGTCTTCGGTCATCTTCTCGACGACGAGCACCTCGAAGTAGGGGCGGTCGCGCTGGGTCGCCGGCTGGTGTTCGAGGAGTTGGCGCGGGTCGGACGGGAACATGTCCAGGTCGTCGGCCCCGGCGTTTTCCACGTCTCCCGAGCGGTACGACTCCGTGGTCAGCGCGCGATTGATCTGCCCGACCGTATGCGCGAACTTGTCATGGCTGCCCGCAGCGAAAAGTCTTTGCAATCGTGCGAACTGGGGCGAGCCGGGATAGGCCCAGTAGGGCTCCAGAGTGCTCAGGCGAGCCAGCAGTTCCTGGCAGGCGCTGGCCCATTTCTCTTTCAACGCTCCCGTGCTGGACGGACGCGTTAGCCGATCAGCCGCCTCCTCCAACCGGCACCACGAGTCGCCGCGGACCTGCCACAGACTGTTGTAGGCACGCAGGTGCTCTGTCATGACGACCCCTTCTCCCGTCGGGGCGACTCCGCCGTCCCGGTGCGTGCGGTAAGGCTTGCAGACCCAGCCCGCCCCCTGGTGACCAGCAGACAAACAGTGTATGTCCGTCGCGTGACGGCGCGAACAAACAAAGGTATCGGGGTCGTCTTGTCGGCCTTTGTCGAGAGCGTCGTGGTGCACCGCTCCCGCATGGCAGACCAGCGATCGTTGCCGCCAACGCGCGTCTCTGAAGGGATGGATGGTTTTCGTTGGGTCTGTCCGGGAAGAGCTGAGAGAGCGGGACCGGCGCACCGCAACATCAGACGCACTGAACACGACCGCGTCTCGGCTTGTTTGACATAAGTTCTGCGGCAAAAGCTTTCCGCGATGTTGACGCTCATGTTTCTCGTCGCGGGCCCCCGCGCGTTAGCGCAGCCGACAAAACCCCGCCGACCTGCTCGCCGAATCCGGCCGTCAACCGGTCCGCTGCAGTGTCCAAAACTACGTTTGGGTATCAGCCGCCGATCACCTTGCGGTAGGCGCGCGGACCCCGGTAATCGTTCACGGCGAAATGCCACGTGGCCTGATTGTCCCAGATGACGAAATCGCCGGTTTTCCAACCAAATCCGATGGTGTAATTGGGTGATGATGCGTGCGCGAGGAGGAACGGCAGGAGCGCTTGTCCCTCGGCTGGTTCGATACCCGTGAGGCGGATCGCCGATGAACTCAAGAACAACCCTTGCGACCGGTGTGGCGGTTCGTGCGCACCAAAGGGTGCTCGATTGTCTCGGTCACCGGGGGTCGGTCGTAGGTGCCGTCACCCGGGTAGGCGCTGTACTCGGCGCTCACCGACTCCAATAGCTGTTTGAAGGGCTCGGAAAGCCCGTCATAGGCCGCCTGGAGGTCGGCCCACAGTGTGCGTCCGCCGATTTCGGGCACCACTTGATAAGACGGCGACTCGATGTTGAACGGTGGGTTGCGCCATGTGCCGCCCACGTGCCAGCTCGACGCGGCGCCCGCCTTGTCCAGGTCGAAGACGTACACCAGCCGATTGTTCTGGTCACGGTGCAGCCACAGCGGGTGGTCAAACGGCTGTCGAAGATCCGCACCGCTTCCACGTGCGCATCGGGAGACAGCTGCTGATTACGGAACACCAGGACCTTGTACCGCCAGAAGTCCTCCCGTAGCGCCTCGGCGGTCGCGTCGTCGATACCGTTGGCCAGATCGACGCCGACGATTTCGGCCCCCAACACCGGGCTGGCCGGCACGACCACATACGCGGTGGTCTGGGTAGTCGTCATCTGCGTCCCTCCGCACTGGACTGTGTGGATCTAGCAAGCGTGACCAAGCCGGAAGCGAAGTGGAAGGGTTTGAATCCGGCTGCGCCGATGCGGTTTGACTGGCCAGATCTCGCACGCCCTCACTGGGACTTGGTTTTTCAATCTAGCTGGTTGCAATGTACCGCGGACCCGCCAGGCCGACCGCTCTGATCGTCGCGATCGGGCGGCTTAGAGTGGCTCAGCCGCAGCGCGGCGCCCGGATAGGAGCAGAAGCACATCATCTTCGATCCCATCCCACGGCTGGCGGGAATCGAGCCATCCGACGACCCCCTACTGGAGCTGCGTGCTGCGCTCTACCTGATCAGCGGGCGTAGGCGCCGGGCTGCGTAGGGCGCCGCCTCAAGCGCCGTCCACCGTCCGCCGGCACCGCCAAGCAGGAGCGTTGGGGAATGAGGTAGGCAGTAACTGAGTTCGTGTAGATCGACACAGTCCGGCAACGATCACGTCTTCCCCGGGCTTGCCGGTGCTTTCCGCGAGAACACCATGGAAGGAGACGCGGCGTGACGACAACTCACCGGGCTGTCAAAGCTCTCGACTTTGTCGCCGTCCACCAGACCGACCCGCTCGCAGCGCCGCAGCTCGAAGGACTCGCAATCGAGTACAGCACCCGGTACGGCGGCGACGCCAAGCAGAAGCACAGCGAGCTACTCACCTACCCTGCCGAAGAGTTCGACCCCCCGGGAGGTGCGCTCATCGTGGCTATGTCGAACGGGCTGCCGGTCGCGGGTGGCGCGTTCCGTCGCTACGACTCGACGACGGCAGAGCTCAAGCGCATCTGGACCGCGTCGGCGTACCGGCGCCGCGGTTATGCCAAGCTCGTCGTTGCCGAGTTGGAGCGGATCGCGCTGCAGCGCGGATATACCCGCGTCTACCTCACGACCGGGTGGCGGCAGCCAGAGGCGGTGGCCCTCTACCTCGCGATGGGATACACCCCGCTCTACGATCGGTCGTTGCACTCCGAGGAAATCGGGCGGCATCCGTTCGAGAAGCCGCTGGTCTGTCGGGGCACCGGATGAAATTTTTGCTGATAACGCTCATTACTCATGTTCCTGATCCCGTTTCGGGCGCGAAGAAGAGCCCGGCCGATCGGCTGCGCGATGTCCTCGACAAAGCGGTGCTGGCCGAGGAACTGGGTTTCGACGGCTTTGCGGTGGGTGAGCGTCACGAGGACCCGTTCATCTCGTCCTCCCCACCGGTAGTGCTGAGCAACATCGCGGCGCGCACCTCGAAAATCGCTCTGTTCACCGGGGTTACGACGTTGAGCCTGCTCGATCCGGTCCGCGCGTTCGAGGACTATTCGACGCTGGACAACCTGTCCGGCGGGCGCCTCGAACTGATCATCGGCAAGGGCAACGGCGCGGCGCAGGCCGAGTTGTTCCACGTGACCACCGCCGATCAATGGGACCGTAATCGCGAAGGCTACGAACTGTTCCGCCTGCTGTGGGAGAGCGAGAACGTGACGTGGTCCGGCCGGTTCCGGCCGCCACTCGTCAACGCCAAGACACTTCCCCGGCCGCTGCAGAGCCGAATTCGGATCTGGCACGGCAGCGCAACGAGTAAGGATTCCGTCGACCTCGCGGCTTTTCACGGTGACCCGGTCTTCTCCGCCAATGTGAGCAATCCCGTCGAGCCCTACGCCGAGCTAGTTCGTCATTATCGGCAGCGTTGGGAGTTCTGCGGCCGCCGACCCAAGGACGCCCTCGTCGGTGCCGGGACCGCCGGGTTCTACGTCGCTGCGACGTCACAAGAAGCGGTGGCCGCCTACCGGCCGACGTTCGAGGCCCGGCTGGCGGCGCAGCGTCGCGTCGGGATCCCGGCGATCTTCAGTTCGATTGAAGATTTCGTCGAGCGAAGCTCGGCGTTGGTCGGTAGCCCCGAGCAGGTGATCGACAAGGTGGGTCGCTACCACGAGCAACTCGGGCATGAGGTGATGCACCTCAGTGCCGATGCCGACGGTGTGACTCCCGACCAACAGCGCCGTAGCCTCGAACTGTTTCAGTCAGAGGTCGCCCCTATTCTCCGTGAGCGCATTCCGAGTCGGCCGCTCATCGCGCAGTCGATACCGAAAGAGGTTTCGCTATGAGCGTTTTTGCTTCGGTCGCAATGGTTAACCCGTCCGAGTAATCGACAAGACGGAAGGGTAAGTGAGGGTGATGGCTACCAGCGCAGCTACCGCAGAAGTAACTTTCGAGGCGGCGTGGAACCAGTGGCACAGCGAGCGCGAACGCTACTATGCTGACCCGTTGGGCTGGGTGAGCCTCACTGGCTTGTACTGGCTCACAGACGAATTCGATGCGGTCGCCGACCTTCCGGGTCAGTGGCGAGCGGACGCCGATGCGGTCTACGTCCAGGGGATCGACGGCACTGAACGGCTCGAACCGGTCGAGGGCGCACCAGGACTGCTCGTCGAGGCAGGTCATCGCCGTATCGAGGTGATCCGCCGGACCGGCTTGGTCGCGTTGCGCGTGCATGATCCGAAGTCTCCGCATCTGAAGGAATACAACGGTATTCCTGCCTACACGCCAAGCGAGCGGTGGTGTGTGGTAGGAGCATTCACGCCGTATGTGCAGCCGAGGATCGTCACGACGGGTGCCGTCGTGCAAGGACTCGAGCACCACCTCAACGCCGTTGGTGTCATCGACTTCGAACTGGCCGGCGCCGCTGCGCAGTTGGTCGCCCTCGGTGGCTCCTCGACCGGGTTGCAGGTGCTGTTCACCGACGCCACCAGTGGCGTGACCACATATCCTGGCGCCAGAGTCCTTTCCATCGATGCGCCGGGCGCCGACGGGACAGTGACGATCGACTTCAACCGAGCGTCGAACCTGCCGTGCGCATTCACCGACTACGCGACGTGCCCCGTGGCGCCCGCCGAGAACAGACTCTCCGTTGCTGTGGAAGCCGGCGAGAAGAGTCCGCGATGAGTCCGGTGTGCCCCTTCCGGCGTTCGGGCCGCGCATCCGTGATTGGACGGAACTCTTTCCGACACAGGGTGCTGTCAGCTCGCTCCGCGCACGGTGTTGTGTTCGCGTTACTAATCGGATCGACGGCCTCGGTTTAACCGAACGCATCGTCGGTGGTCCCGCAGCGCCCCGGTGTCCTGCGTGCCACCACTCATCTCAAGCGGCCGTGCGACCCGAAGTGTCCGCCGAGCGCCCTGCGGTAGCGTCACGACCGTGGAAGCAGAGCCGGCCTACGATGCCGTCGCGGCCGGCCCGCCGGGCGGCGGGAAGCGCGCACCGGCTTCCGATTCAGCACCGCAGCCGCATCGGTGGGGCCTGGGCGCCTTCGTGCTGGTCGAGCTGGTATACCTCGCAGTCTCGGCTTCGCTCGCCGTTTTCTGGATCGGTACCCGTCCCGTCTCCGCCGGCACTCTCGCCCTGGCGCTGGTGATTCCCACGGCGACCGCGGCCGGACTGGCGATGCTCATCACGCAGTTGCGCGGCAACGGTCCGTGCACGGACCTGCGCCTCGGCTGGTCGTGGCGTGGGTTACGGCTTGGGCTGACGTTCGGTTTCGGCGGGCTGCTGGTCACGATCCCGGCATCCGTCGTCTACGCGTCGATCGTGGGACCGGGCGCGAATTCCACCGTAGGCAGGGTCTTCGGCGGGCACAGGACCTCCTGGCCGTGGGCGGTGGCCGTATTCCTCATCGTGGTGGTCATCGCGCCACTGTGTGAAGAAATTATCTTCCGCGGACTGCTGTGGGGAGCGCTGGACAGGCGCTGGGGGCAGTGGGTCGCCATGGTGGTCACCACCCTGGTGTTCGCGCTTGCCCACCTCGAGTTCACCCGGGCGCCCCTGTTGGTGGTGGTGGCCATTCCGCTCGCGCTCGCGCGGTGGTATTCCGGTGGTCTGTTGGCCAGCATCGTCGCGCATCAGGTGACCAATCTGCTGCCAGGCGTCGTGCTGATGCTTGGTCTGGTTGGCGCCATCCCCTCATCGTGAGCGGCCAAAGTAATGCAGTTTCCCTGCCACCGCCGCGGTGAGGCGCCGGCTCGGGGTCGGTCCTCGGGAGTCGAGCAGAGCGGAAGGAGAGGTGATGAAGGTCATCGGTTTCGAGGAGCATTACAAGCTCCCGGCCACCTTCGACGCGCACCACAATGACGCGGCATTGGGCCTGCTCGAGCAGGCGGGCTACGTGAAGACCGGCGCGGCCGGCGAATCGCCCCCCGGCATAACCGATTTGGGTGACGGGCGCATCGCGGCAATGGACGCGGCAGGCATCGACGTTCAGATCCTCTCGCACACCGTCCCCGGTCCGGAGACACTGGCGCCGGGCTCGGCGGTGGAACTGGCCAGGCACGCCAATGACGCCGTAACCGCAGCGGTCGCCAGGCACCCCGACCGGTTCCGTGGCTTCGCCACCCTGCCGATGCGCGATCCGGCCGCCGCCGCGGAAGAACTTGAGCGCGTCGTGCGCGGGCACGGTTTCGTCGGCGCCCTGATCAACGGCCACGTCAACGGGCGCTACCTCGACGACTCCTTCTTCTGGCCGGTGTTCGAATGCGCCGAAAGGCTCAGCGTGCCAATCTATTTGCATCCCACCATACCGCCGCAGCCGGTAATCGAGGCCTGCTACGGTGGATTCGACCCGCTCGTCTCGGCGCGGTTGGCGGCCGCCGGCGCCGGCTGGCACATCGACACGGGGATCCACTGTCTTCGCCTGATCCTGGGCGGCGTGTTCGACCGGTTCCCGACACTGCAGATCATTGTGGGGCACCAGTTCGAAGCGCTGAGCTGGATGGCGTGGCGGGCCGACTATGCGTTTCCCGTCAACGAGAGCGGTCTGAAACGCACCGTCAAGGAGTACCTGCGTGAGAACTTCTACGGCGGCATCCTTGCCGGGGATTTCTTCGTCCAGGAGCCGGGTGCGGTGGATCCCACCTGGAGTCTGTCGTTCAACGCCTATCTGGCCATGGTGAACGTGGTCGGCATCGACCGCATCGTCTTCACCGCCGACTACCCCTACGGCAATATGAAGGCCGCCCGGCAGTTCCTCGATCAGATGCCGATCAACCCGGCCGAAAAGGAAAAGATCGCGCACCTCAACGCCGAAAGACTGCTTGGACTATGAGTCCGACGGAGGGCGGGCGCCGATACCCAGCAATTCGGCCAGTTGCGCCGCCGAATATTCACCCGGCCCCAGGCCGTCGCGGAGGGCCGCACGCGCCGCTCGCGCCAACGCCGCGTTGAGTGGCGCCGTGTGGCCGTGCCGGTGCGCGATCCGGACGATCTCGCCGTTCAGGAAGTCCGTTTCCACGTTGCCGGTGTTGCGGCTCAAGGACTGCCAGGTGGAGTTGCTCGGTCCGCGGTCCCAGCCGGGTATCGGGCGTATGGTTGGTCCGTCCGCCCGGGCCGCCGTGGACGTCTCGAACGAGACGAATTCGATTCCCGCGTGCCGCAACACTTTTTCGCCTTCGCTGCGCACCGCGGTGACTACCTCGCCCGCATCGGCGGCCTCGCGAGTCAGGGCGCCCACGGCGTTGCCGAGGTTGCTCAAGAGCTTGTTGTACTTCCACGGAGCGACGTCATCGGGAAGAGACACGAGAATTCCCGCGGGGCCCCAACTCTCGGCGAGTCCCGCCAATAGCGCGGCGTCCTCCTGCGTACTGCTCGACGCGGGCCACCGTGCGATATGAAACTGGCCGGCCACCGGCCAGGACTGCACAATCACCTCCCCGGGCTCGACATGCACCGCGGGCATCCAGACGCAGATGCCGAATACCCGACGGAAATAGCGCAGCGACTTCTCCTCGGCGGCAACGCCGTTGAGCGCGGTCATCGCCGGCAGGCGCTCGCCGGCGGTCCCGACGACACCATCCTGGTCATAGACTGGCCGATCCGCCCATTCCTGCAACGCCGCATCGAGTTGCTGGGTCTTCGTCGCGAAGATCAGCACGTCGCGGTCGGTCAACTCCACGTCCTCGGGCCGCGACGCCGTGGTCACTGCGGTGGAGAAGGTGCCGTCCGGCGTTCGCAACATCAAGCCATCCGCCGCCAGGACCTCGGCGTGCCTGCCGCGTGCCACCAAGACCGCCGGAACCCCGGCCCGGGTGAGCACCCCGCCCACGGTACCGCCGATGGCGCCGGCGCCAATGATCACGTAACGGTGCTGCAATTGCCACGCCTTCCATCGTTTCTTAGACACAAGGCTATGCGCGAAATTACGTCGCGCCACCCAAGTGCAGCCGCGGGTGGTTAACTGCGACGGTGCAGAGAGAACCGAATTTGGCGCGACGCTTCTTCGCTCGTTTCGAGCCGGTACATGGCGTGACCTATTTCGCCCCGGAGGTGCGGACGGCGCTGGACGGGCTGGGTTACCGGGGCTTTTGGATGGGTTACTTCGCCGCGCGGTCGGCGCCGCTGGGCACCGTGCCGCAGGAGGTGGTGACCGCAATCTTCTATAACTTCGCCCCCGAACGAGTCGCCAAGGCTTTGCCGACGGCGTGGCAGATCGCCGGTCCCGAAGCCGCCCTGCGCGCCCGGCAGGACTCCGCGGTCGCCGCGCTGCGCCGCTGCGGGCTCGACACGGATGAAAATGTCACTGTCGCGGCCGAGTTGGCGGCTAAGGCCGCGCGCCACGCCCCGCTGGACGGGCGCCCGCTGTTCGCGGCGAACTGCGCGCTGCCGTGGCCAGACGATCCCCTGGCCGCGCTGTGGCATGCCGCGACACTGTTGCGGGAGCAGCGCGGGGACGCGCACGTGGCGGCGTTGACGGCCGCCGGCATCTCGGGGCGGGAGTCCAACGTGTTGCACGCCGCCGCCGGCGGACTCCCTCGCGACTACATCGCGCGAACCCGTGACTACGACGAGGCGGCGTGGCGTCACCAGGAGCAAAGCCTGGCCGAGCGGGGTCTGCTCCGCGAGGACGGGTCGCTGACCAGTGCCGGCCGAAAACTCAAAGACCGGATCGAATTCACGACCGATGCCCTTGGCCTGTCGGCGCTCGACGCCCTCAACGACGACGAGGTGGAAACTCTGTTCCAAACGCTGACCCCGATAACCCGCGCCGTCATCGCCGGCGGCGACGTCCCCGCCCTGACCCCGATGGCATTACGCCGCGACGAATTGCACGACGACAGCGCGCATTTGGTCGCTGACTAGCCGCCTTGCCCTACCGGGAGGCTGTGCACCACGTAAATCGGCTCGTCCTTTCGCTGCTGTTCGCGCTAGCCGATAAGCGCGCGCCTGGCGCACGAAGAACAGCTCACAGTGAGCGGACCGCCGTAGTCGCGCGAGCCCATGCGCGACTAGGAGAGAATCCCGCCTGGCGCAACGGGACTGCTCGCAATTACGTGAGTTGGGCGGCCGGTCCAGGATGCTCGCTACCCTGGGCCCATGAACAGTCAGCCGGTGCCGGGTGGGGTGGTGCACGAGCTGCCCGCGGACCTGCGCAAGTCGCTGATCGCCAACGCCACGGCGCTCGCGGCCTGGAAAGACATCACACCCTTGGCGCGCAACGAATTCATCTGCTGGATCGAGGATGCCAAGCAGGAGGCGACCCGGCAGCGGCGCATCCGCCGCACCCGGGAGGAACTGGAGGAAGGCCAGCGCAGGCCCTGCTGCTGGCCGGGATGTAAACATCGCGAGCGCACGGGCAGGTGACTGGACCTCCTAGCATGCGCCTCAATCCCGTTGCCGCCGTGGGGAACTAACACTGTCCGGCAAGCGGAAGGGTGCAGCAGGTGACTAGCCGCGCAGGGTGACGTGCGGGCTCCGGCCGTAGGTCTGACGGTAAAGGACCGCAAAACGGCCCAGGTTGCCGAATCCCCAGCGTCGCGCAACCTCCCCGACGGTCGTCGTGGCGCGGTTGCCGTCGACCAACTCGAGGTGGGCGTAGTGCAATCGCACCCGGCGCAGGTACTCGCTGGGAGTGCAGTCGCGATGCTTTGCGGAACATGTACTGCAACGCACGCGGGGTCACATAGACGTCGCGCGCGACGTCCGTCAGCGAAATGTCTCTGTGGGCGTTGTCGTCGATGAGGGCCACCGCGCGGCGCAGCAACAACGGTGTGCTGTCGTTGCGGTCCTCAATGGTGGGCTCCAGCAGTGCGGTACTCGGAAAAGTCGTAAGGATGGCCGCCGCCAAGTACCGCTGCACCGCGCCCGCGACCAAGGGGTTGTTCGAGGCATGCCGATTGGTGGCGGCTTTCGCGCAGATGTAGTCGATGACGTCGAGGAGGTGCCGGCCGGCCCTCCGGTGACACTGCCGCTTGACCGGTCAGACGGACCGGTTCGACATCGCAGAGAGCGTGCGTAGCGGCGACTTCGCTTAACAGTCCTCTGTCGATGGATACGACCATGAGGTGTGCCCGGTGGCCCTCACCGACCACCGGCACGCCGTCGAGAGCGCCGAGGGCGGCGACTTGGCCCGTGCCGACAGCTACGCGCGGATGGTGCGGGTGCTGCCCCTCGACCACGCCCGAGTAGCCCCGACACAGCAGAACCCTGCCCGGCGGCTCCATCCGATAGTTCACGTCGCAACTCAGATACGTGTCGTCGAGCGTCATGGAGCCGATGGTGGAGCGCAGCATCCGCAATCTCGTCGGATCCTCACCGGCGGGGGTCGCCAGCTTCACCCGCGCGAAGTTCGCACTCAGCTTCTCTTCGGCTTCACCGAGGTCTGTGGTGTCGAATAAAACGGTCGGCATCACTCGTCCTTCGCGCAGAGAACAACAACGGGCATCCGTCCCTGAGCCCACGACAACCCGATTGTCCAGCATGCGCCGACGGAAGTCACGATGACGCACGGTTCTGCTGCCGCAGCAGAGAACGCGGCACCGATTACGCGGGTGGCTTCGCGGATCAGTCGAGGCGCTCCCAGCGGTGCGTCAGCGGGCCAACGGCTTGTAGAAGACCACTCCGTTGCCCTTGTTGTCGTACACCACGGCGCGGCGCTCGTGGGCGTCGTCGTACGGGGCCTTGATGATGCCGCCGCCACTGGCCTCGACCGCCTGCGCCGCGGCGTCGACATCCACAGTCTTGATGCCGACGACGACCTGGCCGGGGATGGGGTGGTCCACGGCGGTCGCCAATGCGAGGGTGACCGCGCCGCCATCGAGCGCAGCGAAGTGGGCTCCATCGCGGAACTTCAGCGGCATGCCGAGGGTTTCGCTGTAGAACCGGATCGATTCGTCCAGGTCGTCCGTCGACAAGACGATCATTCGCACTTCGTGGTCGCTCATTGGTGCCTCCCGTGGCTCGAACGCCTTCAGATACTAAGCACTCAGGAGCCCGGGCCGACAGGGTGTGTTGTCTTCAGCCGGCACGAGGGAGCGTGCGGCACGGACTACGCTTAGCCCGGATCAATCAGACCCGTCGGCGGCCCGTCCCCACGCCCAGCGTCATGGTCGGCGACGACCCTAGCAAGCGCGGCCGCACCGCGGATTGTCCCGACGATCTCGACACGATCATTGACCGCGAAATGCGAAGGTGCGGAAGAACTTCGATACCCGCCCCTGGTGATGCCGGTGGTGTCCTGGTTGACCGGGTAGGTCTGCGTGTCAACCGTTGGCGCTACGCGCTGTCACCGAGTCCGCCGACACAGCGATCACGGTTCCCTCCTGACGCACCGGCTGGGAGGTTGGCGCCGGCCCCTGATCCGCCACCACCGCTGGCTTTCCGGGCAACACTTTGGTGACCAGGGCAAAGGCTGCCGCACACAGCATCGAAACGGAGATGACTTCGCAGGCGCTCGCGAGGCCGGATATCGTTCGTCGCACGCTCGGATTAGTCGGCGGGCGTCTTTGCTGAGGGAGTTTGCTCATGCGGTGCTTGGCGGCCACGATCAATCCTTCCTGCGGGTTTGCGCCGACGAATGTCGACGCCCACCGAATCAGGTTGTTGCTCGTGGTGTTACCCGTCGCGCTGCGCCGGTAAACCGCACCCGCGGCGGTCAGCCTTTGGCGAGGGTGAATTGCGCGACGTCGGTGTAGCCCTCGCGGAACAGGTCGGCGCAGCCGGTGAGGTACTTCATGTAGCGGTCGTAGACCTCTTGCGACTGAATCCTGATGGCGTCGTCGCGGCGCGGTTCGAGGTTGGCGGCCCACGTGTCGAGGGTGCGCGCGTAGTGCAGGCGCAGCGGCTGGACCAGTTTGACGGCGAAGCCGACCTGCTGCGCGTGCTCCTCGACGGTCTTGGCGGCTGGAAGGTCTCCACCCGGGAAGATCTCGTCCATGATGAATTTCATGAACCGCAACTTGGTCATCGTGATGGGGAGTCCACGCTCGACGAATTCCTCCCTGCCGGCCTGGATGATGGTGTGCAGCAGCATGACGCCGTCGGCGGGCAGCGCCTCGTGGGCTATCTTGAAGAATTCGGGGTAGCGGTCACGACCGAAGTGCTCGAAGGCGCCGATCGACACGATGCGGTCGACTTTGTCGTCGAATTGCTCCCAGCCCTGCAACAGGACGCGCTTGCTGCGCGCGCTGGGATGCTTGTCGAGCCGTTGCTGCACGTGCGCCTGCTGATTGCGGCTCAGGGTCAGGCCGACGACGTTGACGTCATACCGTTCGAGCGCGCGGATGATGGTGGTGCCCCAGCCGCACCCGATGTCGAGCAGCGTCATGCCCGGCTGTAGCCCGAGTTTGCCCAGCGACAAGTCGACTTTGGCGAGCTGCGCCTCCTCAAGGGTCATTTCGTCGCGTTCGAAGTAGGCGCAGCTGTAGGTCCGCGTCGGGTCCAGGAAAAGCGCGAAGAACTCGTCGGACAGGTCGTAGTGCGCCTGAACGTCATCGAAATGGGGCTCTAAGCTGACGGTCTCGCTACTTTGTTCGGGCACGGCACAACCTTTTGACCTTGACTTCTATTGGGCTCGCCGGCATAAGATCCGCCCCGATCGAACCCCTGACACCTTCAGTGTATCGGGCCGGTTAACCAGCGCACCTTGCATTGACCCCCACGTGGACGGCGCGGTCCGGCAACGCGAAGAGCGTTTAGCTACCGGGGATCCCACCCTGGCAAGGTCCAACGTGAATTCCACTCTCGCGAAGACGATCGCTTGCCCTTGAAAGATGCTGCGAGCAAGCGGATTTGGCTCCCCCGGAATTTTCCGCCGGCCGCTCGCGGGCGTCGTCCCGGTGTGAGAAACCCCCGCCCGGGTATAGAAACGAAGTGCTTACATCTCGCCCCTGCGGCGCCGCCGCTCTCCGCCCCGCCCTGCGAGCGCAGTGATGGCAAACCAGAAATCGATCCCAGACGACCTGCGCCGGTTGGCTGCCGCGCACGGGGTCGCCACTTCCTACCGCAACGAGCGACGAGAGCCGGTCGAGGTCGACGCCGATGTGGTGATCCGCGTGCTCGGGTTGCTCGATGTCGACGCCGGCACCGGGGTCGGCCGGCGCCGCGAGTTGGCCCGGCTCGAGGAGCGCAACCGCGCGGGGGTCCTCCCCCCGACCGTCGCCGCGCGGGTGAACGGGCGTCCCCGCCCCCTGCCCGGAGCCGCTCTGCGGGTGGGCGAGGCAGCTCTACGCGCTGCGCTCATCCCGCTCGTGGGGCATCGGCGACCTGGGCGACTTGCGGGAGTTCATGGACTGGACCGCCGCCGAGCACGGAGCCGGCGCGGTGCTGCTCAACCCGCTGAGCGCCCCCGGGCCGACGCATCCCGTGCAGCCCTCGCCCTACACCCCGTCCAGCCGGCGGTTCGCAAACCCGCTCGTGCTGCGCATCGAGGACCTCGACGCCTACCGTCGGGCCGATCCGGACACCCGCGCGGAGGTCGACGGATTGCGGGTCTCGGCGAGCACCGGGCGGATCGACCACGACCTCGTGTGGGCGGCGAAGCGAGCAGCGCTGGAGTTGCTGTGGCGCGCGGCAGGCCGGCCATCTCCGCTGGACAACACTCCCGCGTTCGCGGGGCTGCGGGATTGGGCCACGTATTGCGCGCTCGCCGAACGCCACGGTGGCCGCTGGACCCGTTGGCCCGAGCCCCTTCACGATGTCGCCGGATCGGCCGTCGCCGCCGCACGCCGGGAGCTGGCGCCTCGGGTGACGTTCCACGCCTGGGTGCAGCACTGCTGTGCCGAGCAACTGATCGCCGTGCGCCAGGCCGCGCGGGACGCCGGCATGGCACTGGGCGTGTTGCACGACCTTCCGGTAGGGGTCGACGCCGAAGGCGCCGACGCCTGGGCGCTGGCCGACGTGCTCGCCGGCGGGGTGAGCGTCGGGGCGCCACCGGACAACTTCACCCCGCGCGGGCAGGACTGGGGGCTGCCGCCATGGCGACCGGACCGCCTCGCCGCCACCGGCTACTCGGCGCTCCGGGACATGCTGCGCGCCGTGCTCACCTACGCCGACGGACTGCGGATCGACCACGTCGCCGGCCTGTGGCGGCTGTGGTGGATTCCGCCCGGCGACAGCCCCGATCGCGGCACCTACGTGCACTACGACGCCGACGTCATGCTCGCCGTCCTCGGGCTGGAAGCGCATCGGGCGGGAGCCACCGTGGTCGGCGAGGACTTGGGCACCGTCGAACCGGAGGTCACCGCAGCACTGGCCGGCAACGGGATGCTCGGGTGCGCGGTGTCCTGGTTCACCCGCGACGAGTCCGCGCCCGGCGAGCCCCTGCTGCCACCGGCGGCGTGGCCGTCGCGGGCGGCCGCCAGCCTCTCCACCCACGACCTGCCCACCGCGGCGGGATTTCTGCGCGGTGAACACGTGCGGGCGCGCGCCGATCTTGGTCTGCTCAACGACGTGCCGGCCGAGCAGCCCGCCGCCGACAAGGAGCGGGCCGAGTGGCTGGCCCTGCTGCGTTCCGAGGGACTACTGGCGGAGGATCCGTCAGGGGATCCGTCCGAGCCGGACGAGGCGGCCATCATCGCCGCGATGCACCGGTTGCTGGCGGCGACCCCGAGCCGGCTGAAGTTGATCTCGCCCTACGACGTGGTCGCCGAGCCGCGACAACCCAACCTGCCCGGCACGATCGACGAATACCCGAACTGGCGGCTCCCGCTGCCGGAGACCCTCGAGCAGTTGCGGGCCGACCGCCGCGTCGCCGAGATCACCGCCGCCTTTGCAGCGGTCGCGGCGCGCGACGGCCGATAGGAGCGCTCGTTTAGGTGTGACCGACGCCTCGTTCGGCTATACGGACATAGAGCGCGTGCCGGGTCGGCGGCACAGCCGGAGGAAGCAGGATGACGACCATGAAACCGATATCACCAACAGATGCGATCTTCCTCATCGGCGAGTCGCGCGAGCATCCGATGCACGTGGGATCCCTGCAGCTCTTTGCGCCGCCGGAGGCCCCCAAGGCCTCGGCATGCCAGGCCGGGTCAGCTGGACCGGCGACCGTGACAAGATGGCCACCGACATCGCGGCCTGGAAGGCCGCCGGGGCCACTCACCTGTCGGTGAGCACCAAGAAAGCCGGCCTCGCCACCGTCGACGACCATCTGGACGTGTTGGAAGCGGGTCGTCACGACCTGAAGTAGCCCTGCCATCGTCCGACGTGACGCCGTGCAACCCTTACTGTCGGCGTCGGCGTCACAGTAATCGCAACGGCGGAATCGAGGTCCTCATGGCAGCTGGTGGAGATTTCGTGGCCGGACAGCGGGCTCTGGTCATGGGAGCCAGCGGCAACGTGGGTGCGTGCGTGACCCGCCATCTGGTGGCCGGCGGCGCCGACGTTCGGGTGCTGCTGCGGAGGTCGAGTTCCACGAAGGGGATCGACGGCCTGGCCGTCGAGCGGCACTACGGCGACGTCTTCGACACGTCGCAAGTCGCCGCCGCCATGGTCGATCGCGACGTCGTTTACTACTGCGTCGTCGATACCAGGGCGGAATTGCGTAATCCCGCACCGCTCTTCGACACCAACGTGAACGGTCTACGCAATGTGCTCGAGGTGGCGGGCAAGGCCGACCTTCGCCGGTTCGTCTTCCTGAGCACCATCGGCACGATCGCGATCGGTAAGAACGGCGAAACCGTGGACGAGGAAACCCCATTCAACTGGTCGGATCAAGCCGGCAGCTATATCGAGTCGCGACGTCAGGCCGAGGATCTGGTGCTCTCCTACGTCGCGAATCACCGGCTACCCGCCGTGGTGGTTAACGTCTCCAACCCTTACGGGCCACCCGACTGGCAGCCGAGGCAGGGCATGTTCGTCCAGCTCGCCGCACTCGGAAAACTGCCGTTCTACGTGCGCGGCGTCGGGGCCGAAGTGGTCGGAATCGACGATGTCGCCGACGCCCTGCTGTTGGCGGCAGAACGAGGACGAGTTGGCCAGCGCTACATCATTTCTGAGCGCTACATGACCCAGCGAGAACTGGTCACCATCGCCGCCGAGGCCGTCGGCGCGCGGCCTCCGCGACTCGGCATCCCGATGGCGCTGGTCCACGCGTTCGCTCGTCTGGCGGACGCCGTCGGACCGCTGCTGCGGCGTGACTTGCCGATCGGTAGGCAGAGCGCCCGGCTACTGGCTCTGACCTCTCCGGCCAGCCACGACAAAGCCGCCCGGGAACTCGGCTGGCATCCAACGCACACCGAGAATTTCATTCGGCGCGCGGCGCAAGCCTATGTGGACAGAAGCACGCCCGAGTAGCGCCTGTCACCAAAACGATTGGCTCACAACTCATGTGCGACTGAGTCGAGTCAGCGTTTCCCCCGCGGTTTCAACACGGGCGTCACCAACTCGCCGCTGTCGAGGTAGCGCTCCAGGTTGCGGATGGCAAGCAACGCCATCGCCCGGCGGGTTCTGGCGGTCGCGCTTCCGATGTGCGGGAACAGCACCACGTTGTCCAGGTCGAGCAGTCGGGCGGGCACGTCGGGTTCATCGACGAAGACGTCCAGTCCTGTTCCAGCCAGTCCCCCGCCGGCAATCAACTCCACCAACGCGTCCTGGTCTACGACGCTGCCGCGCGCGATGTTGATCAGATAACCGTCGGGGCCCAGTGCCTCGAGCACCGGGCGGTCAACCAGTTTGCGGGTCGTGTCGTCACCGGTGGTGGCCACGACCAGGACGTCGACCGACTCGGCCAATTTCAGCGGCGACTCCGCATACCGGTAAGGCGAGCCGTCGATCCGATGCCGGTTGTGATAAGCGATGGCACAGCCGAATCCGAGCAACCTGGTCGCGATAGCGGATCCGATTCGCCCCAGGCCCAAGATTCCGACCTGCAGGCCGCTGACGTCGCGGGCGTAGCCAAACGGGCCCTCGCGCGCCCATCGTCCCGCCCGCACGTAGCGGTCGGCGGCGCCGAAACGGCGCAGCGTCATCAGGATCAACCCCAGCGCTGTGTCGGCAACGCTGTCCGACAGCACGTCCTGCGTGTTGCTCACGCCGATGCCGCGGCGCTTCGCTTCCCCCAGATCGATCGAATCCACCCCTGCCCCGTAGTTGACGATCACCCCCAGGTTGGGGAGCGCCGCCATGGTGTCGGCGTCGACGCCGGGCGGTCCCGACGTGACCACCACGCGAACGCCTGCCCCGCGCTCGGCGAGGAACTTGGCCCGCTGGGGGCCGGCGGGAAGTTCGGGGATTTCGTAACGGGCGGCCAGTTCGGCGTCGAAAGTCCGCTCGAACGCGCCCACCCGCAGCACTCCGACGGTCTTGTTCGCAGTCATGTCTCCATCATTCCCACACCGCGAGACCGCTGACTCGACAGCTCACCATGCTGGTCACCGGCGTCACCTACCGCTACCCCGGCGTGCTGGCCAAGACCATGACCACGCTGGACGTCCTCACCGGGGGCAGAACGATGTTCGGACCGGGCGCAGCCTGGTGCGACCGCGAACATCACGCCCCGCATCCCCTACCCTCCGGTGCGCGAGCGCTTCGAGGGCAAGCACTACCGCCTCGCCGAGACCATCTGCCAGCCGCCGCCGCTGCGCAGGCCGCCGATCCTCATCGGAGGCGACGGCGAGAAGAAGACGCTTCGCCTGGTGGCCCAGTACGCTGACCGTCTGGAACAGCACGTCGGCTCTCGACGAGCTGCCGCACAAGCTCGACGTGCTGCGCCGCCATTGCGACGCGGTCGGCCGCGACTTCGGTGACATTCTGCTCACCGCAGGCTATTTCGCCGATCCGTTCGGGGACGTCGACGAGTACCTGCGCACGGTGGACCGGTACTCCGAGCTAAGAATCGACCTGATCAACACCGGACCCGTCCCCGGCAACCCCGATCCCGAAGTCTGGGTCGAGCGGTTCGGCGACCAGGCGCTCCCAGTTTCGCCGCCTGACGGCGACTCGCCGGTCTCTCCAGCACACCGATCCCGATTCGGTGGAAATACTGTGCAGTAGAAAGTGATTCGCATCGGCGAGTCGCCGCGTGTCGCGCGCGCCCGGCGGCCTCCGGTAGGCTCCTAAGATTAAGATGCCCCGCCCCGCCGGTATCGGCGCAACACCACTGGCCGTCTGGGTAAGCCAGTCGGATGGTGACGCTTCGGCGGTGCCCCGCACGAGAGGGGGGGCCGGTGAGCGCTGACGACACCGCCGAGTCACTGGCCGGGTCACTTGCCGGGGCGGAATCAGCAATCTTCGGCGCCGACGAGGAACTTCGTCCGGACCTCGTTCGGGTCGACTGGTCCGCGACCCCGCTCGGATCGCCGCGCACATGGCCGCAAAGCTTGCAGACCGCGGTGAACATCCTGCTGTCGTCGCGGTTTTCCATGTGGATGGCGTGGGGGCCGGATCTGACCTTCTTCTGCAACGCTGCCTATCGGCACGCCACCCTGGGCCGGAAATACCCGTGGGCGCTCGGTCGGCCGGCCCGCGAAGTGTGGGCGGAGATCTGGGCCGACATCGGCCCGCGAATCGAGCAGGTGCTCTCGACGGGGCAGGCGACCTGGGATAGGACGCTGCAGCTTTTTCTGGAGCGATCGGACTACCTCGAAGAGTCGTATCACACGTTCTCCTACAGCCCGCTGCGCGATGACGCGGGGCAGGTGGCCGGCATGCTGTGCGTCGTCAGCGAGGACACCGAGCAGGTCATCGCCGAGCGGCGGCTGGCGACACTGCGCGACCTCGGCTCCGACCCGACCGTGGTGCGGACCGAGGAGCAGATGCTGGCCTTCGCCACCCGTCAACTCGGCCTCAACCAGCGCGACGTGCCGTTTGCTCTCATTTACCTGTTCGGTGAAGGCGGCGACACCCGGCTCGCGGGTACGAGCGGGATCGAGGGCGACCATCCGGTCGCGCTCGCTCTGCGGGCGTCGGCCGGCTCGATGGTTTGGCCCCTCGAGGACTCGCCGCGCAGTGACTCGAGGTTGCTGACGCTCGACGGTGAGCTCTACGCGGGACTCCCGATGGGAGACTGGCCGGAACCGCCCACGCAGGCACTGGTGGTTCCGCTGTTACAACAGGGCGCCGCGCCCTACGGGTTTCTGGTGGTCGCGCTGAATCGTTATCGAAAGCTGGACGACGCGTACCGCGGGTTCCTTCACCTGGTCGCCGCGCATCTTGCGGCCGGGATCGGCAGCGCCCGCAGCTATCAGGCCCAGCAGCGACGGGCGGAGGAGCTTGCGGAGCTGGACCGCGCCAAGACGACGTTCTTCTCCAACATCAGTCACGAACTGCGTACACCGCTGACGCTGATTCTCGGGCCGGTGGCCGAAATGCGCGCGCGAGCCGACGGGCTGGAGGACCGGACGCGTCAGGAACTGGAGGTCATCCACCGCAACGGCTTACGCCTCATCAAGCTGGTCAACACGCTGCTCGACTTTTCGCGGATTCAGGCCGGCCGCATGCGGGCCCATTACGAGCCGGTCGACCTGGCGGCCGTCACGGCGGACTTGGCCAGCATTTTCCGGTCGGCCGTCGACCGCGCGGGGCTGGCGCTGAGGGTTGACTGCCCGCCGCTGGACGAGCCGGTGTATCTCGACCGCGACATGTGGGAAAAGGTCATCCTCAACCTGCTGTCGAACGCCCTGAAGTTCACCTTCGAAGGCTCCATCACCGTCGCCGTGCGCCGCGACGCCACCGACGCGGTCATCACGGTCAGCGACACCGGCATCGGGGTGCCTGCCGCGGAGATCCCGCGGTTATTCGAGCGGTTCCATCGCATCGAAACGCCCTACGCACGCTCCTCGGAGGGCAGTGGAATCGGATTGGCTCTGGTCAAAGAGCTCGTCGGACTCCATGAGGGCAGCATCACCGTGGACAGCCTCGAAGGTGCGGGCACCACGTTCACGATCCGCTTGCCGTTGGGGCCGGCACACCTGCCGGCCGAAGCCGTCTCCCCGACCGAAAGTTCTCGCGGCGGCTCGGGTATCGCCGAACCGTATGTTCAAGAGGCGCTGCGGTGGGTGGCCACCGTCGGCGATGCCGCTTCGTCCGAGGGCACCGACGTGGGGTTGGCTCCGGTCAGCGCGGCCAGTCAGGCGTGGATCTCGGGCCCACGGCCCAGGGTGCTGGTCGCCGACGACAACATAGACATGCGTGAGTACCTGGCTCGTCTGCTGGGCGCCGCGGGCTACGTGGTCGACTCCGTCGGCGACGGAGTGCAGGCCTTGGAGTCCGTCCGCGCCGACGCCCCGGACCTGGTCATCAGCGATGTGATGATGCCCCGACTGGATGGCGTGACGCTGGTCAGCGAGTTGCGTGCGGATGTGCGGACCGCCGCGGTACCGGTCGTGTTGTTATCCGCCCGCGCCGGGCAGGAAGCCTCCATCGAAGGATTGCGCGCCGGCGCCGACGACTACCTGGTCAAACCGTTCGTTGCCGCCGAACTGCTGGCTCGCGTGCGCGCCAACATCGAACTTGCGCGGCTGCGAAACCACCAGGCCCGTTGGCGCAGCGCGTTGATCGAATCGATCCAAGAAGCGTTCTTCGTGTGCGACGAGCACGGCGCCGTCATCGAAATCAACGTCGCGTTCGCCCACATCCTGGGGTACGGCCACGACGGCCTTCCTTACCAACCCATGCACCCGTGGTGGCCCGATCCGGACACCGACCAAGACTCCCACCTGCTGTGCGCCGAGGTGTTCAGGGCGCTGCGGGGCGAGACGAGCGGCACCTATGTCGTTCCCGCCGTCCACCGCGACGGCCACCGGCTATGGATCAGAACCGCTATCAACCATGCCCGCGAACCCGATAGCGACCGCCGGGTCGTCGTCGGAACCTTCCGCGACGTCACCATCGAGCACTACGCGGTACAACGCCAAAGTGCGCTGGCCGAACTCAATGAGCAACTGGCGCAAGCTGATACGGTCGACTACGCGCTCCACGCCGCCGTGCGGGGATTGCGCCGGCTGTGGCGGGCCCACTGCGTTCTTGCCGTCACGTTTCCCAATCGCCCCGCCGGTCCCCATCACACCGCCGAGCCGAACTCCGGCTGGGGTGAACCAAGTCTGGTGGCGGACGGCGAGCCGGCGCAGTGGGCCGAGCTACCGGCCACCACGCGAGGGGCGATTCGCTCGTTGCGTGACGGTCAGATGCTGACGACCGATACCGCGCAAGCGGGGACGGCGGGCGTCGCGCTGCAACATCCCCTCGGGGTGCTGGTTCTCTGGATCGAACTTGCCGAGCGACGACTCTTCACTACCGACGACCAGACGCTGTTGACGGTGCTGGCCGGTCGACTCGGGCAGGGCCTGCAGCGGGTACACCAGATCGACCAGCAGCGCGAGACGGCCCTGGCACTGCAACATGCCATGCTCGGGCCCCCGGTGTTGCCCCCGGGATTCGCGGTGCGGTACCAGCCCGCTGCGCGCCCACTCCAGGTTGGCGGCGACTGGTACGACGTCGTCGAACTCGGCGCCGGCCGCGTCGCGCTGATCGTCGGGGATTGCGTGGGCCACGGCCTGGCCGCGGCGACGGTGATGGGTCAGTTGCGCAGCGCCTGCCGCGCGCTGCTGCTGGAGAATCCCAGCCCGGGGTCCGCGCTCGAGAGCCTCGACCGCTTCGCGGAACAGTTGCCCGGCGCCAGGTGCACCACCGCCTTCTGCGCCGTACTCAGCAGCGACACCGGGGAATTGGTGTATTCCAGCGCCGGCCACCCACCGCCCGTCCTGGTTCATTCCGACCGCACGGTGCACATGCTCGACGACGGCCGCAGCATCCCGCTCGGGTTGCGCCTGCAATCTGAATGGCCTCGCCCCGAAGCGCGCGTCACTTTGCCGGCGCGGGCAACCCTGCTCCTTTACACCGACGGTCTGGTCGAGCGGCGCCGAGTCTCGCTCGACCGGGGCATCGCCCGCGCCGCCGAGATCGTCCGGGGTTGCGACGACAGCACGATCGACTACCTTGCGAGCGAACTGATGTCGAGTCTCGCGCCCCCCGGCGGCTACGAGGACGACGTCGCCGTGTTGCTCTACCGCCAACCGCCGCCGCTGAGCGTGAATCTCGCTGCCGACGTCAACCAACTCGCTCCCACCCGCGCCGCGTTGAGAACCTGGCTGGGCCGCGCCGGAGTGACCGCCGACCAAACCCTCAACGTTCTCATGGCGGCCGGCGAAGCGGTCGCCAACGCCATCGAACACGGCCACCGCCACAGGCCGGGAACCGTCACTCTCCACGCGACCGCACTGGCCGACCAGGTGCACGTCACCGTCACCGACACCGGCTCGTGGAAGACGCCCCGATCGGTCCCCGAAGCTCACCGCGGCCGGGGCATCACCCTGATGCGCGGCCTGATGCATGACGTCACCATCAAACCGGGCGCCGCGGGCACCACGGTCGAGTTACGGGCGAGGATCACGTGATGGGAACTCCGCTGAGCGTTAGCACCGAGCGTCGCAGTAACGGCACGCAGGCCCTGATTGCGAGGGGAGAAATAGACCTGAGCAACATCGACACCTTCATCCAGGCGCTGCGCGACGCCGCGAGCGACGGCGGAACCGTCACCGTTGACCTCGGCGCGGTGGAATACCTGGACAGCGCCGCGATCAACGCCCTCTTCGCGCACGTCGATCAGATCGAAATCGTCGCCAACCAGGTGCTGATGCCGCTACTCACCGTCAGCGGTCTGACGGGACTGGTCACCGTTCATCCTCGGCCGTGATGTCGTTGGTGCGTCGGTGAGGCCAGGGTGCTCGGTGGAACAACCGGCCGACGGCCATCGTTGGTGGAGTCGACGGTGCCGGACATTCCCCGGGGTACCACTTCAGAACCATCGCTTCGAGCGACCACTTGCCGAGAGGCGTGAAGCCGGCACCGCCCCCCTATTCCCACCACTTCGGCGGGGTTTTGAAGTGTGCCAACCGGGCGATCCTGACCGGAGACATCTACAGACACTGGGAGGAGATCTCGCGTGAATCAGCGAAACAGCAACGACCCCGCACCAAAGCCGAAGGATGCCCGGCAGGCGACCGAAGAACAGCGCCACGTGCAGGAGCAACTCGAGCACCAGGACCAGGATCGCGACGCGCCGGGCCTGCACCAATCCCGCCATGACGTCGCCGACGAAAGTACGCGGTAGCCCTACGGAACTGAATCGGTTCTCGGAGAAGAGAATCAGTCAGCACCCCACAGTCCGTCGCGATCCACTGCCTTGCCTGTGATTGGCTTGTGCGAAAACCGGTATCCGATAGCTTCACAGCGAACGGAAGGGACGACACGATGGCAGTGGAACGCGGTCGTACCCGGTGCCCGCGGTGCATGGCGTGGGCCGACTATCAGTTCTTGGACCGGGGCTACAACACGCTGGAGTACGAGGTGCAATGCGAAGCTTGTGGCAACAAGCACTCCGAAGTCACCGTCCTGTCAACCGTCACGAGCGCGGCTGCCTGACGCCGGCCTACCTCCAGGCGAATACCGGTTGCTCGAGGTGGTCGACCGCGTCATGCCGACCTTCCAGACCCAGCCACCGCAGTTGCAGAAGCACCGCACCCGTCGGTGCGTGAATGAGGTCGTTCCCCAACGGGATTTGCACCACCGGCCGCGGGCTCTCCGGGATTGCGATGAAGCGGGGCGAATCGTCGCGCTGCAACTGGTGAAGCCCCACCCGATACACCGCCACGACCTCGTCGGGCGCGGGCCGGGGATCGAGCCGTCCGCCGCCCCAGATCACCACCGGGGTGATCACGTATCCGGACCGCGTCGCGTATTCGTCGAGTAGGCCCAGCACGGTCGAGTCGGCAAGGTCGATACCGACCTCTTCGTCCAACTCCCGCAGCGCGGCATCGACCGCGGTTTCGCCCGGATCCAGCCGGCCGCCGGGCAGCGCCCACTGCGCGGAATGCGAACTGAGGCGAGATGTTCTGCGGCACAGCAGAAATGCAGCCCCGCCCGACACGCCGACCATCCGACCGTCGAGGCCTGCCTCCGGCATGGGCCGCCCCGCGATCCACTCGTCCACCGGTGCCGGATCCACCCTGTCCTCGCCAACCTCGGAGTCGACCAGCACCACCGCGACTGCCGCATGCCGCTTGCTCGGATCGGTCACGACGCGGCGGTTGTGAACCGCCAAGCGCGTGCGGATCTGCTCACGCAGCCCGTCGTCATACGGGATCGTCACCGTTCGACTATATTGCCGACCGCGGTTCGCACTGACGCCTGGCGCACCATCCAGAGTGCTTTAGCGGCTGGTCCTCCTGGCCCCCGATGAGCTTTTGCTGACCCGCGGGAGAAGCCCGGAGTGCACACCGGAGTAGCTTGTCGAACACCCCGATCATCGCCTCCCGGGGCGTTGCCCGCGCCGATTCCTCCAGACAGGAGAAGCCGCATGAGTGATGACGACATGTTCGACTCCGCCCGCGCCGCGGGGGGACCCATTGAGCAGGCGGTAGCGGTGTTCATGCTGCACCCGGAGACCTTCGCCGAAAGCATCGCAGCCGGTTACGACAACCCCCTCGCCGGATATGTCGCCGGCCGCGGCGGTGTGCTCGGTGAGGCCAGCGGTGGCACGGTCAGTTCGGTGTTCGCGGTTTTCGAGCCGAACTCCCTTCGCGCCCTCTGGGAGGAAGGCGTTGCGGTGCGCGGCGCGGCCGGTGCGGCCGAGTTGTACTGGAACCAGACCGCCGGCTTCGGCCGCAAGTATCTGGCAGGCGCCCAAGGGCTGGACCGGTTCGCGGAGCTCGGGGAGAAGATCATCGCGGCCGCGCCGGACGCCGGGCTGCCGCTGTACGCCGGCTGGCGCACCATGCCGCGGGCCGACGACGCCCCGGCCCGGGCGCTGCAGGTGATGTTCGTTCTGCGGGAGTTGCGCGGCAGTGTCCATTTCAACGCCCTCAGCATTTCCGGCATCGGGCCTGTCGAAGCGCACATCCTCAACAAGGGCCCCGAGTACACCAAGATGTTCGGGTGGTCGGAACCGTTCGCCGATGGCGCAGACAAGAAGGACCGCTACGCGGAAGTCGAGAAGACGACCAACCGCCGCATGGCCGAGATCTTCGCGGCCGCGCTCGACCACGGCGAGGCAGCTGAATTCGCCCGGTTGAGCGCCGATGCCCTCGCGTCGCTGCGGGCTTCGGTCCCGCGGTGAAGTGCGGCCGTCCAGGCGCCGGAGTCGAAACATGGACGCAAAGCGCGCAGCGCTGTTAGCGGGCGGGAAGCCGAGCGGGAGTCGTGACCCATGCCGGCTGAGCTGAGCTATGCCTCGGGCGTCACGGAGGTCCCCTTGCTCGGCGACACGATCGGCAGGAATTTAGACCGCGCGGCAGAGCTTTTCGCCGACCACCATGCTCTCGTGGAGTGCTGGTCTGGCCGGCGCTGGACGTACCGAGAATTCGTCTCGGGGGTCGACGCGCTCGCATCGGGACTCTTGGGAAGCGGGATCACCAAGGGCGACCGGGTCGGCATCTGGGCGCCCAACTGCGCGGAGTGGACCTTCGTGCAGTACGCAACGGCGAAAATCGGTGCGATCCTGGTCAATATCAATCCCGCGTACCGCGCTCACGAGTTGGAGTACGTGCTCAACCAGGCCGGCGTCAGCATGCTGATCGCCGCCGAGAACGCCGAGACCGCCGATTATGCGGGCATGATCGGCGAAGTGCGACCACGATGCGAGGCGCTCGACCGCGTCGTTCTCCTTGGCGGCGACGACTGGCATGAACTGCTCGACGGGGGACGGCGCGCCGACCCATTGTCGGCGGCCGGCGAGATCCTCAGCGCGGACGATCCGATCAACATCCAATACACCTCGGGCACTACGGGTTTCCCGAAGGGTGCCACGCTCAGTCACCACAACATCCTGAACAACGGATTCTTCGTCGGCGAACTGTGCGGCTATTCCGAGGCGGACCGGATCTGTATACCCGTGCCGTTCTATCACTGCTTCGGCATGGTGATGGGCAATCTCGCCGCGACGAGCCACGGCGCGTGCATGGTGATCCCGGCGCCATCGTTCGAACCACGGGCGGCCCTGAGCGCCGTCGCCGCGGAGCGCTGCACCTCCCTTTACGGCGTCCCAACGATGTTCATCGCCGAATTGGCCGTACTGCGTTGCGAGGATTTCGATTTGACCAGCCTGCGGACCGGCATCATGGCGGGTTCGCCGTGTCCGGTCGAGGTGATGAAGCAAGTCATCGAGCGGATGGGTATCGGGGAGGTCGCGATCTGCTACGGCATGACCGAGACGTCCCCGGTATCGACGCAGACGCGGGCCGACGATCGCCTGGAACGTCGAGTCTCGACCGTCGGAACCGTGCACCCACACCTGGAAATCAAGGTCGTCGACCCGGAAACGGGAGTGACGGTGCCCCGTGGCAGCTCGGGCGAGCTATGCACCCGCGGTTACTCGGTGATGCTGGGCTACTGGGAGCGACCGGACTGGACCGGCGAAGCAATCGATTCCGCGCGGTGGATGCACACCGGCGACCTGGCGATCATGGACGACGAGGGCTACGTCAGCATCGTCGGTCGAATCAAGGACATGGTGATTCGCGGCGGGGAGAATGTCTACCCGCGCGAGATCGAAGAGTTCCTCCACACGCATCCAGACGTCCTCGATGCCCAGGTCATCGGAGTTCCGGACGCCAAGTACGGCGAGGAGTTGATGGCCTGGATCCGCATGCGAGAGGGCACTCAACCCCTCACCGCCGAGACCCTGCGCGCCTTCTGCGTCGGCAAGCTGGCATATTTCAAGATCCCCCGCTACGTTCACGTCGTCGACGAGTTCCCGATGACCGTCACCGGCAAGATCCGCAAAGTGGCGATGCGCGAAAGAGCGATCGAACTGTTGCGGCCGCCCCAGCAGTGACCAGCTCATGGCTCAGCCTGGTGGCCCTCTCCATCGTCAGCCAAGTAGGTGACTGTGTACCACCGCCTGGGCGGTCCAGTGCGCACGTCATACCCCTCGGTCGCAACCGCTTGCGCCAGCCGAACGTCCGTCAGTTGCGGATTATGCACGCGGATATGGTCTTCGAGCTGAGCAAGTAGAGCATCGCCGGTCAGAGTTGCATCGGCAAGTGCCCGCCCCTCGTACCTCGTCCAACTCACGCCCTACATCATGCTCCGGCTATCGTTCACTCCGCCTACGCGACGCAGGTTGGCTCTGCTTTCGCGCGCGCGGTTGCCTCTCGTCGAGCAGGACACGCGCAACCCACTCGACATGGCTCAGCGACTCATCGAAACTCAATCTTGCGGTAAGCAGCCCGGTGAGCGCACCGCTCAACGCGGCGTTGAGAGCGAAGCTGACGTTCGGAATGTCTTCCGGCGCGACGCCATCGAGAAGGCGGTTGAACATCTCTGCGTTTGTGCGATTCATCTGATCGATCGTTGTTTTCGCCTCAGGGTCAGTGGATCTCAACAACCGAAGCATCAACGCGGTCATCTCGGGGTTGCGGTGAAAGGCCCGCAGGGCGCGCCGTAAGTAGTCCAGGATGCCGGGCAGCGGATCCTGATCGGGCGGTCCGCCGGAGGCCAGGATGCGACGAGTCAGCCGCTTCTGCCAGTCCTCGAGTGCCGCCGCCAAGAGGTGATCCTTCGAGCTGAAGTAGCGGTAGACGGTGGCTAACGCCACCCCTGAACGCTGGGCCACGTCGCGCATCTGTACCGCCTCGGCGCCGACCTCGGCGATCAGGTCGATTACCTCTTCGATGACCTTGGCTCGTCGTATCAGCTGACTGCTGGTCATATCGGCCAACGGAACGACGGCGGAGTCGGCGCGGTCGATCGGGGGGCGTCCACCGGGTGCCGCCTGCGGTAAGCCAGAAGCTGCGGTGTTGACGATGGGACCTCCAGTTTGCACCCGATGGTCAGAGTCGAAAGATTCTAGTGAGAACCCGCTTCTTAGTGTTGCCACGATGGTACGGCATATCGCTAGACGGGTACGTTGTCGTGCCAGGTCAACCCACTGCAGTATGTTGACAGTGGTAGAACAATGTTTCAACGTCGCACAACCGGCGGCGACATCCGCCGAATGTTTCGCGCCTGATCGGAGGACGCCATGGCCGAACCCGTCGGTCTGCCCGTGATTGACACCATGGTCGGATTCCCACACGAAGGGTCCGCCCAGTATGACTTCATCCGCAAGCAGACGAAGGACCGTGAGTCCAAGGAGAGTTTCGAGTTCCCCGTGGAGTACATGTTCAAGGATGTGCCCAAGGGACTGCCGACCGACGACCCGGTGTCGCTGTTGCTTCAGCAGATGGATCGGTTCGGTATCGAGAAGGCCATGATCGGGGTCGGCGAGGACTCCGCGCAGCTGGCACTCAAAACGTTCCCGGACCGCTTCATCCCCTCCGGCGCGGTGACGGACCCGAACGACGTGATGGGTTCGGTGAACGCTATCCGCCGCGAGCACGAGCAATTCGGCATCCGCGCGACGTCGGTGTTTCCGTCGGGAACCTTTCCGCAGGTCCCCATCGACGACCCGAAAATGTACCCGATCTATGCCACCTGCGTCGAACTCGGCATTCCGATCTTCGTCTGCGCCGGGGTTCCCGGTCCGCGGATCCCGTTCAAGCCGCAGGAAGTTTCACGGATCGACATCGTGATGTTCGACTTCCCCGATCTGGTGTTCGTCACCCGCCACGGCTGCGAGCCGTGGGAGGATCTCGCGGTCAAGCTGATGCTGAAGTGGCCCAGCCTGTACTACTCGACGTCTGCCTTCGCGCCCAAGTACTACCCGAAGGCCATCATCGACTACGCGAACTCGCGCGGTGCGGACAAGATCCTGTACGCCGGCTACTTCCCGATGGGATTGTCATTGGAACGGATATTCGGCGAGCTGCCCAATGTGCCGCTGAAGGACGAGGTGTGGCCAAAGTTTCTCTACGGCAACGCCGCACGCATCCTCGGCCTGGAGAGCTGACGCACCCATGGCCTTGGCGATCACGACCGAGCAGGAGCAACTGGCCGAGGCGGTCAGTCGATTCGCGGCGCGCCATGCGCCGATAGACAAGACGCGAGCGGCGTTCGATTCCATCGCGGCCGGTGAATTACCACCCTGGTGGGAGGAATTCACCGCGCATGGCTTTCATGTGGTACATGTGCCGGCGCCCGCCGGTGGCCAGGGCGGCACGCTGGCCGACATGGCCTGCGTCATAGAGGCTGCCGCAGCGGCGTTGTTACCGGGCCCATTGTTGAGCACCGCGACAACGAGCGCCATCGCGAGCCTGGCCGACGCGTCGGCGGCAGCGCTGATGGCCGACCTGGCGGCCGGCGCGACCGCGGCCACCGTGCTGCCCGAGCATTCCGCCGTGCAAGCGGCTCGCCGGGGTGACGACTGGTGCCTCAGGGGATCAGCCGCCACGACGCTGGGTATCTGTGCAGCACAACACATCCTATTGGCCGCGCACTCCGACAGCGGCGCAGAACTCTGGTTCGTGCTCGACGCGCGATCACCAGATTCGAGCCTCAGGATCGAGCCGCAACGCGGCACCGACTTGTGCACCGATGTGGGCGCGCTGCACCTCGCCGACCACGTCGTCCCCGCGGGTTCGGTGGTGTCCGGGATTTCCACCGAGCGCGCTCGGTGCATCGCGGTGGCCCTCGCGGCGTGCGCGGCAGCCGGGACGGTGCACCGGTGTGCCGACGCGGCCGTGGACTACATCCGCACTCGCGAGCAGTTCGGAAAACCGGTCGGCACCTTTCAGGCGCTGCAGCACAAGGCCGCCGAACTCCTGGTGAATGCCGAGTTGGCGGCCGCCGCAGCCTGGGATGCCGTACGCGCAACCGACGAATCCGTCGAGCAGCACCGACTTGCCGCGGCGGCAGCCGCCCTGATGGCGGTGGGTCGCGGCCCGGACTTGGCGCTCGACGCGCTGCTGATGTTCGGCGCGATCGGCTACACGTGGGAACACGACATCCATCTGTACTGGCGCCGTGCCATCAGCCTGGCCGCGTCGCTGGGGGCTACGACGCAGTTCAGCCGCGAGGCCGGGGAGCTGGCCCGCACGCTGAAGCGTTCTACCGCAGTAAAGCTGGGCGATGTCGAATCCGGGTTCCGGGCCCACGTCGCGGCCACCCTCGACCGGGCAATGGCGCTGCGCAACGAGAACCCCACAGATGACCCACGCGCGCCCGGCCTGGCTTTCGGGACACAGCGAGACCTGCTGGCCGACGCGGGTCTGGTCGCCCCGCATCTGCCCGCGCCGTGGGGCCTGGGCGCCTCGCCGCTGCAGCAGGTGATCATCGCCGAGGAATTCGACAAACGCCCGGAAGTGACCAGGCCGTCGCTCGGCATCGCCGAATGGATCTTGCCCACGATTCTCGACCGGGGGACCGATCGGCAGCGCGAGCGGTTCGCGTGGCCGATCCTGCGCGGCACCCAGCGGTGGTGCCAGTTGTTCAGCGAACCGGGCGCGGGGTCGGACCTGGCCTCCCTGGTGACCCGCGCCGTCAAGGTCGAGGGTGGATGGCTGATCAACGGGCACAAGATCTGGACCTCGCAGGCCGACCGCGCCCAGTTCGGGGCGTTGTTGGCGCGCACCGACCCGGACGCACCGAAGCACCGCGGGATCAGCTACTTCCTGGTCGACATGACGGCGCCCGGTATCGATGTCTCACCGATCAAACAGGCCAGCGGACACTTCGACTTCAACGAGGTATTTCTCACCGACCTTTTCGTTCCCGACGACATGCTGGTCGCCGGGCCCGGCGACGGCTGGGATCTGGCGGTGGCGACCATGGCCGTCGAACGGACGGCCATCGGAAATTACGTCAATATCGATCGCACCGGCCCACTTCGACACATCGCGGCGATCGACGGTCCCGACCGGGACGCGGCGCTGCGGGCCCTCGGCGACATCGAGGCCCACACCAACGCCATCAAGGCCATGGTGTTGCGCGAAACTCTGCGGCTGGTGGAGGGACAGGGGGCGGGCCCAACCTCGAGCATCGCCAAGTACGCGATGGTGATGCTGCTGCGCCGCGCGTCGACCGCGACGCTGGGCCTGACCGGACTTTTAGCCATGCTGGAAGACACGGATCCGGCCGTGATCCGGCCGTACTTCGACATGCCTTCCGAGCTCATCGGCGGAGGGACACCGGAAATCCAGCTGACCGTCATCGCGTCGATGATCCTTGGCCTGCCCCGCCAATAGGTCACCATACGCGGCCCATACAGAACGATGTTCTTGCCCATGACGTCTCACTGCTGGCTTAAGCCAATCACTGCCTTGTGAAAAATGAAACATCGTTCTAGTCTTCGAACGTCGCCGCAGAAAGGACATGGCCGCGATGACGACTGAGGTTCCGTTCAAGTTCTTCGACTGTGACAACCACTACTACGAGGCCCTGGACGCGTTCACCCGCAACATCGAGCCGCAGTACAGGAAGCGCGCCATCCAGTGGGCACAACTCGACGGCAAGCAGCGCCTGATCGTCGGGGGAAAAGTGAACAGGTTCATCCCGAATCCGACGTTCGACCCGGTCGGCAAACCGGGCGCGCTCGACGAGTACTTCCGCGGTCGTAACCCGCGAGGCGCGGACTTGAACGCGCTGTTCGGCGACCTGGAGCCCATCCCGCCCGCGTACCGCGACCGCGACGCGCGGTTGGCGCTGATGGACGAACAAGGCATGCAGGGCTGCATCATGCTGCCGACCCTGGGTGTCGGGATGGAGCAGGCGCTGCTGCCCGACCTGGACGCCACGGCGGCGACGTTCCGCGCGTTCAACCGCTGGATGGAAGAGGACTGGGGATTCGCCTACCAAGAGCGCATTTTCGGCGCTCCCTACATCACGCTGTGCAAACCCGACGACGCGGTGCGTGAGCTCGAGTGGGCACTGGAGCATGACGCCCGCTTCATCGTGATGATCCCCGGACCGATCACGACCGACGTCGGCATGCGACCGCCCGGCGACCCGATGTTCGACGACTTCTGGCGGTTGGCCAACGATTCGGGCATCACCGTGTGCTACCACTCGGGTGAGACCTACTACTCGAAGTTCATGCCGGCATGGGGCGAACCGGACTACATGATGTCCTTCCAAGCATTGCTCGGCTTCCGGTCCCTGTTCTCCGGGGAGCCCATTCAGGACACCTTCGCCAACCACCTGCACAACGGCCTCTTCCTCAGGTTCCCCAACCTGCGAATGGCCGCCATCGAGAGCGGCTCAACCTGGGTGTTCCACCTGTTCGAAAAGCTGACCAAGTCTTACGGTCAGATACCCTTCATCTACAAGGAAGACCCCAGGGAGACCTTCAAACGCCACGTCTGGGTGTCGCCGTTCTACGAGGATGAACTGGCTGGCCTGCTGAAGCTGCTGGGCGAGAAGCGCATCATCATGGGTTCTGACTACCCGCACGTCGAAGGCCTCGTCGAACCTGCCTCGTACATCAAGGATCTGGAGAACTTCGACTTTACGCCCGGGCAATGCCGCAGTGTGATGCGCGACAACGGACTCGAGTTGTCGACTCGCCGGCCGGTGTAACGACGCTTCGTGAAATTCGAGAAGTCCAGCCTGGTCGCCCTGTTGCCGGAGCGGCTCGAACCGAGAGGCCGGTATGAGCACCTTGCCGCAGATGCATCACGTCGTCTACGCCGTCGCCCCGGAACGGGTCGACACGGTTACCGCCTTCTTTTCCGAACTCGGGTTCAGCTTCGCCACTTTCAAATTGGAGGACCTCGGCCTGCAGGTGAGGTTGGATTGGGCGGGCGGGGTGGAACTGGTCACCCCGTTGGCGACCGAGGCGGGACACACCAGTGCGGTGGCCGAGTTCCTCGCGAGACACGGTGACGGCGCCTACTCGGTGGCGCTGCGAGTGGCGGACATCACGACCGCCGAAGAGGTGGCCGCCCGGTACGGAGCGGTCACGAGGTTCCGGCAGCACCGCGAGGGTGATGGTTTCGAGTTGGACGAGTCGGACGTGTCGGTGCTGGGTCTGCCGCTGACGTTTCTGGCGACCGATCTGCCCTGAGCCGACTCACCACATGGTGCCACGAAGGTGCTCGATCGGGCGTAGGTCGTGCGCAGCCAGAATGCCCGGCGGGGCCTGGCACACCGCGTCGATGGCGTTGACCGCACGCGCGGCGGTGGCGATGACACCGCCTTGGTTGTGGTCGATGCCGATCCCGACATGGGTGTTGATCTCCACCCCGGGATCACCGTCGGCGATCACGCGGTGTACTCCGGGCCGGCCCTCGGGCGGGTACGGCCAGTCCGGCGCGGAGGCGTCGGTGAGCCGGTTGACGTGCTCGAGGGTGATCACAGTCTTGCCGTCGGCGATCCCCTCGACGCCGAATCGCACGGCCGCGACCCGGCCGGGGTCGACCTTCATCATCGCGCAGTCGATCTGTCGCGGGGTCACCCACTTTTCGTGCCGTTCCCGCACCTCATCGAGTTCGATACCGAGGTCGTCGGCGAGAGTTCGCACCTGCCCGCCCCACAGCGACGTCAAAACACCGGGTGCGAACATGATCGGGGTGTGCTCGGGTGGGGTGCCGAATCCGAAACTGACGCCGGTGAACTCGGCGTCGTCGTAGCTGCCGTAGTCGAAGATTTCCTGCACCGTCACGGCCGTGGCCCGAGCGGACAGGCTCAGCGCCGCGTGCACCAGCGTATCCCCCGAGAACCCGGGGTCGATGCCGTTGATGTACAGGGTGGAGCCGCCCTTTTCGCAGGCCTGTGCCAGCGGCTCGCGCAGCCAGGCGTCAGCATGCTGTGGGGCGACCATCCAGACTAGCGACGTGCCAACGACATTGATCCCCGAGCTCAGGAATCGGGCGATCTCGTTGACCGCCTGTTTGGGACGGGTCTCGGCTTGTGAGGTGTACACGACACAGTCGGCGTCCAGCGCCAGCAGGGCATCGAGATCGTCGGTGGCCAGCACGCCGGTCGGCTCGCTCAGCTCACACAGCTCGCTTGCGTCACGCCCGACCTTGTCGGCTCCATGGGCGTGCAAACCCACCAACTCGAGGTCGGGCCGCCCGATGATAGCGCGCAGCGCGTGCCGGCCGACGTTCCCGGTGGAGAACTGAATCACCCTGCGTTTCACAGCAAGTCCGTAATGGTCTTGAGGCCCGCCTCGTAGAGCACCCCGGGCATCATGCCGCCGTCGATCTCGATCGTGGTGCCGTTGATGAAGTCGGCTTCGCCGCCGGCGAGAAAGACGCACACTCGCCCGACCTCGTCGAGTTCGCCGCCGCGCCGCAGGGGGATCTTCGCGAAGTACTCCTCGCCGGTGGGGTCATCCTTCGGCAGCACGAATGAGCGGAAGTTGTCGGTGACGTGGGGCCCCAGCGCCAGCGCGTTGACCCGCGCGCGCGGGCCCCACTCCTCGGCCAGCGACCGGGTCATCTGATTCAGCCCTGACTTGGCCGCACCGTAGGACACGAGCGTCGGCGAGCCCGCCGGATGCGATGCGCCGCTGGAGATGTTGATGATGCAGCCCGTCCCGTCCTGCACCTTCATCTCCCGGTAGACCCGGATGGCGAACCACAGCGGACTGATCAGGTTCATCTGAATTGCGAAGGCGTGGAACAGGACGGTGCGTTCGTAGTCGTCATCGCTGCGGGGCGCGCCCTGAATCTTTTGCACCAATTCGGGAACGTCTTCGGCGTGGGGTGTGGGTACCGTGCCGCCGGCATTGTTCACCAGGATGTCGATGCGGCCATAGGTTTCGACCACCCGTTGCACCAGCGCGTCGATCGCATGGTAATCGCCTTGGTCGCAGACCAGTTGCGCAGACCGTTGCGCCCAGCCAGGGTGCGCCTCGACGCCGGGAACGCCGTCGAGCGGCCTGCGAGAGCAGCCGATCACGGTGGCCCCCGCGCGCAGCAACTCGTGTGCGATACCGAGGCCTACGCCTCGGCTGGTGCCGGTCACAATGGCGATCTTGTCGTCCAGCGAACCCATCGATGTCTATCCCTTCGGCTGTCAGAAGGCCTTGATTCCGTCGCGGCGCGGCCGCATGCCGCCCACCGCCGGCGTCAGCGGTAGATGCAATGCGTCAACGATCCCGGGTTCGGCCTCGCATACCCAGGGGATCGCGTTGAGCGCGCGCATCCCGGTGGCCAGCAGACCCTGGTCGCTGGTGTTCTCCTCGGTGCCGTATCCGACCTGAAATTCGGCGTCAAAGCTGGGTTCGCCGTCGATGATGACCCGCCAAATGCCATCCGTCCCGCCATCACGACCTTTGGGCCAGTCGGGTGCGAAGTCGTCGGCCATCCGGTCGATGTGCTCGATCGTGATCGCCTCCACGCCGTCGACGACGCCGACGCAGCGCGTCCATACCGCGCCGACGGTGCCCTCCTCGACAACGCCGGACGCGGCGTCAACGCGTCGCGTCGCGGGCTGAAACTCGCACGACTCGCGGATCTCGTCGAGCGCGACGCCCATGGCGTCGGCGACCATGGTCACCGCCGCGCCCCATCCGACTCGCAGTGCACCCGGCGTGCGAAGTCCCCCTTGGTAATCCAGCGGCATGCCGAACCCGAATATGTCGCGCACATCGAAGGCGACCGGGTACTCCGAGTAGTTGGTGATCTCCAGGCCGCGGATCGAGTACACGGTGTGCGACATCGACGTCAGCGCTATCGGCAGCAGGTCGCACCCGAACCCAGGTTCGATACCCGAGGAGAACAACGAACTACTCCCAGCCAACGCGGCCTCGCGCAGCGGACCCGTGTAGCGCGGCGAGAGCGAGCCGCGCTCGTAGACCAGGCCCGGAATCGATGTGGTGACAAGGTTTTTGCCCGCCCGCAGGATGCGACAGAAATCGTCGCGGGCTTCCTTCGGGCGGGATGTGCCGGGCCCGACGTACATCACGCAGTCGGCATCGGACGCCAACAGTGCGTCGGCGTCACGGGTGGCGGCGATGCCGATCGGGTCCAGCCCGGCCAACGTGCCCGCGTCCTGCCCGTCCTTGGATTCGGAGTGCACCCAAACACCGACCAATTCCAGGTTGGGCCGGTTGAGGATGGTGCGGATGGCGAATCGCCCGATGGTTCCGGTCGCCCACAGGATCACCTTGTAGCGCTTGTCGTTTGCCAATGGGTCGCCCATGGGTGCGCTCCTTCGCAGCGATGCGGGAAGCCGGCGAATACGGCGGCGTCCCGGCCAGAACGATAAAGCCCTTAATATTTTTGTGTCAATCCCTTCGCCAAGGCCGTCCCGATGTGCTCCCCTTGATCGCATGGGTTCCCGACTTGCTCCCCGCCGACCCGCGCACGGCAACCAGGCTCGTGCGGAGCGCACCCGCGCCCTGGCCATCGAAGAGACGGTCCGTTGTGTGCTCGAAGAGGGGATCGCCGCGGCCAGCGCCAAACACATCGCGGAGCGGGCCGGGATGACATGGGGGGTTATTCAATATCACTTCGGCGACCGCGACGGCCTGCTGATGGCTGTGGTAGACCTCGGTTTCAGTCAGTTGCTCGAGGCGCTGCACGCGCTGCCGCCCGCCACCATGCCGATGGACGGCCGGCGGCGGGCGGCACAAGTGGTGACCGCGGCGTGGGAGGCGATGTCGAGTCCCACATCGCGGGCCGCGATCGAAATTCTGATCGGTACCCGTGCCACCAGGGGTGCCGCTGCCGCGGGACACCTCAAACGACTGGCGAAAACCTTCTCCGAGCTGGGCCGTTCCATCGACGCCGATCTGGACACCGATCAGAGCGCCGCCCTCGGCGAGATGCTGCTGTCCACCCTCCGCGGACTGGTCGTCACGCAGCTGATCATGGCGGCGCCCGTGGACACCGCCCGGGAAAGGTCGATGCTGGTCGACGTCATCAGCACCTACATCGCCCGAAAGCGGTAGAGGTTCGCCGGCGGGTTCTGCTTAAACTCTGCAATGCGTGTCGGACCGGGCATCGCATTCACTCAGTGCGGAGGGCGCGCCGATGTCTGACCGAGACCGCCACTGGGATGAGGACACCGAAGTTCTGGTCGTCGGATCGGGAGCGGGCGGGGTGACCAGTGCGTACACCGCGGCGCGGGAGGGCCTTGACGTCGTACTGGTGGAAGCCACCGAGAAGTTCGGCGGCACCACCGCATACTCCGGTGGCGGGGGAATGTGGTTCCCGTGCAACGCTGTTCTGAAGCGTGCCGGCGTCGACGACACCATCGAGGATGCTCTGGAGTACTACACGACGGTGGTCGGCGACCGCACCCCGCGTGCGCTGCAGGAGACCTACGTGCGCAATGGGGCGCCGCTGATCGACTACCTCGAGCAGGACGAGCTGTTGAAGTTCTCGGTGCTGCCCTGGCCCGACTATTTTGGGACGTTTCCGAAGGCCCGCGGGGACGGTATGCGTCACATCGCGGCCAAGCCACTCAAAGTCGCAGCGGCGCCCGATCTCCGCGATGTGGTCCGGGGCCCGCTCGATGTGGACCGGTTGGGCGCGGAGGTACCCGGTGACTACTTCGTCGGCGGCCGCGCGCTGATCGCCCGGCTCCTGCTGGCGGCCGGGCAGTATCCGCGCAGCGAGGCCCGGCTCAACACCGCGCTGGTCGAACTGGTGGTTTCGGCTGGCGTGGTGATCGGAGCCGTCGTCGACACGTTCGGGGAGCGTCGCACGGTTCGCGCACGGCGCGGCGTACTGCTGGCGGCCGGTGGCTTCGAGCACAACGACGAGATGCGCGCCCGCTACGGGGTGCCCGGCGACGCACGAGACACCATGGGACCGTGGGGTAATCGCGGCCTGGCCCACCTGGCCGGCATCGCCGCCGGCGCCGACGTCGACCTGATGGATCAGGCATGGTGGTCACCCGGCCTGACTCATCCGGACGGACGGTCGGCCTTCGCGCTGTGGTTTACCGGCGGGATTTTCGTCGACGACGAAGGCCGGCGGTTCACCAACGAATCGCAGGCCTACGACCGGTTGGGGCGAGACGTGCTCGCGGCGATGCGCGACGGTTCGGTGACGTTGCCCTACTGGATGATCTACGACGACAGAGACGGCTTGGTGCCGCCCGTCAAGGCCACGAATGTATCCATGGTCGAACCGGAGAAGTACGTGGCGGCGGGGCTCTGGCGGACCGCTGACACGCTAGCCGAACTGGCCGCGACGATCGGGGTGCCAGCGGCAAATTTGCAGGCCACCGTCGCGAGGTTCAACGAGTTCGCGGCGCGCGGTGTCGACGACGATTTCGGCCGCGGCGACGAACCGTACGATCGGGCGTTCTCCGGCGGGGCCCCGCCCCTCTACGCGATCCATCGTCCGCCGTTCCCTGCGGCCGTGTTCGGTGTGTCGGATCTGGGTACGAAGGGCGGGTTGCGCACCGACGCGGCCGCGCGGGTCCTGGACACCTCCGGACAACCCATTCGCGGACTCTACGCGGCGGGTAACACGATGGCCGCGCCAAGCGGCACGGTGTACCCGGGCGGCGGTAACCCAATCGGCACCAGTATGGTCTTCAGCCATCTGGCGGTACGCGACATGCTGCGCCGAGAACAACGTTGACTGATAAGGCCTTTTCAGGTGTCCTCGTCGGTCGGCCACGTTGGGCGACCCAGACCGTGGCTCGCGCTTCCAACCCATATCGCCGCGGCCCCGATGCCTGGCGGTAGAGTCATCCGACCCGACGGCGCTGTCCGGGCACAGTGGTAAAAGGAGAACAACAGCATGACTTTGACAACGAGATTCACCGAGGTTTTCGGCATCGAGCACCCGATTGCCCAGGGCGGTATGCAATGGGTCGGGCGTGCGGAACTCGTTGCGGCCGTCGCCAATGCCGGGGCGTTGGGGTTCATCACCGCGTTGACCCAGCCGACGCCGGCGGGCCTTGCCAATGAGATCGCCAAGACCCGGGATCTGACGGACAAGCCGTTCGGGGTGAACCTGACGATCCTGCCGGCGATCAACCCGCCGCCCTATGACGAATACCGCCAAGTGATCGTTGACGCGGGAATCAAAATCGTCGAGACGGCGGGGTCGAACCCTGCGCCGCACCTGCCGATGTTTCACGACAACGGCATCAAGGTGCTGCACAAGTGCACGTCGGTGCGACACGCGGTCAAGGCGCAGAGCCTCGGCGTCGACGGCATCAGCATCGATGGCTTCGAATGCGCGGGGCACCCCGGTGAGGACGACATCCCGGGCCTGGTCCTGATTCCGGCCGCCGCCAAAAAGATCGGGATCCCCATGATCGCTTCTGGCGGTTTCGCCGACGGCCCCGGTCTGGTCGCGGCGCTGGCGCTGGGCGCCGACGGCATCAACATGGGCACCCGGTTCATGTGCACCGTGGAGTCCTGCATCCACCACAACGTCAAGGAGGCCATCGTCGCCGGCGATGAGCGCGGCACCGAGCTGATCTTCCGGACACTGCACAACACCGCACGGGTGGCCAGCAACGCCGTGTCGCAAGAGGTGGTCGAAATACTCAATCGCGGCGGTCAGTTCGACGACATCAAGGACTTAGTGGCCGGGGTGCGGGGCCGGAGGGTGTTCGACGAGGGAGATGTGGACGCCGGGATCTGGACGGTCGGTACGGCGATGGGCCTGATCGACGACATCCCGACCTGCGGTGAGCTG